>NZ_JBFBGS010000019.1:143239-155373 GCF_040684795.1 Kitasatospora sp. NPDC089797 | reverse complement strand
GGCAGTCTGAAAATCACCCGTCACGCCCCTCTCCGCACCCACCCCCTCCACCGCCCCCTCCCGCAGCGCGTCCCTCTCGCCTGGTCGGGTGGGGGGGTGGGTGGGGGAGGTGGGGGTGGGTTGCTAGGGGTGGGTGGGTTGCTGGGGGTGGGTGGGTGCGGGTTTGGGGGGGGTGGGTGCGGGTTTGGGGGGGTGGGTGGGTGTGGGGCTTTGGGCGCGCGGGGCGGGGCCCGCGCGCCCGCAGGGGGTGGTGAGGGGGGAGACGGGGTGCGGGTGGGGGGTGGTGTGAGGGCTCGTACGGTGGGGGTGCGGGGGCGTCTCATGGAGGGGTGCGGGTGATGGGTGCGATCAGGGCGGTGGGGGCCGGGGTGTCGGCGGGGCTGGCGGTGACGGCGGGGCTGCACGTGGTGTGGGCGGTGACGCCGTGGCCGTTGCGGACTCCGGAGGAGTTCGCGGAGACCGTGGTGGGGGCGGGCGAGGGGGTGCCGCCCGCGCGGGCCTGTCTGACCGTGGCCGGGCTGCTGGGGACGGCCTCCTACCTGGTGGCGGCGGAGGCCGGGGTGCTGCCGCGGGTCGGGCCGCGGGGGCTGCGGCGGGCCGGGGTGCGGGCGGTGGCCGGGGTGCTGTTGGCGCGCGGGCTGGCCGGGCCGGTGGTGTTCGGGCGGCTGAGCGAGCGTTCGGAGCGGTTCCGGCGGCTGAACGTCCGGTACTACTCGCCCCTGTGCGTGGCGTTGGGGGCCGGAGCGGCCGCAGTAGGGTGGCGGGGTCCGTCCGCCACAGATTGTTGAGGAGTCCGCTGTGCTGGTGCTGTTGCCGCCCTCGGAGGGCAAGGCCGCGTCCGGGGACGGCGAGCCGGTCGCGCTCGACCGGCTGTCGCTGCCGGGGCTGACGGCGGCGCGCGGCGCGGTGCTGGACGCGCTGGTCAGCCTCTGCCGGGGGGACCAGGACACGGCCGCCGAGGTGCTGGGGCTCACGCCCGGGCTGCGCGGCGAGATCGCCAAGAACGCGGGCCTGCCGGAGGCGGGGGCCCGGCCGGCCGGTGAGGTGTACACCGGCGTGCTGTTCGACAACCTCGGGCTGGCCACCCTGGACGCCGCCGCGTGCGGGCGCGCCGAGCGCTCGCTGCTGGTGTTCTCCGGTCTGTGGGGTGCGGTGCGGGTGTCCGACCGCATCCCGTCCTACCGCTGCTCGATGGGCGTGAAGCTCCCGGGGCTGGGGGCGCTCGGCGCGTACTGGCGGAGCGCGACGGCCGCCGTGCTCCCCGAGGTGGCGGACGGGCTGGTGCTGGACCTGCGCAGTTCCGCCTACGCGGCGGCCTGGAAGCCGGCCGGTGAGGTGGCCTCCCGGACCGCGACGGTCCGGGTGCTCCAGGAGCGGGACGGCCGGCGCACGGTGGTCAGCCACTTCAACAAGGCGACCAAGGGCCGGCTGGTGCGGGACCTGCTGGTCGCCGGGGCCGAGCCGAAGACGCCCGGCGAGCTGATGGACGCGCTGCGGGAGCTGGGCCACCGGGTCGAACTGGCGGCGGAGGGCACGGCGCGCAAGCCGTGGCAACTGGACGTGGTGGTCACCGAGGTGCACTGACCTCCCGGTGGGGAGGGTCAGTGCAGGTACCCGGCGCAGGTCCTCAGCGCAGGTGTGAGGTGTCGTTGAGCAGCCGCAGCGAGGCGTTGCCGTCCGCGTAGTACTGGACGGCGCAGATCGAGGCGGCGGACAGCTCCATCCGGTACATCGAGTCCGGCGGGGCGCCCAGGGCGAGCCGGACCAGCGTCTTGATCGGGCTGACGTGCGAGACCACCAGCACCGTCTTCCCGGCGTACCGGGCGAGGATCTTGTCCCGGGCGACGCCGGCCCGGTGGGTGAGGGTGGTGAAGCTCTCGGTGCTGCCGGTCGGCTTGGCCTTCGCGGAGCCGAGCCAGGCCGCGAGGTCCTCCGGGTGGCGCTCGTGCACCTCGGCGAAGGTGAGGCCCTCCCAGGCGCCGAAGTCGACCTCGCGCAGCCCGTCCTCGTAGCGGACCTCCAGGCCGAGCCGGGCGGCGACGATCTCGGCGGTCTGCCGGGTGCGCCGCATCGGGGAGGCGACCACGGCCTGGACGCTGCCGCGCGCGGCGAGCGCCTCGGCGGCCCGCTCGGCCTGCCAGCGGCCCCGGTCGGACAGCTCCGGGTCGCTGCCGCCGCTGCCGGAGAAGCGCTTCTCCGGGGTGAGCGGGGTCTCGCCGTGGCGCAGCAGGACGAAGGTGGTCGGGGTGCCGAGGTCGGCGGGGGCGGCCCAGCCGGCCTTGGGGGCGGGGGGCTTCGGCAGCTCCTCGGCCGCGACGGCCTGACCACCCGTTCCGGTGGTCGTACCGGCTCCGGCTGGCTTGCGGGGCTCCCACTGGCGCCCGTCCCGGCCCGCGTCCATCGCCTCGTTGGCCAGCTTGTCGGCGTCCTTGTTCTGCGCGCGCGGGATCCAGGTGTAGGTGACCCGGCCGCGCGGGAGGACCTCGCGCGCCTCGGCGGCGAGCGGCTGCATGTCCGGGTGCTTGATCTTCCAGCGCCCGGACATCTGCTCGACGACCAGCTTGGAGTCCATCCGGACGTCCACCGAGGCGTCCGGGTCGAGCGCGCGGGCTGCCTTGAGACCGGCGATCAGGCCCTTGTACTCGGCCACGTTGTTGGTGGCGTGGCCGATGAACTCGGCGGCTTCCGCGAGGAGCTGCCCGGTGTCGCCGTCCCGGACCACCGCGCCGTAGCCGGCCGGCCCCGGGTTGCCCCGGGACCCGCCGTCCGCCTCGACGATGAAGCGCGCCGGCACCTGATCAGACGCCCGAGTCGGCGGTGCGGACCAGGATCCGCGAGCAGTTCTCGCAGCGGACCACCTTGTCGGCCGGCTCGGCCTTGATGGCGTTCAGCTCGGTGATCGAGAACTCGGTGCGGCAGCCCTCGCAACGGCGCTGGTAGAGCCGGGCCGCGCCGACGCCGCCCTGGGTCTCGCGCAGCTTCGCGTACACCTTCAGCAGGTCGGCCGGGATGACGGCGGCGACGGTCTCGCGGTCGCGCTTGACCTTGTCGGCCTCGCCGTCGATCTCGGCGAAGGCGGCGTCCCGGCGGCCCTCGGCCTCGGTGAGGACGATGGTGGAGTGCTCCAGGCGGGCGCTCAGCTCCTCGACCCGGGTCTTGGCGCTCTCCTGGCGCTCCATGATCTCCAGCACGACCTCCTCGAGGTCGCCCTGGCGCTTGGCCAGCGAGCCGATCTCGTGCTGGAGGTTCTCCAGGTCCTTCGGCGAGGTGATCGCGCCGGAGTCCAGGCGCTGCTGGTTGCGGGCCGCACGGGCCCGGACCTGCTCGACGTCCTGCTCGGCCTTGGTCAGCTCGCGGGCGGTGTCGCCCTTCTGGGCCTCGGCGGCGACGACGAGGTCCTTGAGCGCGGTGTGGTCGGCGGTGGCCTTCTCGATCTCGGCGTGCTCGGGCAGACCCCGGCGCCGGTGGGCCAGCTGGTCGAGCTTCGAGTCGATGGCCTGGAGGTCGAGCAGGCGGATCTGGTCGGCGGGCGCGGCGTTCAAGGGGAAAGCTCCTGTGAATCGGGTCAGGCGGTGAAGGACATGGGGGCGTGCGCGGTCCACGGGTCGGTGACCCGGTGGGAGACCTTGGTCTCCACGGCCCAGCCGTGCTGGTCGGCGGCGGCCCGCAGGGCGCGCTCGGCCAGGCCGAGCCAGGGCCACTCGGTGGCCCAGTGGGCGGCGTCGACCAGCGCGACCGGCGCGGCCTCGGTGGCCTCGGAGGCCGGGTGGTGTCGCAGGTCGGCGGTCACGTAGGCGTCCACGCCGGCCGCCCGTACATCGGCGAAGAAGCTGTCGCCCGAGCCGCCGCACACCGCCACCCGGCCGATCAGGCGGTCCGGGTCGCCGGAGACGCGCACGCCGGCCGCGGTCGCGGGCAGGCCCGCGGCGACCTGCGCGGCGAAGGCCGACAGCGTCAGCGGGGGCTCCAGCAGGCCGATCCGGCCGGTGCCGCGGCGGCCCAGCGGGTCGGTCGGGTCCGGCACCAGCGGGCCGGTGACCCGGAGGCCGACCGCCTCGGCCAGCGCGTCCGAGACGCCGGGGTCGGCGTGGTCGGCGTTGGTGTGGGCGACGTGCAGCGCGATGCCGTGGGTGATCAGCGTGTGCACCACCCGGCCCTTGAAGGTGGTCGCGGCGACGCTGGTGGTGCCGCGCAGGTAGAGGGGGTGGTGGGTGACCACGAGGTCGGCGCCCCACTCCACGGCCTCGTCGACGACCGCCTGGACGGGGTCGACGGCGAACAGCACGCGACCGACCTCGGCCCCGGGGTCTCCGCAGACCAGGCCGACGGCGTCCCAGGACTCCGCCCACTGCGGGGGGTAGACCTCTTCGAGCGCGGTGATGACGTCGGACAGTTTCGGCACCTGTCGAGACTACCGTGCGCGCGGGGGCGGTCGGGCCTCGGCCGATCGGGGGACGGTGCCGGGCGGGACCGCGGACGGGGGTGCTGGTGCCGTACGGATGCGCGTCAACCTGCGGCCGGGGCGCCCGGAGCCCGGTCCGGGGCGCCCGTTCGGAGCCCGCGCGCGCCGTACGCGCCAGCACGCCGGGCGCCCGTTACTCACAGCAGTGTTCTCGTACGAATTCGAAACCGCCCCCTGATCACCCTTACGAGTGAAGTGACCGGCTCTGCGTTGAGCCTGCGGTTTTCTCGAAACTAACTTCAGTCCTGCGAACGGGAGTTGCCCCGGCAGTAGCCCCGACCGGGGCCGGGAGGGCGCGCTCCGCCGGCGCGGGCCGAGGCCCGCCGGACGGAAGCCGGACCGGGGCCCGCCGGGCGTACGCCCCGGAGGGGTTCGCAACCGAGGACACCGATCAGGCCGGGCCGTACGCCCGGGTGCCGAGCAGTGGCACCCGTGGCGCGGCGGCCGCGACGAAGGGATGTGGCGACGGATGAGGGCGGGCACATCGCTGCGTACGGCCGGGGGCCGGGGATCGGCGGGCCACGGGCCGGATGCGGCCGGTGCGTGGCCGGAGACGACGCGGGCGGCCCTGGCCGACGCCGGGGGCCGGGGAGGCGACGGCGACTGGGAGGTCGCCGTCGGGGGCTTCTGGTGCACGGCCCGGCCGTCCGCGTCCTCGCCCGTTCCCCTGCCGGAGCAGGGGTGGAAGCTGCACGTCAGCGCGGCCTCGGCGGTCGGCGGGGAGGTGCTCGCGGCAGCGGTCCGGGTGCTCGCCGCGGACCCGTGCGGTTTCAAGTTCGCCGCTTCGGAGGAACGCCTGCGCGAGCTCAACTCCCGCAACAGCGACCGTGGTTCGGCGGGCAAGTTCATCACCGTCTACCCGGCGGACGACGCGCAGTTCCAGCGATTGGCGGCCGAGCTGGACCGGGCCACGGCCGGACTGCCCGGCCCGGTCGTCCTGTCCGACCGCCCGTACCGCCCGGGCAGCCGGGTGCACTACCGCTACGGCGCGTTCGCGGCGCGGGCCGAACTCGGCAACGACGGGGAGTACCGCTCGGTGCTGCGCGGGCCCGGCGGGGAACGGGCCGAGGACGTGCGCGGCGGCTCGTACCGGGCGCCGGGGTGGGTGCGGGACCCGTTCGCCGCGCCCGGCGCCCGCCGCGCCGCCGGTGGCGGTGGCGGTGGCGGGGTGCTGCTGGCCGGGCGCTACGCGGTGACCGCCGCCGTCCGGCACGGCGCCAAGGGCGGCGTGTTCCTCGGGCGGGAGGCGGCGAGCGGGGCCGAGGTCGTGGTCAAGCAGGCCCGCGCCCACATCGAGGTCGACCGCGCCGGGACGGACGCCCGGGACGCGCTGCGGCACGAGGCCGCCCTGCTCGCCCGGCTGGACGGGCAGGGGCTGGTGCCGCGCGCCGTCGAACTGATCGAGCAGGACGACTCCGTCTTCCTGGTGCAGGAACGAATCGCCGGACAGCCGCTGGGCGCCTGGGTCGCCGCCCGGCTGCGGCGCGACGGCAGCCCGGACGTCGACTGGGCGCAGGCCGAACCGGTGGTGCACGGGCTGCTCGACCTGGTCGAGCGGGTGCACCGGCAGGGACTCGTACTGCGCGACCTCTCCCCCGGCAATGTGATGGTCCGGCCGGACGGCAGCCTGCGGCTCGTCGACCTCGAACTCGCCGCCGAAGCCGGCCGGCGGGCCGGAACGGCCGGCACCCCCGGCTACCGCGCCCCCGAACAGGGCCGGCTCACCCTCGCGGGCTCCGCCGTCGCCGACCCGGCCGCCGACCTGTACGCCCTCGGCGGGCTGCTCTTCCTGCTCGCCACCGGGCACGACCCGCTGCTGCCGGAGGACCTGCCGCAGGCCCGCCCGGTCGCCGAGCGGCTCGGCCGCTGGCTCGACCTCGCGGCCCGCTCCGGCGCGACGGCGCGGCGGCTGGCACCGGCGGTGCTGGGGCTGCGGGCGGAGGCGCCGGAGCTGCGGTGGGGGGTGGCGCGGGTCCGGGCGGCGCTGGGTGGTCGGGGTGGCGGGGGTCGTCTGGGCGGCGAGGGTGAGGCGGGGGCCGAGGTCGGGGGCCGCCCCCGCGGGCGCGCCGACGGGCCGGCCCTCGACCGCCTGCTGGACGACGGCCTGCGGCACCTCGCCGCCGTGGCGACGCCCGAGCGGTCCGACCGGCTGTGGCCCGTGGTGCCCGCCGGGGAGCGGACGGACCCGTGCAACGTGCAGCACGGCGCCGCGGGCGTGCTCGCCGTACTGGCGCGGGCCGTGGCGGCGGACGGCCTGCCGGCCGGGGTGCGGGCGGAGGCGGCCCGGACCGCCCGGACCGCCGCGACGTGGATCGAGCGGCGGATCGCCGCCGAACCGGTGCTGCTGCCCGGGCTGCACTTCGGGCGGTCGGGGACGGCCTGGGCGCTGCTGGACGCTGCCCGGGCACTGGGCGACGCCGAGGCGGCCGGTCGGGCCGCCACACTCGCCCGCCGCATCCCCGTCGAATGGCCCAACCCCGACGTCTGCCACGGCACGGCGGGCGCGGGCTTCACCCAACTCCGCTTCGCCCAGGATGACTTCACCGGTGGCGAGGTCGCCGGTGCTGGGTTCGGTGAGCGGGCCGACCGCTGTGCCCGCGCCCTGCTCGCCGCCGCACGACCCGAGCCGTACGGGACGGTCTGGCCGGTACCGGCGGACTTCGACTCGGCGCTCGCCGGGGCCACCCACCTCGGCTTCGCGCACGGCGTGGCGGGCGTCGGCGCGTTCCTGCTCGCCGCCGCCGGGGCGACCGCCGACCGCGCCCTCCGGCAGGCCTGCACCGCGGCCGCGCTCGACGCCGGGCGGACCCTCGGAGCGACCGTACGGTGGGGCGATCCCGGTTCCAACCCTTCCCGCCCCGACGGCTCCGCCGCTTCCGACCACAGCACCGTGCCCGACGGCAGCACCGCCTGGTGGCCGCAGAGTGCGGCCGACCCCGCGCACATCCGGCTCCCGCACTGGTGCAGCGGCTCCTCCGGCGCGGGCAGCTTCCTGCTCCGGCTGTGGCGGGCCACCGGTGACACCGCCGCGCTCGCCCTCGCCCGCGCCGCCGGCCGGGCCGTGCTGGCCGGCCGCTGGCACAGCGGGGTCAGCGCCTGCCACGGCCTGGCCGGGGACGGCGAGTACCTGCTGGACCTCGCCGAGGCCACGGAGGATCAGGAATTCCGCATCGGCGCAGAGGAGTTGGGTCGACTGATCACCACCCGCGCGGCCCTGCGGGACGGCCTGCTGGTCCTCCCCGACGAGACCGGCACGGGCTGCGCCGCCGCCTACGGCACCGGCACCGCGGGGCCGCTGGCCTTCCTGCTCAGGCTCCGGCACGGCGGCCCCCGGCTCTGGCTCCCGCCCGTCGCCCCCGTCGGCCCGGTCTCCCCCGCCGCTCCCGCCGGCCCCGAACTCCCGCACCCCGGCTGCGGGGTGGACCGGACGTGAACACGGCCACCCGCACCACCACCCGGGCCCTGCGCCGGCTGAGCTTCTCCTTCTCCGCCGACGGCAGCCACGCGGCCTGCCTGGCCGCGGCCGCCGACAGCGGCTGGTACGTGGAGAGTTGGCGGCTGCCCCCGGACGGCTCGCCCGCCGCGCCGGTCGCACTGCCGCTGCCCGGAAACCGCTCGGAACACCTGCGCTCCCAGCTGGTCGCGCTGCCCGACGGCTCGGTGCTGGTCTGCCGGCACGACGGCGAGCGGCACGACCTGGTCCGCCTCTCGACCGGTGGAAACGGCACCGTGGAGCAGGAGTTGGCCACGCTGCGGATGCCCGGACTGCGCCTGCTGCCGCTCCCCGTCCCGCCCGGCGCGGGCCCGCACGCCCCGGTGGCGATCGCCCTCGGCGCGGACACCCGGCCTGCGACCACCGCATGGCTGGTCCGCGCGGACGGCGGCGAGCCCGTACCGGTCGCCGAGATCCCCGGCCTGCACGGCGGCGGTACCTGGCTGGACCGCAGCGGCACACTGCTCGCCCTGGACCGGGTGGGCGGCGGACTGGTCCGCAGCGTGGTGCTGGACCTGCGCAGCGGCACCACCACCCCGCTGCTGGAGATCGGCGAGCACAGCAACGACCGGCTGGTGCTCTTCGACCCGGACAGCCGGTTCGCGATGGTGCGCAGCGACGCGCCCGGCACCGACCGGCTCGGCTGGGGCGTGCTGGGCGGCGGGGAGCCGCTGCGGTTCCCGGAATGCCTGCACGTCGCGGGCATGTTCCTGCGGCCGGTCGCACTGCGGCAGGCGGCGGACGGCCCGCGGGTCGCGGTGCAGATCGACCACGGCGCCGGCTCGGCGCTCGCCCTGTGGCGGCCCGCGGCCGGGCGGCTGGACCCGCTGCCGGTCCCGCCCGGGCGGCTCGGCGCGGTCGGGCACTGGGGCGGGGCGGGGCTGCGGATTCCGTACTCCTCACCCGACCACCCGGCGGCACTGGCCACCCTGGACGTGGACGCCCTGCTCGCGCACGGCCCGGCCCCGGCCGGCACCGCCCCGATGCCACTGCCGCTCCAACTCGCGCCGCTGGGCTCGGGGTTGCCCGGGCCGTGGCGGGACACCGTACTGCCCTGGCAGCCCGGCGGCCCGCGCACTCCCCGCACCCCGCCGCCCGGCTGGCGCCTGGACGGCAGCACCCCGGCCGGCGACGGCGGCCGCTGGCAGCCCGCACAGAGCCTCGAACTCGCCGGCCCGGCCGGCCCGTTGGAGGCGGTGGTGTACGGCGGGGACGCCTGGCTGAGCAGCCCGCACCTGGTGCTGGCCCTGCACGGCGGGCCGGCCGACGCCTGGCGGCTGGAGTTCGACCCGGCGCTCCAGCGGATGGCCGCCGAGGGCCTGGCGGTGGTCGCACCCAACCAGCGCGGCTCCACCGGCTACGGGGTGCCGCACGCCCTGGCCATCCGGGGCGCCTGGGGCGGCCCCGACCTGGACGACGTGCTGTACCTGCTGGACGGCATCGCCGGCCAACGGGCCGCCCTCGGCCTGGAACCACCCGCACTGTTCGGGGTGAGCTACGGCGCGTTCCTGGCGCTGCTGGCGGCCGCGCACGCGCCGGCCGAGCAGGTCGCCCGCTGCGCGGTGGTCGCACCGTTCCTGTCCGGCGCCCGCCTGCTGGCCGAAGCGGCGCCCCCCGTCAGGGCGTTGACCACCCGCCTGGGCGGCGGCGATCCGGTCACGGACGCCCGCGGGCCGCGCGACGTGCTCCAGCTGGCGCACCGGCTGAGCGCGCCGCTGCTGGTGGTGCACGGCAACCGGGACGAGGTCGTCCCGGTCAGCCAATCCCGCTCGCTGCGGCACGAGTTGCTGCGCATCGGACGGGTCGAGGGCGCGGACTTCCGGTACGTGGAGGCGGCCGGGTCCGGGCACGAGGTGCTGGCCGAGGAGGGCGCCGCCGTGCTGCACGAGCTGCTGGCCGCGTTCCTGCGGACCGGCCGGCCGGGCTGATCCGGCCCCACCCCCATGGACTCCCGGGCCCGTCGAGGCCCGGGGCACCACCCCGGCGCGGCGGATGGAGGCCGCGCCCGGGGCACAACACCCGACGCCCGCAGGCAGATCGCGGCGGGCGCACCCTCAAGGGGAGGACCCACATCATGGAGAACATGGTCGACTTCGAGACCGACCTCGCGGCGCTGCAGGACCTGCCGGAGACCGAGTCCGTCGAGCTGACCGGCCACGGCAGCGGCTGCCAGTACACCTGTCTCATCCTGACCTGTCTGATCTTCACCAACAGCTGATCGGACGCCGGTCCCCGGTGTGCCGTCCCCGCCTGTCCGGACAGGCGGGGACGGCACCCGTCCGCCGGCCGTCGTCTGCCCGTCGTCTGCCGAACCCGCCTACGGGAGGACCGACATGCCCCGCCGCCCGAGCGGCTGGCCCCTCGCGCTCGGCCTCGCCCTGCCGATCGGGGCCGCCACCACCCTCGCCCTGCCCGCCGCACTCGCCGGCGCCGTCGACGCCGCCCTCGGCCACCGCTCCGCCGGCCCCGGTCCGTCCGGCGCCTACCTGCTGCTCGCCGCCGTCCTGGGCACGGCGGCCGCCGCCGACGCCACCGTCGCGGTGGCCGGACCGGCCTGCTCGGCCGGGGCCACCGCCGCCTTGCGCGGACGCCTGGTCCGCCACCTGCTCGCCCTCGGGCCGGGCGGCCGACTGCACGGCGGACCACCGCCCGGCGACCTCGCCGCCCGGCTGCTCGGCTCGGCCGGCGACGCGGGCGGCCGGCTCCCGGCCGTCCTCGGCGCCGCCACCGCGCTGCTCACCTCGATCGGCGCGATCCTCGGACTCGCGGTGCTGTCCCCCTGGCTGGCTCTGGCCTTCTTCGCGGGCGTGGTCCCCGGCGTACTGCTGATCCGGCTCTTCCTGCGGCAGGCCGGACCGGTGTTCGCCCGCTACCAGGAGGTGCAGGCCGAACTCGCCGACCGGCTCAGCGGCGCCCTCACCGGGCTGGCCGCCATCCGCGCGGCGCACGCCGAACAGCGCGAGGCCGCACGGGTGTTGGCGCCGCTCCCGGAACTCTCCGCGGCCGGGCACGCGCTCTGGGCCGCCCAGCGGCGCACCGCCTGGCAGGCGACCCTGCTGATCGCCCTGGTCGAGGTCGCGGTGCTCGGCACCGCCGGGGCGCTGCTCGCGGACGGCTCCCTCGCCCCCGGTGCGCTCGCCGCGGCGGCGGGGTGGGCGGCGCTCGGCGCGGGACTGTTCGAGCAGGTCGAGTCGCTGGTCGGGGTCGCGCACGCCCGCGCCGGACAGGACCGGGTGGACGAGCTCCTGGCCCTCGCCCCGGCCCCGACGGGCACGGCGGCGCTGCCGGCGGGCGGGCCCGGGGAGGTCGTCCTGCGCGGCGTGCTGGTGCGCGACGGCGACCGGGTCCTGCTCGGCCCGCTCGACCTCACCGTCCCCGGCGGCCGGACGGTCGCCCTGGTCGGCCGCTCCGGCTCCGGGAAGTCCCTGCTCGCCGCCCTGCCGGGGCGGCTGCGCGACCCCGACGAGGGCACCGTGCTGATCGACGGCGTCCCGGTGACCGACCTGTCCCCCGACGGACTGCGGCAGGCGGTCGGCTACGCCTTCGCCCGGCCCGCCCTGGTCGGCCGCACCGTCCGCGAGGCGCTGGCGGGCGCCGGCCCGGCCGAGACGGCGGCCGCCCACGCGGACGGCTTCCTCGCCGGACTGCCCCGCGGCTGGGACACCCCGCTCGACGAGCTCCACCCCTCCGGCGGCGAACTGCAACGCCTCGGCCTCGCCCGACTGCTGGCCCGGCCCGCCCGGGTCGTCGTCCTCGACGACGCCACCTCCGGCCTGGACCTCGCCACCGAGTACCGGGTCACCGAGGCCCTCGACCGCGCCACCCACAGCCGCACCCGCCTGGTGATCGCCCACCGCGCCACCGTCGCCGCCCGCGCCGACCTCGTCGCCTGGCTCGACGCCGGCCGCCTCCGCGCCCTCGCCCCCCACACCACCCTCCTCGCCCACCCCGACTACCGCGCCACCCTCTCCACCACCACCCTCCACGCCGCCACGACATGACCTCCGATCCCAGCAACCCCGCAAGAAGTCGGCCCCGTCGACTTCCCACGCAAGCGCGCAGGCGGAGCAGATACGTTTCAGCGCCCCGCGCGGAAAGTCGGCCCCGTCGACTTCCCACGCTTGCGGGGCTCTGCGGCCAGAACGTCGAATCCACCAACCTCCCACACCCCAGAGGCAA
>NZ_JBFBGS010000019.1:0-143141 GCF_040684795.1 Kitasatospora sp. NPDC089797 | reverse complement strand
AATACCGCGCAGGAAGTCGGCCCGCCCGACTTCCTGCGCAAGCGCAGCCAATCCCAGTGCCACGCGCACAGGAAGTCGGCCCCATCGACTTCCCGGGCAAACCCAGCCACTCCCGATCACGCGCACACACGCGCAAGGGGAGGAGATACGTTTCGGCACCCCGCGCGGAAAGTCGGCCCCGTCGACTTCCCACGCTTGCGGGGCTCTGCGGCCAGAACGTCGAATCCACCAACCTCCCACACCCCAGAGGCAATACCGCGCAGGAAGTCGGCCCGCCCGACTTCCTGCGCAAGCGCAGCCAATCCCAGTGCCACGCGCACAGGAAGTCGGCCCCATCGACTTCCCGCGCACGCGAGACCCTGCGGCCCGCTCGGCCTGCCTAATCGGCGCAGCTGCCCCGGGCGGAGTGCGCTGGAAGTCGGCCTGGTCGACTTCCTGCGCTCCCGGAGCCGCTCCCGCATGGGCGGGCCGGGCGGCGGGGCTCGGTCGGGCCGGTTCTGCTCGGGTTCTCCTCCCTCTCCCCTCCTTCTCGTAGAAAGCCGATTGGGCCGACTTCCCATGCAGATCACCACGCACCGCGCCACGGCCGGCACGAAAAGTCGGCGGAGCCGACTTCCCACGCAGCGGGCTGATCGCCGGGCGGGAGGGCGGCGCCGGCGGCGGCGGAGGTCGGTGGTGGGGGCGCCGGGGTGGGGGCTGCTGGTCCGGCAGTTGCGCGGGACGCGGGGGGCGTTGGGCGGGTTGCTCGTGTGGTCCGGGGTGGAGGCGCTGCCACCGCTGGTGTCCGGGTTGTTCGTCTCGGCGGCGGTCGATCAGGGCTTCCTGGCCGGGCGGCCCGCCGTCGGGCTGGCCTGGTTGGGCGGGTTCGGGGCGGCCATGGCGGTCCGGGCGTTCGCGGCGCGGGCCGGGTTCCCGCACCTCGCCGGGGTGGTGGAGCCACTGCGGGACGCGCTGGTCGAGCGGGTGGTCCGCAGCGCACTCGCGCGCCCTTCGGCGGACCCGGCCGAGGTCGCACGGCTCACCGAACAGGTCGAGGCCGCCCGGCAGTTGACCGCGACGCTGCTGCGCACGCTGCGCGGGGTGGGGGTCACCCTGGTCGCCGCCCTGACCGGCCTGGCACTGCTGGCGCCGGCCGTCCTGCCGCTGGTGCTGCTGCCGCTGCTGGCGGCCGGGCTGGTCTTCGTGCGGCTGCTGCGGCCGATGGCGGCCCGGCGCGGGTCGGTCGTGCTGGCCGAGGAGCGGCTCGCCGCCGAGGCCGGGCGGGCCCTGCACGGGTTGCGCGACGTGCAGGCCGCGGGGAGCGGGGAGGCCGTCGCCCGCGCGCTGGCCGAGGCCGCCGAGGAGAGTGCCGCGGCTGCCCGGGCGCTGGGCCGGGCGTCGGCGGCGCGGGCGCTGGTGGTGGCGTCCGGTGGGCGACTGCCGGTGCTGGCCGTCCTCGCGGCGGCCCCGTGGCTGCTCGCGCACGACGCACTGTCGGCGGGCGAGCTGCTCGGCGTCGCCACCTACCTGCTCCAGCAACTCGATCCAGCCGTAAGGACGTTGGCCGGGACGGTCGGCGGCTGGCTGCTCAACCTCGCGGTGGTGCTGGACCGGCTGGCGGAGGTCACGGACCAGCCCTCCCGCGCCGGGACGGCGGTTGAGGGAGACGCCTCCCCGCCCGGCGTGCCGGTCGGGGAGGTGCGGCTGCTCGGGGTCCGGTTCGCCCACGGCCCGGCGGCGGCAGCCGTGTTGGACGGGGTGGACGCGGTCTTCGGCGCCGGGGAGCACGTGGCGGTGGTGGGGCCGAGCGGCGTGGGGAAGTCGACCCTGGCGGGCCTGCTGGCAGGGCTGGTGGCACCGACCGGCGGGGCGGTGGTGGTGGGCGGGGGCGCGCGCGGGGTGGTGCTGCTGCCGCAGGAGGCGTACGTGTTCCCGGGGTCGCTGTGGGACAACCTGGCCTGGCTGGCCCCGGAGGTGTCCGCGCGGGAGCTCACGGCCGCGGTCGAGCGGCTGGGGGCGGGTGAACTGGTCGCTCGGCTGGGCGGGTTGACGGCGGGCCTGGTGCCCGATCCGGGTGAACTGTCGGCCGGTGAGCGCCAGTTGATCGCGCTGGTGCGGACGTACGTGGCGCGCGCCGCGGTCGTGGTGCTGGACGAGGCGACCTGCCGGCTGGACGCGGCCGCCGAGGAGCGGGTGGAACGGGCCTTCGCCGAGCGGCCGGTGACCCTGGTGGTGATCGCGCACCGGATCAGTTCGGCCCTGCGGGCGGACCGGGTGCTGCTGCTGGACGGGGGCGGCGGGCTGTCGGCCCGGCACGGCGACCTCCAGGTGCTGTCGCCGTTCTACCGCGAGCTGGTGGGCCACTGGTTGGGCTCGGTGCCCGCGGGAGGAACGGGACCCGCCTCATGAGGTCGATAGGATCTCGTCAGTCCCGGCCGTTATGGTGGCCGGGGCGCGGGCCGCGATCACCGGCTGTGGGCGCGTACCGAGCACCCGATCGGGGACCCGACCGTGTGCCGCAGGCACCGGACGGGCGCCGATGACCTGCACCCTCCGCACGGAAGACGATTCCCATGTCCGACACCCTCACCGACACCACCGGACCCGCGGTCAACGGGACCGACGCCGACGAGAAGACGGCCGAGGACGCCGCGTCGCACGGTCGCCACCGGGGCGGTTCCGCCGCCGACGACACCGCCGGGATGGACCCGCACGGCCGCCACCGCGGGGCCGGCGCCCAGGGCTGATCCGCACGGACAGCTGATCCCGACCGCACCACCGCACACCACGAGGGCCCGCCGAGGACACACCCGGCGGGCCCTCGCGCCTCCCCGGCCCCGTCTCGTCGGCGCCGCAGCCCCCGCCCCGTCAGCGCGCCCGCCCCCGCGGGCCCGGCTCAGTCCCGCCGGTCCAGCGCGATCACCGTGCGCAGCGCCTCGCCGCCGCGCATCTGCGCGATCGCCCGGTTGACGTCCGCCAGCCCGACCCGATGGGTGATCATGCCGTCCAGGTCGATCCGGCCGGCCCGCCACCGGTCGACGACCAGCCCGATCGTGCGCGCCACCGGCGCGCCGCCGTACAGCGAGGGCAGCAGCCGCTTCTCGTTGAAGAAGAGCTCCCCCATGGTGAACTGGGCCAGGTCGTCCTGGGCGCCCGCGCCGATCACGACGACCGCGCCGCCGCGCCGGGTGGCGTCGTAGCCGGCCCGGACGGTGGCGGCCCGGCCGACGGCTTCGAAGACGTAGTCGAAGCCCCCGCCGGGCAGGCCCTTGGCGGTCGCCCTGAGCTCCTCGGGCGCGATCGCCTCGGTGGCGCCGAAGGCGAGCGCCCGTTCGCGGCGCGAGGCGACCGGGTCGACGACGGTGATCCGGGCGGCGCCGCAGACCCGGGCGCCCTGGACGGTGGCGACCCCGACCCCGCCCGCGCCGATCACCGCGACCGAGGAACCGGGCTCGACCCGGGCGGTGTTGACCGCGGCACCGATGCCGGTGGTGACCCCGCAGCCGATCAGCGCGGCGGCCTCGTACGGCAGGTCGGCGGGGACCTTGATGACGGCGTCGGCGGCGACCACCACCTCCTCGGCGAAGGCGCCGGTGCCGTAGAAGCCGGAGGCCTCGGTGCCGTCGTCGGCGAGCCGGAAGCCCGGCGCGCCGAGCCGCCGCAGGCTGGCGATGCACAGGTGGCCGCGGCCGTGTTCGCAGTGCGCGCAACGACCGCAGGGGGCCATCCAGCAGAGCACCACGCGGTCTCCGGGCGCGACGCCCGTCACGCCCTCGCCGACCTCGACGACGTCCCCGGCGCCCTCGTGGCCGGGGACGAACGGCGCGGGCTGCGGGAGCACGCCGCTCATCGCGGAGAGGTCGGAGTGGCACAGGCTGGCGGCGCGCATCCGGACCCGCACGGTGCCCGGTCCGAAGCCGACCGCCGTCACGTCCTCGCGGACGTCGAGGGTGTCCTGGCCGGTCTTGTGCAGGACGGCTGCGCGCATGGGGCTGCTCCCGGAGTGCCGCGGGTCAAGGGTCGGGCCGATTCTGGCACGGTCGCCGACACCCGACTAGAACGCGTTCCAGGGCGGTGGGTCGGACGCCGCCGGGCGGTACCGCACGGAGCGATGCCGTACAGAGCGGTGCCGTACAGAGCAGCGCCGCACAAATCCGCTGTACGCACACCACCCGACACGCCATCATCTCCGCCGTGACCACACCCCTCACCGCTTCCGCCGGCAGACCCGACGCCCGACCCGCCCACGGTTCGCCCTGCCCCCGCTGCCGCGCCGCCCTGACCGACGACCCGCGGTTCGTCGCCTGGTGCCCGGCCTGCGACTGGAACCTCGTCCCGGGGCAGGAGCACGCCCCCGGGCCCACCCGGCGCGAACGCGCGGCGGCCGAGCGCACCGACCGGCTGTTCGAGGAGCAGGCGGCCGGCCGCGACTCCCCGACCGCCCGTCGGGACTGGCTGCTGGCCTCCGCCGCGGCCGGGGTGATCCACCTCGTCACCGTCGGTCTGTTCGCCCTGGCGCTCTGGCTGCTGATCACCGGGACGGTCGTGCAGCGCTGCACCGGCGGAGTGCTGCTGGTGATCGCCGTGACCCTGCGGCCCCGGCTCGGTCGGCTGCCGCGGGGCGAGGGCGTCCTCGACCGCGCCACGGCGCCGGCCCTGTACGGGCTGGCGGACAGGGTGGCCGCCGAGGTCGGTGCCCGCCCGGTGGACGTCATCCGGGTCACCGACGAGTTCAACGCCTCGTACGGTCTGGTCGGACTGCGCCGCCGGTCGGTCCTGTGGCTCGGCCTGCCGCTCTGGGAGGTGCTCGACGACCGGGAGCGGATCGCGCTGCTCGGCCATGAGTTCGGGCACCGCGTCAACGGTGACCACCGCCGCTCGTTCTGGCTGTACAGCGCCGTCTCGGCGCTCCGGGCCTGGTACGGCATGGCCCACCCGGGCCGCCGGGGCAGCGGCCCGGGCCAGGACGGGCTCTCGCTGCTGGTGCATCTCGGCGCGGTGTTCGGACGGCTGGTGCTGCGCGCCGTCGCCTGGCTGGTGTACCAGGGCCTGGTGCTGTTCGACCGGCTCACCTCGCGGGCCGGCCAGCAGGCCGAGTACCGCGCGGACGCCCTCGCCGTCCGGGTGGCCGGCGGCGAGGCGGCCCGGGCTGCGCTCGCCGCCCTGCTGCTCCTCGGCACGGTGGACACCGCGATCACCCGGATCCGGGCCGAGGAGCGCGGACGCCCCCGGGTGGTCCGGGCCCGGAACCGCCGGAGCGCGGACGCCCCGGCGCCGCCCGCCCCGGAACTGCTCTGGGAGCGGGTGCGCGAGCACCTCGCCACCGTCCCCGCCGCCGAACAGGAGCGGCTGCTGCGGCTGAGCGCCCGGGACCGGGCCGCCGTGGACGGCTCCCACCCGCCGACCCACCTGCGGATCGCGCTGGCCGAGCGGTCGGGGGACCGCCCTGCCGCCGTCGCCGCCGACACCGCCGAGGCCGCCGCGATCGCCGCCGAACTGGCGCCGTACCGGGCCCGGATCGCCGCCGAGCTGCTGGCCGGCTGACGGCACCCGGCCGCACCGTCCGGCACGGAACGGCCACCGGGGTCCGGGGCGGGACCGCCACCGGGCTCCGGGAGGCCGACGGCCGCCCCACCGCTACCGTCGAGTAGGGTCCGAGCACGTCCGTCCGCCGCCCGACCCCGAGGAGCACCGCATGTCCGACCTGCTGGAGGGCGCCCGTCCGGCGCCGGAGGTGCTGGCGGCGTTCGAGGCGGCCACCGGGTTCATGCCGGTGGACGAGGGCCTCGCGCTGTACGCGGCCGCGGTGGCGGCGGCCCGGCGCACCGGGCTGCCGCTGCTGGAGATCGGCACCTACTGCGGCCGCTCGGCGGTCCTGCTGGCCGCCGCGGCCCGGGAGGCCGGGACGGTCGCGCTGACCGTGGACCACCACCGCGGTTCCGAGGAGCAGCAGCCCGGCTGGGAGTACCACGACCCGACCCTGGTGGACCCGGAGGTCGGGCTGATGGACACCCTGCCCCGGTTCCGCCGCACCCTGCACGCCGCCGGGCTGGAGCAGCACGTGGTCGCCCTGGTCGGCCGCTCGCCGCAGATCGCCGCGCTGTGGGGGCGCCCGCTGGCCCTGGTCTTCATCGACGGCGGGCACACCGACGAGCACGCGACCGGTGACTACGACGGCTGGGCACCGCACCTGGCGCCGGAGGGCCTGCTGGTGGTGCACGACGTGTTCCCGGACCCGGCGGACGGCGGCCAGGCGCCGTACCGGGTGTACCTGCGGGCGCTGGCCGAGGGCTTCGAGGAGGTCTCGGTGACCGGCTCGCTGCGCGTCCTGCGCCGGACCGCCGCGCGAGCCTGACCACCGCCCGAGTCTGAACCACCGCCCGAGCCTGACCCACCCCGACCGCCCCGCGCGATCGTCCCCACCGCCACGCCCGGATGCTCTAACGTCGTGCCGGGGCTGTCGGCCGGGGGTTCGAACGGTACGGTGTCCGCGCAGCCCCCGGCGGCTGCGGCACGGGCGGCAGCACCAGGCAGAGCATCGGCGGACGGTGGGGGCCAGCGGCACATGACGGACCAGCACAACACCGCTCCGGCGGTCTGGGACCCGACCGCGCGCGGCGGCGCCGGCGGCTGGGTCCGCAATCCGCAGCGCCCGGACGCCGAATCCGCTCCCGCCGCAGCACCCGAGCCCCCCGCCACGGGCGCGGTCGGCGACCAGGGTCCGCCACTGGGCGGCCGCCCCTACCTGTCCACCGCCCCGGGCTTCGGCCCGCCGCAGGACGCCCCGGCGCCCGGACCGGGCTCCGACCCGGGCCCCGGCGCCCCCACCGCCGCCCTCCCCCGGGTGCCCCCGGCGCCCCCGGGCACCCCGCCCACCGCGACGCCGTCCGGCGCCACGCCGTTCCCCACCCACGCGACCCCG
Source organism: Kitasatospora sp. NPDC089797 (assembly GCF_040684795.1). Taxonomy (NCBI): domain Bacteria; kingdom Bacillati; phylum Actinomycetota; class Actinomycetes; order Kitasatosporales; family Streptomycetaceae; genus Kitasatospora; species Kitasatospora sp. NPDC089797. The sequence continues at coordinate 136,240 of NZ_JBFBGS010000019.1, read as the reverse complement.
CAGGACCGCGGCCCCCTCGGCGACCAGCTCCCCGGCCCCGGCTACGTGTACCCGCCGCCACCCCCGGTCGGCCCGTACCAGCAGGGCCCGTACCAGCAGCAGCCCTACCCGCAGAACCCGTACCAGCAGGACCCGTACGGCGCCCACCCCGACTACCCGGTCGCCGGCCAGCCGGTCGACGACGAGGACGACGAGGACCGCCCGACCAACCGCAAGGCCCCGCTGCTGATCGGGTTCGCCCTGCTGCTGGTGCTGGCGGTCGGCGGCGGCCTGCTGTACGCGACCTCGGGCAAGGACACGGACAACCGGGCCGCGCCCGGCCCTTCGGCCGCCGGTGCGAGCGGCTCGGGCAACCCGCAGCCCGCCCCGGCGCCCACCGGCACGGACGCCGCGCCGAGCGGCGCCCCCGGCACCCCCTCCGACGCCCCGTCCCCGACCGCGACCACCGCCGGTCCCCAGGCCAAGGCCCAGGCGCAGGCGCTGGACGGCCTGCTCACCGACGGCGAGAACGCCCGGGCCTCGATCAGCAACGCCGTCGCCAAGGTCAGCAGTTGCCCGGCCAAGGCCGACATCGACAGCGCGGCGCAGGTCTTCGACAGCGGCGCCAAGCAGCGCGACGGCCTCTTGACCAAGCTCTCCGCGCTGAGCTTCTCGGACCTGCCGGGTGGCGCGGACGCGGTGAACTCGCTCAAGTCCGCCTGGCAGTTGTCCGCCGACGTCGACCGGGCGTACGCGAGCTGGGCCCGCGCCGTCTCCGCCCAGGGCTGTGCCGGCCGGGCGCCGACCACCGCGGACAAGAAGCACGCGGACGAGCTCAACCCCCAGGCCACCCAGGCGAAGTCGGACTTCCTGAACAAGTGGAAGCCGATCGCGACCGCGTACGGCATCACTCCGCCCACTTCGGACAGGATCTGAACCACCCGTGACCGGCCAGCCCTCCCGACCGCCCCGCCGCTCCGCCCTGCTGCGCACCACCACCGTGGTCGCCGCGGCCGTTCCGCTCTGCACGGCGGGCTGGTTCGGCTGGCACGCCCTGGACGACTCCGGCCCGGCGGGCGCCGCGAGCTCCGCGCCGCCCGCGGCCGTCCGACCCGCCACCGACCAACCCACCGGCCAACCCACCGACCGGCCCTCGGCCACTCCGGAGGCCCCACCGGCCGGCAGCACGGCGACCGGCAGCACGGCGACCAGCAGCGCGGCGACCAGCAGCGCAGCGACCGGCAGCACCCCGGCCGCCGCTCCCCCCGCCGGCGACCTCACCGGCCGCACCATCGTGCTCGACCCCGGCCACAACCCCGGCAACTTCTCCCACCCCACCGAGATCAACCGCCAGGTGGACGTCGGCAACGGCCACAAGGAGTGCGACACCACCGGCACCGAGACCAACGCGGGCTACACCGAGGCCGACTACACCCTGGACGTCACCCGCCGGGCCCGCGCCCTGCTGACCGCCCGGGGCGCCAAGGTGGTGCTGGTGCAGGACGGCGACCGCCCCTGGGGCCCGTGCGTCGACGAGCGCGCCCGGGCCGGCGCCGACGCGCACGCCGACGTCGCGCTGTCGGTGCACGGCGACGGCGGCCCGGCGAGCGGCAGCGGCTTCCACGTGATCATGCCCGCGAAGGTGGTCGCCGGTAAGGCGGACAACTCGGCGATCGTCGGGCCCTCGCACCGGCTGGGCCTGCTGCTGCGCGACCGCTTCCACGCCGCGACCGGCGAGCCGTACGCCGACTACATCGCCGACGAGGGCCTGGACACCCGGTCCGACCTGGGCGGTCTCAACCTCTCGACGGTCCCCAAGGTGTTCATCGAGTGCGGTAACATGCGCAACTCCGCGGACGCCCGGCGGATGACGGACCCTCAGTGGCGCCAACAGGCCGCCCAGGGGATCTCCGACGCGCTGGCCGCCTTCCTGACCACGCACTGAGCGGGCCCGGCAAGGGAGTTGGGACGTGCGGGCCCGGTGGACGAATCCCACCCGGCCCGTCCGGTCGGCAACGACTTCGCCCCGTTCCCGGTCCCGCTGTGCACCGACAGGACGGTTGGGCCTAGGCTTCTGGTCCGTTCGGGAGTTTCGGCCGGTCAGCCCGACCGCACGGAACACACCGTCCACGACACGTCAACGAGGGGAACGTAAGTGAATCTGCGCGCTCTCACCAGGGGAGACGCCGCCGTCGCGGGCGCGGCCGTCCTGCTCTTCATCGCCTCCTTCCTGCCCTACTGGACCGTCGACTGCAGCGGCCGGTTCTGCGGGACCACCTCGCAGAACGCGTGGAGCACCGAGCTGTTCCCCATCCTGCCCTCGATCTTCCTGCTGGGGATCGCCGCCGCCGTGCTGATCCTGGTGCAGCGCTTCCAGGGCCCGGCCGCGGCCAACCGCCAGGTGCTCGGCCTGCGGCTGGACCAGTGGGGCATCGCGTTCAGCATCGCCGCGCTGTGGACCTCGCTCTGGGCGCTGGGCGGCGGCCCGACCGTGGGCAGCCTCAGCCACGGCTTCGGCGCCTGGCTCGGCCTCATCTCGCTGATCGTGCTGGCGGGCGCGGCCGCGGCCGCGCCGCTGGTGCCGGCGCTGAAGGCCCCGCTGGTGAGCGACCGCCCGGCGGCCGTCCCCTACCAGGGCGGCTACCCGGTGCCGGGCCAGCCCGGCCACCCCGGCGCCCCCGGTCAGCCCGGCCCCGGCCAGTACGGCTACCCGGGCCAGGCCCACGACCCGGCCTTCGGTGCCCAGCCGGCCGGTGGCTACGGCTACCCGGCCGCCGGTCAGCCCGTGCCCGGCCAGCCGGTCCAGCCGCAGGAGGCCGGTGCCCCGGCCCCGCAGCCGACCCCGGCCGCCCAGCAGCCGGCCGCCCCGGCGGCGGACTTCCAGCCGTTCTGGTTCGCCGTCCCGGCCCCGCGCCAGCTGGCCCCGAAGGACAACCCGGTCGGCGCCCCGGTCGGCGAGGTCGTGCCGGGCACCTGGTACCTGGCCGTCGAGCAGCGCGGCGCGGCCCTGGTCGCCCAGCTGCCGGACGGCACCCAGGGCGTGCTGGCCGACACCGCGGGCATCCAGCGCGGCTGACCCCGCGGGCCGTACGCACGGAAGGGGCGGGACCGGAGATCCGGTCCCGCCCCTTCGGCGTTCCTGCGGCGGGCGGTCGCCCGGCCGCTCAGCAGCAGTCCTGGACCACCAGCCCGGCGGGCAGCTGGTCCCCGCCGAAGACCGTGACGGTCGCCGGGTCCCCGCCGAGCGCGGCCACCGCGAGCAGCAGCGCCCCGGCCGTCCAGGTGGTGCGCTCCTCGGGCCAGATCGCGTCGTCCTCGAAGACGTACCCGGTCCAGTACGAGCCGTCCGGGTGCCGCAGGTGCCGCTGGATCCAGCGCAGGATGTCCACCGCGCGGTCGGACTGGCCGATCGCCCAGAGGGCGAGGGCCAGTTCGGCGCTCTCGCCGCCGGTCACCCACGGACGGTCGCTGACGCAGCGCACGCCGAGACCGGGGACGACGAAGCGCTCCCAGTCCCGCTCGATCCGCTCGACCGCCGCGTCCCCGCGCAGGCCGGTGCCGAGGACGGGGTAGTACCAGTCCATCGAGTAGCGGCCCTTGTCGAGGAACCGCTCGGGGTGGTGGGCGATGGCGTGCCGCAGCCGCCCGGCCGCGAGCTCCCAGTCGGGCTGGGGCTCCTCCAGGTAGTCGGCGACGGCCAGCCCGCAGCGCAGCGCGTGCAGGATGCTGGACGAGCCGGTGAGCAGCGCCTCCCCGGTGGCGGTGCCGTCCTCGTCGACCCGCCAGGCGATCGGGCCGCCGGGGAGCCGCAGGCCGACGATGAAGTCCAGCGCCCGCCGGACCACCGGCCAGATCCACTCCAGGAACGCGTCGTCGCCGGTGCTGAGGTGGTGGTGCCAGACCCCGACCGCGATGTACGCGCAGAAGTTGCTCTCCTTGGCGCGGTCGGTGACCTCGCCGTCGGTGTACGCGGCGTACCAGGAGCCGTCCGGGTTCTGCCGGGCGGCGAGCCAGCGGTAGGCGGCCTCGGCGGCGGCGTGCTCGCCGGCGGTGTCGAGGGCCATCGCGGCCTCGGTGTGGTCCCACGGGTCGAGGTGGTGGCCGGCGAACCACGGGATGGCGCCGTCCGGGCGCTGCTCGGCCAGGATGCTGCGGACCGTGTCGGCCGCCTGCTCGGCGTCCAGTACGCCGTCGAGCAGCAGCACCTCGGGGACGGCGGCGGTCATGCGCCGGCCCGCTCGGACGCGGCGTGGTGCGGCTTGGACGCGTAGGCGACGAAGCTCTTGCCGATGACCGGGTTGAGCGCCTTCTCGGCGGCCTTGGTGAGCTTGCTGATCACCGGGGTGCCGACGATGTCCCAGACCAGCAGCTGGTGGTAGGCCTTGACCGGCAGCGCCTTGTCGTTGTCCACGCCGACGGCGCACTTGATCCACCAGTACGGCGAGTGCAGTGCGTGCGCGTGGTGGGTGCCGTACGGTTCCAGGCCGGCGTCCTTGAGCTTGCCGAGCAGTTCGTCGCCCCGGTAGATCCGGATGTGGCCGCCCTCGACCTCGTGGTACTCGTCGGACAGCGCCCAGCAGATCTTCTCCGGCAGCCAGCGCGGCACGGTGACGGCGAGCAGGCCGCCCGGCTTGAGGACCCGGAACATCTCGTCGAGCACGCCCCGGTCATCGGGTATGTGCTCCATCACCTCGGAGATGATGATCTTGTCGAAGTAGCCGTCCTCGAACGGCAGCGCCAGCGCGTTGCCCTGCATCGCGACCGCCGACGCGCCCTCGGGGGCCTCGCCCGCCAGCTCCATCGCGGCGAACCACTTCTTGACCTCGGCGATCTCCTCGGCGTTCTGGTCGAGGGCGATCACACGGGCACCGCGGCGGTAGCACTCGAACGCGTGCCGGCCCCCGCCGCAGCCCAGGTCGAGCACCCGGTCGCCGGGGGCGAGCGGGAAGCGCGAGAAATCGACGGTCAGCACTGCAGGGCTCCCATTCCTATTGCTACCAAGCATTTCTGACGCTCCGTCAGAACACTTCGCCTCCGCCGGTCCGGCGCCTCGGCGCCGGCCTCAGGGCACGTACCGCCAGCCCGGCCCGGAGCGGGCCCGGGCACCGACACCGGTGGCGATCGCCGACCGGTACGCCGCTGCGGTCAGCTCGGCGGCCCGCTCCCAGGTGAACCGGGCCAGCACCCGCTCACGGCCGGCCGCGCCGAGTTCGGCGCGCAGCCGCGGGTCGTCCAGCAGCCGGCCGAGCGCGGCGGCCAGCGCGTCCGCCTCCCCCGGCGGCACCGCCAGGCAGGTCCCGCCGTCCGGCCCGGCGACCTCGGGGATCGCCCCGCCGGTGGTCGCGACCAGCGGGGTGCCGGTCGCCATCGCCTCGGCGGCGGGCAGCGAGAAGCCCTCGTACAGGGACGGGACGCAGGCCACCTCGGCCGAGCGGTAGAGGTCGACCAGTTCGCGGTCGCTCAGCCCGGTGCGGAACTCGATGTGCTCCGCCAGCCCGAAGCGGCGGACCGCCTCGGCGACCGGCCCGTCCTCCTTCTGCGGCTTGCCGACCACCACCAGGTGGGCGTCCCGCTCGGTGCGGACCTTGGCCAGCGCCTCGACCAGGAACACCAGGCCCTTGAGCGGCACGTCCGCGCTGGAGGTGGTGACGATCCGGCCGGGCACCCGCTCGATCTCCGCCGAGGGCGACCAGAGCCGGGTGTCGGCGCCGATCGGCACCACCGAGACGGCGCCGGGGGCGGCGCCCAGGTGCTCGACGATCTCGCGCTGCGAGGTGCCGGACACCGTGATCACGTGGTCCAGCCGGGCCGCGACCCGGCGCTGCATCCGGGTGAAGGCGTACCAGCGGCGCAGCGAGAGCCGCTTGGTCCGGGTGGTGGCCGCGTCCAGCTCCAACTGCCGGTCCACGGTGATCGGGTGATGGATCGTGGTGACCAGCGGGAAGCCGTGCCGGGCCAGCCCGAGCAGGCCGTAGCCGAGGGTCTGGTTGTCGTGCACCACGTCGTAGCGGCCCTTGTGCCGGGCCAGGTACTGCCGGGCGCGCAGCGAGAAGGTGAGCGGCTCGGGGAAGCCGCCGGTGCGCATGGTGGCGAACTCCAGCACGTCGACCGGCCCGCGGAACTCGTCGCGGCCGGGCGTGCGGAAGGGGTCGTCGGCGCGGTAGAGGTCCAGGCTGGGCAGCTCCACGAGCCGGACCGAGCCGGGGCCGTCGACCTCGTCCAGCACGGGGTACGGCTGGGCGCCGATCACGTCCACGTGGTGGCCGAGCCTGGCCAGCTCCCGGGAGAGGTGCCGAACGTACACGCCCTGACCGCCGCAGAACGGGTCCCCGCGGTAGGACAGCAGGGCAATCCGCAGCGGCTGCGCGGTCATCCTCGGCCCTCATCTCTGGCTGCTGTCGGTGCGAGCGGCACCAACGGTGGCGCCGCTCGCTAAAGTAGATCAGGTTTCAGTGGCTGTGGAACTCGTCATCGACCATGTGAACAATGAGAGACCTCGAAGATACCGGCCCGTAGCTTTCGCTCAGGAGCCAGGGCCGGTGATTCCCGCCACGCCCGTCCCGACCGACCCCGGGTCGGCCCGGACCGGCCCGCGACCGGTCCCGACCGGCCGCGGGGCGGCCCCGGGGCGACCCTTCTGGAGCACGCCGCCACCCACGCGCCCCCGGGAGCACCCTTGCCGTCGCCGACCCCGTCCGTGAGCTCCGCCCCGCCCGCCCAGGGCGAGCCCCCGCTGTCCGCGCGCCAGGCCGAACGGCGCCGCCGGATCCTGCGCGCCGCCACCGCGCTGGCCGCCCGCGGCGGGTACGAGGCGGTGCAGATGCGGGAGGTCGCGGAGAGCGCGCAGGTCGCCCTCGGAACGCTGTACCGGTACTTCCCGTCCAAGGTCCACCTGCTGGTCGCGGTCATGCTGGAGCAGTTGCAGGAGCTCCAGGAGCACATCCGGCGGCACCCGCCGACCGACCTGGAGCCCGCGCCCCGGGTCGCCGACGCGCTCACCCGGGCCTTCCACGCGCTCCAGCGCGAGCCGCTGCTGGCCGAGGCGATGGTCCGGGCGATGTGCTTCGCGGACCGCTCGGTCGGCACCGAGGTGGATCTGGTCAGCGCCGCCACCGGACAACTCATCCTGGACGCCATCGGGCAGTCCGGCCCGCCCAGCGAGGGCCAGCGGGCGGCCGTCCGGGTGATCGAGCACACCTGGCACTCGGCGCTCGTCGCCTGGCTCTCCGGACGCGCCTCGATCGCCGAGGTCCGGGCCGACCTGCACACCGCGGCCCGGCTGCTGGCGCTGCCCTGAACCCGGCCGGCCCGGCGGCCGGCGCTGCCCCGGACCGGGCCGGGCCGGCGCCGTCCGGGCCCGATGACTGGAACCTGTTCCTGCTCCGGCGGGCCCGCCGACCACGGCCCGCCGGTTAGAGTCGACGGGCAGCACAACTCCATCCCGCCCCTCCCCCGGGGGGACGCCGGTGCGCAACCGGCGCCGACCCGCACCCGTGCGCCCGACCCGCGCTCCCCGCGCGACGGGCCGGCCGGAGCACCCGGGGCGGGACGAGCGGCGAGCCGGGCCCCGCGCCCGGCACCCGTCGAGGACCACGGAACGGCCCCCGCCCGGGCCCCACCGCTCACCGAAAGGCACGACCGCACCATGCTCACCGCCGCCCGCCTGGGCGCCGCCGCCCTGTCCGCCGCGCTGCTGGCCGGCCTCGCCGCCGGACCGGCCCTGGCCGACAGCCCCTCGCCCTCCGCCCCGGCCACGCCGGCCGTCCCGGACGGCCTGTACGGCAAGAGCGACCCGACGTACGACGGCGTCTGGCGGCAGTCCCTCGCGCTCATCGCGCTCACCGCGACGAAGGTCACCCCGGCCGACTCCGCGGTCGCCTGGCTCACCGGCCAGCAGTGCGAGGACGGCGGCTGGCCCTCCTTCCGGGCCGCCGGTGCCGCCTGCGACCCCAAGACCGAGGACAGCAACGCCACCTCCGTCGCCGTCCAGGCCCTCACCGCCCTCGGCGGGCACCAGCCGGCCGTCGACAAGGGCGTGCAGTGGCTCAAGGCCAACCAGAACGCCGACGGCAGCTGGCCGTACAACCCCGGCAGCCCGGGCGATGCCAACTCCACCGCGCTCGCCGTCAACGCGCTGTTCGCGGCCCGGACCGACCCGGCGAGCGTGGCCAAGCCCGGCAGCGGCGGTGCCGCGGGCAAGAACGCCTTCGACGGCCTCGCCCGCTTCCAGCTCGGCTGCTCCGCCCCCGCCGACCAGCGCGGCGCCTTCGCCTTCCAGCCCGACCCGGCCACCGGTGCCCTCGCCCCCAACACCCTGGCCACCGCCCAGGCCGCCCTCGCCGCCTCCGGCGGGCACCTGCCGGTCGAGACCTCGGTCCGCGCCGACGCCACCCCCAAGCAGCTGGCCTGCGCCGACGGCTCCGCCCCCGCCACCGTCCCGCACGCCGAGGCCGGCGAGGCGGTCAGCTCCTACCTGGCCGCCCAGCTCGCCGCCGGCGGCGAGCACCTCACCCTCACCATGCCCGGCGCCGAGCCCACCCCGGACTACACGGCGACCGCCTGGGCCGCGCTCGCCCTCACCCAGAGCGGCCACCCCGAGCAGGCCACCGACGCCGTCGACTGGCTGGAGGGCCAGGGCGCCACCTGGACCAAGAACGGCACCGACGCCGGCGCCACCGCCACCCTGCTGCTGGTCAGCCACGCCACGCACCGCACCGAGTCCTCCCTCACCGGCCAGCTCACCGCGCTCGGCCCGGCTCCCAAGGCCAACGCCGCCGCGTCGACGGAGGCCGCCCCGGCGGAGAAGAAGAAGGGGGGCTTCGGGACGTTCTGGATGATCGCCGTCGGCGCCCTGATCGGCCTCGGCGGCGGCCTGCTGCTCAGCCTCCAGCGCAAGCGCAACCCGAACCTCTGATGGGTCGGCTCCCCGACGGTGCCGCCGCCGGGCCCGTTCGGTCCGGCCGGACCCCCGCCGACCGGAGCCCCGGCGGCCGACGTCCCCGCCGGGCCCCGGCCGCCCTGCTGCTCCCGCTGCTCGCGGCCCTGGTCCTGCTGACCGCCGCCGCGCCCGCGCAGGCCGCCGGCTACCGCTACTGGTCGTTCTGGCGCGGGGCCGACGGCGGCGCCTGGACGTACCAGCAGCAGGGGCCGGCGGTCGCCGTGCCGCCGGACGGCTCGGTGGACGGCTGGCGGTTCGCCGTCAGCCCGGACGGCGGGCAGGAGGCCGCGAAGCCGCGCGCGACCGCCGGGTTCGACGAGGTCTGCGCCGCCACCCCGGCCCAGGACGGCCGCAAGCGGGTGGCCGTGGTGCTGGACTTCGGCACCGCCGAGGACGCCGGTTCGTCCGGCGCCCGGCCGCCCGCGCAGCGGACCGCCTGTGCCGCCGTCGCCCCGCGCGCCACCTCGGCCGAGGTGCTGGCCGCCGTCGCCCCGCCGCTGCGGTACGACACCAACGGCCTGCTCTGCGCCATCGCCGGGTACCCGGCGGCGGGCTGCGGCGACCAGGTGGACACCGGGGCCGCCGCCCGGCCGGCCGGCCCGAAGGGCGGGTCCGACGGCGGACCGGACCTCGGCCTGGTCGCCGGCGGCGCACTGGTCGTCCTCCTCGCCGGCGGCGCCGTCTGGCAGGCCCGCCGCCGTCGCCACTCCTAACCCCGTTCCCAGGACAGGTCCGTGAGCAGCACCGCCCGTAGCCCCCGCCCGCCCGTCGGTCCCCGCCAACTGCACCCCGGGGCCTGGTGGTTGTGGGCCCTCGGACTGGGCGCGGCGGCGACCCGCACCACCAACCCGGTGATCCTGCTGCTGCTCGCCGCGACCGCCGGATACGTGGTCGCGGCGCGTCGCGGCGATGCGCCCTGGTCGCGCTCGTACGGGGCGTTCCTGCGCCTCGGCCTGCTGGTGCTCGGCATCCGGCTGGTCTTCGCGGTGCTGCTCGGTTCGCCGATCCCCGGCACCCACGTGCTGTTCACCCTGCCCGAAGTCCCGCTCCCCGCCTGGGCACAGGGCGTGCGGATCGGCGGCCGGGTGACCCTCGAGGGCCTGCTCGCGGCGCTGTACGACGGGCTGCGGCTGGCCACCCTGCTGGTCTGCGTCGGCGCGGCCAACTCGCTGGCCAGCCCGGCCCGGCTGCTGCGCGCCCTGCCCGGCGCGCTCTACGAGGCGGGCGTGGCCGTGGTGGTGGCGATGACCTTCGCGCCGAACCTGGTCGCCGACGTCCGCCGACTGCGCGCCGCCCGGCGGCTGCGCGGCCGCACGGACAAGGGCGTCGCGGCCGTCCTGAGCGTCGGACTCCCCGTCCTGGAGGGCGCGTTGGAGCGGTCCATCGCCTTGGCCGCGGCGATGGACACCCGCGGCTTCGGCCGCACCGCCGACGTCCCGCGCCGACTCGCCCGGGTGACCGCCGCACTCACCCTGGCCGGGCTGCTCGGGGTCTGCCTGGCCGCGTACGGGCTGCTCACCGCCGGGGGCGCCGGGTGGGCCCTGCCGGTGCTGCTGCTCGGCCTGGCCGCCGCCTTCGGCGGGCTGCTGCTCGGCAACCGACGGTCCGTCAGATCCCGCTACCGGCCCGACCCCTGGGCGCTGCCGGAGTGGCTCACGGCCGCCTCCGGCATCGCCGCGGCCGCGCTGGTGACCTTCCTCGCGGCCCGGAACCCGGGGGCCTTCGCCCCCACGGTCGTGCCGCCGACCGTCCCCGAGCTGCCGCTGGCCGCCGTCCTGGCCGTCCTCCTCGGCCTGCTCCCGGCGTTCGTCGCCCCGACCCCGCCCCGGAGGGCATCGTGATCACCTTCGAGCAGCTCTACGTCCGGTACGCGGACTCCGCCGAACCCGTCCTGGCGAACCTCGACCTCACCGTCCCCGAGGGTGAACTCTGCCTGCTGGTGGGCCCGTCGGGCTCCGGCAAGTCCACCCTGCTCGGGACGGTCAGCGGCCTCGTCCCGCACTTCACCGGCGGGGTGCTGCACGGCCGGGTCACCGTCGGCGGCCGGGACACCCGGGAGCACCGGCCGCGCGAACTCGCCGACCTGGTCGGCACGGTGGGCCAGGACCCGCTGGCGCACTTCGTCACCGACACCGTCGAGGACGAACTCGCCTACGGCATGGAGTCCTTGGGCCTGCCGGCCGACGTCATGCGGCGCCGGGTCGAGGAGACCCTCGACCTGCTCGGCCTCGCCGACCTGCGCGACCGCGCCCTGGGCTCGCTCTCCGGCGGCCAGCAGCAGCGGGTCGCGATCGGCTCGGTGCTCACCGTCCACCCGCGCGTCCTGGTGCTGGACGAACCCACCTCGGCGCTCGACCCGGGCGCGGCCGAGGAGGTGCTGGCCGTCCTCCAGCGGCTGGTGCACGACCTCGGTACCACCGTGCTGATGGCCGAACACCGGTTGGAGCGGGTCGTCCAGTACGCCGACCAGGTGCTGCTGCTGACCCCGGGCGCCCCGGCCGTGCTCGGCGAACCGGCCGAGGTGATGGCGCACTCCCCCGTGCACCCGCCGGTGGTCGGCCTCGGCCGGCTCGCCGGCTGGCAGCCGCTGCCGCTGTCCGTCCGCGACGCCCGGCGCAGGGCCGCGGCGCTGCGCGCCGAACTGGACGGGCGGGCGCCGACCGCCGTCGCCGTGCCGGACGCCGCCCCCACCGCCACCACCGACCGGCTCGCCGTCCGGCGCGGCCCGGTGCAGGCCCTGCGCGGGGTCGACCTGGCGCTGCGCCCCGGCGAGATCGCCGCCCTGATGGGCCGCAACGGCGCCGGCAAGTCCACCCTGCTCGGCAGCCTGGTCGGCCTGCACGCCCCCACCTCCGGCAGCGTCACCGTCGGCGGCCGCACCCCGCACCGCACCCGCCCGGCCGAACTGATCCGCCACGTCGGCCTCGTCCCCCAGGACCCGCGCGACCTGCTCTACGGCGAGAGCGTCGCCGCCGAGTGCGCCGCGGCCGACACCGATGCGGGCGCCCCGGCCGGCACCTGCCGCGCCCTGGTCGAACGCCTGCTGCCCGGCATCGCCGACACCGCCCACCCGCGCGACCTCTCCGAGGGCCAGCGGCTCACCCTCGCCCTCGCCGTGGTGCTCACCGCCCGGCCCCCGCTGCTGCTCCTGGACGAGCCCACCCGCGGCCTGGACTACGCCGCCAAGGCCCGGCTGGTCGAGATCCTGCGCTCACTGGCGGCCGAGGGGCACACCGTCCTGCTGGCCACCCACGACGTCGAGCTGGCCGCCGAACTGGCGCACCGCACGCTGATCCTGGCCGAGGGCGAGATCGTCGCCGACGGCCCGACGGCGGAGGTGGTGGTCTCCTCCCCCGCCTTCGCCCCGCAGGTCGCCAAGGTGCTGGCACCGGGGCCGTGGCTCACCGTGCAGCAGGTCGCGGAGGCGCTGAGCACATGAGCAGCCGCCCCGTCCCGCTCGGCCGCCGGTCCGTCACGGCCCTCGCGCTCGTCTCCCTCGTCGGCGTGGCGGCCTTCGGCTGGCCGCTGCTCGCCTCCACCGGGTCGGCCCTGGTCGGCCACTCCGCCGACGCGCCGTGGCTGTTCGCCCTCCTCCTGCCCCTGCTCCTCGCCGTCGTCATCGCGCAGATCTCCGAGGGCCGCTCGGCGGGCGGCGGCGCACCGGGACTGGACGCCAAGTCCGTCGCCCTGCTGGGCGTGCTGGCGGCGGCCGGGGCGGCCCTGCGCCCGCTCGGGGCCGGGACGGCCGGCCTGGAACCGATGTTCTTCCTGATGGTCCTCTCCGGGCGGGTGCTCGGGCCCGGCTTCGGCTTCGTCCTCGGCTCGCTGTCGATGTTCGCGTCCGCGCTGCTCACCGGCGGGGTCGGGCCGTGGCTGCCGTTCCAGATGCTCGCCATGGGCTGGGTCTGCCTCGGCGCGGGGCTGCTGCCGGGGCCGGCCACCCTGCGCGGCCGCCGCGAACTCCTGTTGCTGGCGGCGTACGGGGCGGTGTCGGCCCTGCTGTACGGCACGATCATGAACCTCCAGGGCTGGCCGTACATCGGCGGCCTGGCCGGCTCGATCTCCTTCGTCCCCGGCGACCCGCTGCCCGCCAACCTGGTCCGCTTCGCGGCCTACTGCCTGACCACGTCCCTGGGCTGGGACCTGCCGCGCGCCGCCCTCACCGTGGTCCTCTGCCTCACCCTCGGCACCCCCGTGCTGCGCGCCCTGCGCCGCACCACCCGCCGGGCGGCCTTCGACGCCCCGGTCGACTTCCGGCCGCCGCCACCGGGCGACTGACCCCGCCCGGTCGCGGTCCGGCTGTGGTCCGGCCGCGGTCCGGCCGCGGTCCGGCCGCGGTCCGGCCGCGACGGGTGCCCCGGCCCACCGGGCGGGGCACCCGTCGTCACACGGTCAGAGCGCGCCCTTGGCCGGGTCGCCGGCGGGGAACGCCCGGAGGACCGCGACGTCGGCCGGCTCGGCGAGCGCGTCGGCCAGGACGGGGCCGAGGGCGGCCAGCGGGGCGCCGGCGCTGTGGGCGTCGAGGCTGGCCTGGTCGGCCCACTTCTCCACCACGGTGATGCGGTCCGGTCCGGCGTGGACGGCGTAGAGCTCGCAGCCGGGCTCGGCGTGGATGGCCGGGGCGTGCTGTTCGAAGGCGGCCAGGACGTCGTCCCGGCGGCCGGGCCTGGTCCTGAGGGTGGCGATGACTACGGGCATGCGGGTCTCCCATCGGGTCCGATGATCATCGGTCGGACGATCCATCGGGTCGAACGATCATCGGTCGGACGATCACAGTAACCAGCCCCGCTGTCGGGCCCGTCGGCCGGCCACGGCTCCTCACCAGTCCAGGGCGGAGCGGGCGAGCGCGGTGAGGGCGAGGGCGGCCGGGAGCTCGACCAGGAGGGCCATCGCGAGGGCGGTGTACCAGGCACCGCCGCCCTCCGCGGTCATCACGTCGAACCAGGCGTCGAGCAGGAGCAGCGTGGCGGACGCGGCGGCGGCCAGGGCGGTGAGGCGGGAACGGCGGACCAGCAGCCGGCCGGTGGCGAGCAGCCCGGCGACCTGGAGGACGTCCAGGCCGACCCAGACGGTGGACCAGTTCCGGACCTCGGCCTGGCCCCGGGTGGTCGCGCCGAGCACCAGGATCCAGCTGAAGAGCAGGACGGCGATGCCGAGCAGGGCCCGGCCGAGGAGTCTTCGGGAGCGGTCCGCCGTCGGATGGTCCGCGCCGAGGCGGCCGAGTGCCGTTCGGATGTCCCCCGTTGGTGTTCTCATGATCCGAAAATCTACCCACCTCCCTCTTCCGCGCCGGGGCCGCGGTCCAGGATGGCGTCCGACACCGGGACCGCAGCCCCCAGGAGAGCGCCGAGATGATCCAGCCGAGCCCCGACCGGCCGAGCCCTGACCGACCGAGGCCCGACCAACAGCAGCTCCCCGGCTCGGCGCCCGGCAACTGAGTGCGCCCCGTATACATACGACACGCCCCGTACGCGCACGACACGCCCTGCGCGCTCCCGACGCGCCCTGACGCACCACCTTTCGTTCGCCGTCGATCAACCGTAAATTTGATAGATCGTCACTTTTTCGGCCCGCCCAGCCAGCTACGACTCCGTCGATCGGTGGTGGTTGCCATGCGACGTCTCCCCCCGCGAACCCCCCTGCGGACCCGGATCCTCCGACTCGGTCTCGGCGGCTGCCTCCTGGCGGCCGTCACCTCCGGCAGCGCCGCGGCCGCCCCGCCGGAACCGGCGGACGGCGGCCAGGAGCAGCGCATCGAGCGGCTGCTCGCCCAGCTGACCACCGAGGAGAAGGTGACGCTGCTCCGCGGCCGGGACGCCCCGGCGGGCGTGCACTCGGTCGGCTACGTCGAGGGCGTGCCCCGGCTCGGCATCCCGCCGCTGCTGCTGTCCGACGGCCCCGCCGGGGTGCGGGACGGCCGGCCGGCGACCGCACTGCCCGCGCCGGTCGCGCTGGCCGCCGCCTTCGATCCGGCGCTGGCCGCCCGGTACGGCGACGTGCTGGGCCGGGAGGCGCGGGCGCGCGGCTACCAGGTGCTGTACGCGCCGATGGTGAACATCGTCCGGGTCCCGCAGGGCGGGCGGGACTTCGAGACGCTGGGCGAGGACCCGTACCTGGCCGGGCAGTTGGCCGCCGCCGAGGTGCGCGGCATCCAGGCCCAGCGGGTCGCCGCGCAGGTCAAGCACTACGCCGCCAACAACCAGGAGGACAACCGCCAGTCGTACGGCTCGGACGTGGACGAGCGCACGCTGGCCGAGATCGAGCTGCCCGCCTTCCGGGCGGCCGTCCGGAGCGGCCGGGCCTGGTCGGCGATGTGCGGCTACAACCCGGTCAACGGCCACTGGGCGTGCGAGAACTTCCCGCTGCTGCGCGACGTGCTGAAGGGCCGGTGGGGCTTCGACGGCGTGATCGGCTCCGACTACCCGGCGACCCACTCCGGCGCCTACGCCGCGGCGGGCGGCCTGGACCAGGAGTTCGGCGGCTCGACCTACTTCGCCGACCTGCCCGCCGCGGTGGCCGAGGGGCGGCTGGCCCCGGCCGTGCTGGACGACCAGGTCCGGCGGGTGCTGCGGCTGATGGCGCGCACGGGGGCGCTCGACGGCGTCCGGGCGTCCGCCGCCGACCCGGCCGCCGGCGCGCGCGACGCCCGTGCCGCCGCCGTTGCAGGAACGGTTCTGCTTCGGAACGAGCGGCCGCACGACGCGACGTCCCGGGGCGGGAAGCCCGTCCTGCCGCTGGACTCCGCCCGGCTCTCCTCCATCGCGGTGATCGGCCCCTGGGCGGACCGCGCCTACACCGGCGGAGGCGGCTCCTCACACGTCACCCCTTACGCCGAGCACACGGTGACACCCCGCCAGGGCATCGCGGCCCGGGCCGGGACGACCACCGAGGTGCGCTACCACCCCGGCGACGACCCGACCGCGGCCGCCGCGCTCGCCGCCCGGTCGGAGGTCGCCGTCGTCGTGGTCGGCGACCAGGAGACCGAGGGCGCGGACCGCACCTCGCTGGACCTCGCCCCGGCCGACGACGCCCTGATCCGGGCCGTCGCGAAGGCGAACCCGCGCACGGTCGTGGTGCTCGACACCGGCGGGCCGGTCACCATGCCCTGGCTGGACGCGGTGCCCGCCGTGGTCGAGGCCTGGTACCCGGGCGAACAGAGCGGCGCCGCCCTCGCCGACGTGCTGTTCGGCGACGCCGACCCGGGCGGGCGACTGCCCGTCACCTTCCCGACCTCCGCCGACGCCACCCCGCTCCGGGACGCCGCCCAGTACCCCGGCACCGACGGCGCCTACCACTACACCGAGCGGCTGCTCACCGGCTACCGCTGGTACGACGCCGTCGGCACCGACCCGCTGTTCCCCTTCGGCCACGGCCTCTCCTACACCGACTTCGACTACACCGGCCTCACCGTGAGCGGCCCGGACCCGGCCGGCCGGGTCCGGGTCGGCTTCGAGCTCACCAACTCCGGCACCCGGACCGGCACCGAGGTGCCCCAGCTGTACCTGGCCTTCCCCTCGGCGGCCGGCGAACCGCCGCAGCAGCTCAAGGCCTTCGACAAGGTCACGCTGGCCCCCGGCGCCTCGACCCGGGTGGAGCTGCGGCTGGACCGCTCCGCCTTCGCCGTCTGGGACCAGGATGCGCACGGCTGGCGCGTCCCCGGCGGGCGGTACGGCCTCACGGTCGGCTCCTCCTCCCGCGCGCCCCGGCTGCGCGGCACGGTGGAGACACCGGGCTCCCCCGCCGTTTCCGCCCGGTCCGGGCGGATCACCGCCGCCGACGGATCCTGCCTGGACGGCTCGGCCGCCGCCGGACACGCCAACGCCCCCGTCCGGCTGGCGGATTGTGCGGGAACGGCGGCCCAGGAGGCCACCGTCGGCTCGGACGGCAGCATCGGCCTGCTGGACGGCTGCCTCACCGCGACCGGGTTCGGCGACGGCGCCGCCGTCCACCTGCGGGACTGCACCACCGCCACCGCCGCACCCGCCTGGGAGCGCCGCACCACCGACCAGGTGTGGCACCTGCGCCCGGATTCCACGATCCTGCACCCGGCCACCGGCCGCTGCCTCACCGACGACGACGGCCGCCTGCTGCTGCGGTACTGCACGGGCTCCGCCGAGCAGCGCTGGGCCACCCCCCGCCCGAGCGGCCCGCTGACCGGCCGCGCCGGGCAGTGCGCCGACGTCGACCGGGCCTCGGCGGTCAACGGCACCCCCGTCCGGCTGCGGCCCTGCGACTCCTCCGGCGCCCAGGACTGGACCGTCCAGCAGGACGGCTCGCTGCGGGCCCTCGGCAAGTGCCTCACGGCAGCCGGCCGCGGGCCGGACGAGCGCGGGGCGACCGCCGACGGGGCCACCCGGGGCGGGACGGCCGAGCGCGCCCCCGTCCAGCTCCACGACTGCGACGGCAGCGGCGCCCAACACTGGCGGCCGCTCCCGGGCGGCCTCCTGCTCAACGGCGCCGACGCCCGCTGCCTCACCGCCCCGGACGACGGCAGCGCCGACCTGGCCGACGGGTCCACCCCACCGCTGCGTCTGCGGGACTGCCAGGTCAACAGCGCCAACCAGGCCTGGACACTGCCCCGTTGAGCCCGTCCGGCACGCCCGGACACCGCACCGGCCGAGGCGCAGGGGCGCCCTGCCGGCACCAGCGGCGATTCCCCGCACGCCTTCGGAACACCCGGCCCCGGCCGTACGCTGTCCCGCAACACCGGCAGCATCATCGCGAACACAACAACACGAGCCGCACCACGAACGGCGAGCGGGCCGTCCGATCACGCACGGGCGTTCGGGGGAACCGGAGAGACAGTGGAACTTCGTCAGTTGCGGGTCTTCGAAGCCGTGGCCGCCCACCGCACCGTCACCGCCGCGGCCGCCGCGCTCGGCCTCGTCCCCTCCGCGGTCTCCGAGCAGCTCCGCACCCTCGAACTCAGCCTGGACACCACGCTGTTCGACCGGGCGCCGCGCGGGCTGACGCTCACCGCGGCCGGCGAACGACTGCTGCCCTGGTCCCGCACCCTGCTCGACCAGGCCGAACAGGCCCGCCGGGAGGTGATCGCCGACCGCACCAGGGTCCGGCTGGGCGCGCTGGAGACCATAGCCGCGACCCACGTACCGGCCGTACTGGCCCGGCTCACCGCGGGCCGACCCGGCCTCGACGTCTCGCTGCACACCGACACCGCCCGGGACGGCCTGCTCGGCGGCGTCGCGGCCGGAGCCCTGGAGGCCGCGCTGCTCCTCGACACCGCCGGACCGCTCGGCGACCTCGGCTTCTACCTGCCGCCCGCCCCGCTCGACCACCTCGACCTCGGCGACGTCCCGCTCGCCCTGGTCGTCGCCCCCACCCACCCGCTCGGCGGCGCCGCCACCCTGACCCGCGCGGACCTGCGCGGCCGACGCCTCCTGGTGGACTCCCCCGCCTGCTCCTTCCGGCTGGCCGGCGAACGCCTGCTCGGCCACGCCCTCGAACGCGTCCGCACCGGCGGCGTCACCGTCACCCGCGCGTGCGCCGAACAGGGCCTGGGCATCGCCCTGCTCCCCGAGTTCGCCGTCCGGGACTCCCTCGCCGCCGGCACCCTGCTCCGCCTCCCCCTCGACCCCCCGCCCCTGCGGCTGCGCCTGGTCTGGCGCGCCAACCGCGAACCCGTCCCCGGCCTGCGCCAGTCCCTCCACCCCGCCGCGGTCTGAACTCCCCTCCCCCGCAGCCGGGTTCGCCACCGACCTCGCACAGCCGGACGGCGCACCCCGGAACCCCGGGGCGCGCCGTCCGTCCTGCCCCGCCGTCAGGCCTTCGGGCCGGCCGACTGGACGACCTCGAAGGACCACAGCGTGGACCCGGAGGCGGCCGGCCGCTTCGGGGCCTCGCCCTCGCCACCGTTCTGGTGGGCCGACTTCATGGGGCCCTCCATCCAGGCCTGGAAGGACTCCTCGTCACGCCAACGCGTGTACACCAGGTAGGTGTCGGTCCCCTCGACCGGGCGCAGCAGCTCGAACCACTCGAAGCCGTCGGAGTTCTCCACCGCGCCGGCCCGCGAGGCGAAGCGCTGCTCCAGCACCTCACGCTGCTCGGCCGGCACCGTCAGTACGTTGATCTTGACGACGGACATGCCGCTCCTCATTGATCCGCCGGGGCCCGTACGGCCGTCGGCTGGGGTGTTCAGGAGCAGTCTGCTACACCTCACGCGCCGTGGTCCGGGCGCTCCGGGGCGGGGCGTGACGGCGGTGTCCCGGTGGTGGACGGCCGCCGTGGGGGCGTGCCGGCTCCGGCGTCCGGCGTCCGGCGTCCGGCTCAGGCGATCCACGCCGGGAGGAGACGGTCGGCGTCGCGCGGGGCGAGGGCGCAGGCGCCGTCGGGGGTGCGGGCGTCGGGGTTGTAGGCGTGGGACGGGGAGGGGGAGGCGACGACGGCCGTGAAGCCCTCGGCGGTGGCCAGTCGACGGGGGACGTCGGCGGGGAGGGCGAGGGTGTCGCCCGCGCGGACGGTCAGGGTCTCGCCGGCCAGGGTGACGGTGGCCGAGCCGGTGAGGAAGGTCCAGATCTGCTCGGTGTCCATGGCGTGCGGCGGGCCCTGCCGGTCGGCGGGCATCTCGACCCGCCACTGGGCGAGGGCGGTCGCGCCCTGGGTGGGCGAGGCGAGGGTGGTCATGACGGCGTTCGGGGTCTCGGTGCGACGGGCGTCGGCGGAGCGGATCACGGGCATGGCGAAGGAACCCCCTAGAATGGACAATGTCGTTGTCTATATGGTCAATGAGGTTGTCTATCATGTCAAGCGAACCCACCCCGCCCGGCTTCGAGCTGCCCCTGCGCCTGCTGCTCGCCTTCCGCACGATCATCGACGAGCTGCACGACCGCATCGCCCGCGAGGGCCACCCCGAGCTGCGCCCGATGCACGGCTTCGTCTTCCAGGCGATCGGCCCCCGGGGCACCACCGCCGTCGAACTCGGCCGCCGGCTCGGCGTCTCCAAGCAGGCCGCGGGCAAGACCATCGAGAACCTGGAGCAGCTCGGCTACGTCGAGCGCGGCACCGATCCCGCCGACGCCCGGCGCAAGGTGGTCCGACTCACCGACCGGGGCGTGGACTGCCTGGTGCGCTCGGCCCGGATCTTCGACGAGCTGCGCGCGGAGTGGTCCGCCGCCCTCGGCGAGGAGCAGCTCCGCCAGGTCGAGGACGGCCTGCGGCAGCTCGCCCCCGGCGACCCGTTCCGGCTCGACACCCCCCGCTGGTTCGGCGGCCCGTGAGCCGCGCGCGGAGCCGGTCCGGACCTCCGGCGAGCCCTGCGGATCACCACCGGGCCCGGCGGGACACGCCCCCAGGGCGGGACGTGCTCCACGGGCGGGACACGCCCCGAGGGCGGGACCACGCTCCGGGGGCGGGCACTCCCTAGAACGACCGCCCCTCCCCGTGGTACGGCGGCTGCGGGCCGGCCGGCGGGTCCGGGCGGTCCCGCCGGTCGGCGCAGAGGGCGGAGCTGAGCCGGGTGAGCAGGTCGGCGAGGTCGCCGTACTGCTCGTCGTCCCAGTCCCCCAGCAGCTCCGCCAGCTGGGTGCGCCGGGCCGCGACCAGCCGCAGCGCCGCCTCCTGCCCGGGTTCGGTGAGGCGCAGCGGCAGGCCGCCGGTGCGGGCGGCGAGGCCCCGGCCCTCCACCTCCCGGACGGCGTCCTCGACCACGGCGATCGGGACGATCCGCCGTTCGGCGAGTTCGGCCGGCTCCACCGAGCCGTGGTGGTGCATCTGCAGCAGCAGCCAGCTGGAGGCCGGCAGCAGGTCGAGCCCGGCCGTGGCGGTGATCCGCCGGAACAGGTCGCGCCGGGCCTCCCGGCTGCTCAGCACGGACAGCGCGCGGGCGATCTCGTCCAGCGAGGACCGCTCGACCGGGTTGATCCCGATGGACTCGCTCAGGTCGGGCGCGGTGACCGTGGAGCGCAGCTTCTGCTCCCGCAGGAACAGCGACAGCACGAAGGCGACCAGCGCGACGGGCACCGCGTACAGGAACACCCGGGTGATCGACTCGGCGTACGCGTGGTGGACCCCGGCCTGGGCGGCGGCCGGCAGCCGGCTGATCAGGCGGGGGTCGGCGGTGATCGCCTCCACCCGGAAGCCCGGCGGCAGCGGTTGCCCGGCCAGGGCCTCGGCGAGGCGGGAGCCCAGGCCGCTCGCGAAGATCGTGCCGAAGATGGAGACGCCGAAGGAGGCGCCGATGGAGCGGAAGAAGGTGGCACCGGCCGTGGCCACGCCGAGGTCCTGGTAGCCGACCGAGTTCTGCACGATCAGCACCAGCACCTGCATCACCAGGCCCAGCCCGAGGCCGAAGACCAGGAAGTAGAGGCCCATCTCGCCGGTGCTGCTGTGCTCGTCCAGCCGGGAGAGCAGGAACAGCCCGACCGTGGTGACGGCCGTCCCGGCGATCGGGAAGATCCGGTAGTGGCCGGTGCGGGCGACGATCTGGCCCGACCCGATCGAGGTGAGCAGCATGCCGAGCACCATCGGCAGCATGTGGATGCCGGACATGGTGGGCGACACCTGCTGGACGACCTGGAGGAAGGTCGGCAGGTAGGTGAGCGCGCCGAACATCGCGAAGCCCACCACGAAGGAGATCACCGCGACCAGGCTGAAGGTCCTGGAGCGGAACAGCCGCAGCGGCAGGACGGGTTCGACGGCCGCCCGCTCCACCTCGACGAAGGCGACCAGCAGCGCCAACCCGAGCACGCCCAGGCCGACGACCTGCCAGGAGGACCACGCCCAGGTGGTGCCGCCGAGCGAGGTCATCAGCACCAGGCAGGTGGCGACGGCGGCGATCAGCGCGGTGCCCAGGTAGTCGATCCGGTGCTCGCGCCGGACCTCCGCCGCGTGCAGCACGGCGGCGATCACCACCAGGGCGACCACGCCGACGGGCAGGTTGACGTAGAACACCCAGCGCCAGCTGAGGTGGTCGACGAACAGGCCGCCGAGCAGCGGTCCGAGCACGCTGGTCACCCCGAAGACGGCACCGAAGAGGCCCTGGTACTTGCCGCGGTCCCGGGGGGCGACGAGGTCGCCGACGATCGCCTGGGAGAGCACCATCAGCCCGCCGCCGCCGAGCCCCTGGAGCGCCCGGAAGGCGATCAACTCGCCCATGTCCTGGGCGAGTCCGCACAGCACCGAGCCGATCAGGAAGATCACGATGGAGGCCTGGAAGAACCGCTTCCGGCCGTACATGTCGCCGAGCTTGCCCCACAGCGGGGTGGCGGCGGTGGAGGCCAGCAGGTAGGCGGTGACCACCCAGGAGAGGTGGTCCAGACCACCGAGGTCGCTGACGATGGTGGGCAGCGCGGTGGAGACGATGGTCTGGTCGAGGGCGGCCAGCAGCATCGCCAGCAGCAGGGCGCCGATCGGCACCCAGAGGTTGGGGACGGTGGTCTCCGGCGGACCGGGCGCGGGCGCCGGGCCCCGGTCGGACGCGGCGAGCGGGTCCGTCATGGCGTCTCCACCGGGCCTCTCCGTAGGGTCGCGGGACTGGGGCGGGCCCGGCCGACCGACCGGGTGGCCGGATGTCCGGGTGGCCGGGTGGCCGGGTGGCCGGGGCGGATGATCACTCCCCGTTTCCCATGCTGGCAGATATGTCCCGTTATGCACCGCCCGGTTGAGCCGAACGTAAGCACCGGGCCCGCCCGGCCCCGACCGGCGGTTTCCCCGGGGGCCAACCGTCACCAACCCGCACAACACCCCCACCGGGGGACGGACGCCCCTGTCCCCCCTCCGGCCCGTCCTGCATAATCAGGCCCGATCGCGAGACCCGAGAACCGAGGAGGACCGGCCGATGCCGGACCAGCACTGCCCGACGTGCGGCGCCGCACGCTCCACCGGGTGCGGCTGCCTCCCCGACCGGAGCCTGGACGAGACCACCGTCCTGCCCCACCTGGAGGGCCCGCCGCTGGTCCGCCCGTACGTGCCGCAGGCGTCCCACCAGGTCGCGGACGAGCCGCCGCTGACCACCGACCCGTTCGCGACCACCGTCCTGCCGCCGGTCCCGCAGGGTCCGCCGGACCCCCGGGGCAGACCGGGCACTCCCCCGCTCGGGCCGGACGCGGACGCCTACGCGACGACCGTCCTGCCGCCCGTCCCCGGCCCCGCGCCGGACGCGTACACCGGCGCCGCCACCACCGTGCTGCCGGCGGTCCCCCCGGCCCCGCCCGGCGGCGGGGACGACCTCGGCTACTTCCCGTTCGGCAACGGGTCCCCGGAGCCGGGCTCCGCACCCGACCCCGCCGCAGGCGGCGGCCGCGCCGCGCGCCGGGCCGCCGAGCAGTCCGGGCGCAACCCCTTCGCCCGCCGCAAGGGGCTGATCGCGGGCGTCGGCGCCGCCCTGGTGGCGCTCACCGTGGGGCTCGCCTACGCCGTGACGCCGTCCGCCGAGCCGACCCGCCACGCGGAGCCGGTGCCCACCACCACGCTCGCTCCCGCCCCGGTGGACCCGCCGACCCAGGCCGCGCCGCCGCCCAGCGACCCGGCCCCGACCACGACGGACGCGCCGAGCCCGACTCCGACGCCCACCCGCAAGCCGAGTCCGACCCGCACGGCCCCTCCGACCCCCACGCCCACGCCGACCCCCCCCCCCACGGTGACGACGCCGTCCCCGACCCCGACCCCCACGCCGACCCCGACCCCCACCCCGACGCCGACTGCGACGGCGCGGGTGCTCCAGCTGGGGATGAGCGGGCCCGACGTGATGGCGATGCAGCGGCAGCTCGTCAACGCCGAGTGCGGGTACGTCGACAAGTCGATCATCACCGGAACCTTCGACTGGTGGACCAAGAACGCGCTGCAGGACTACCAGAACCAGAACCGCATCAAGGGCGAGAACGGCTTCTACGGTCCCAAGACCCAGGCCGTCCTCGCCGCCGACCCCGGCTGCTGAGCACGGCCGGGGTCGGGGCGGGCCCGGGCGGGAAGCGGGGCAGGGGCGGGGCGAGGGAGCGCGAGGGGGTGGTGGACGGCACCGCCGTCAGCCGGTGATCGCCCCGAAGATGCTGATCCCGGCCAGCACCACCATGATCGCCGCCGCCACCCGGATGATCAGCTTCATCGGCACGTGCTTGAGCAGCTTCTGCCCGCCCACGATGGCGATCCCGCCGACCGCGCACAGCGCCAGCCAGGAGCCCAGGCCGACGGCCAGCGGATCGGCGTACTTGGCGGCCAGGTTGGCGGTCATGATCTGGGTCAGGTCACCGAACTCGGCGACCGCGACGACCACGAAGCTGGTCCCGGCCACCTTCCAGAAGCGGTTCGAGGACGGCTCCTTGGCCTCGTGCCCCTCCTCGTCCTCACCGCCGTGGAACAGCAGCATGGCCGCGCCGACCAGGAACAGCACGCCGGTGATGCCCTCCACCCAGCGGTGCGGCAGCAGCGACAGCAGCTGCCCGGCGACCAGCGCCAGCACCACCTGGAGCAGCATGGCGGCGGCGACGCCCGCGAAGACGTAGGCCGCCCGGTACTTGGTGCCGAGCACCAGGCTGGCCAGCGCGGTCTTGTCCGGCAGTTCGGCCAGGAAGATGATGCCGAACGTCAACGCGGCAACGGTCAAACTCATCGGAGGATTCCCTCGGTCGGGCTGTCCGGCCTCGGCTGGTCCGTCAGGGGACGCTTCGGCCCGACAGCACTGGAAACGGTCACAGCACTGCGGCCGAAGGTCTCGCCGGCAGCCGCTCTCCGAGCGGTGCCCCGGGCGCCGGGCCCCTGGGGGCCAGTATGTCGACGGTCCGGTGGAGGGCTACTCCCCTTCAACGCGCTCCAGCCTACCCGACCCGGTCGACCGGCCCGGTCGTCACCAGCCCCCGCGCGACCAGCTCCAGCACCACCACGACCGCCACCGACTCCACCGCCAGCAGCCCGATCAGCACGAACAGCTGCACCGCGCCCGCCTGGACCGGCGAGGCTCCGCCGAGCAGCATGCCGACGAAGGCGCCGGGCAGGGTGACCAGCCCGACCGTACGGGTCTGGTCCAGCGCCGGGACGAGCGAGGTCGCGGCCGCCGTGCGGCAGATCTCCAGCCGGGCGTCCCGTTCCTCGAAGCCGAGCGCGAGCGCCGCCTCCACCTCGCCGCGGCGCTGGCGCAGCTCGTCCAGGGCGCGGCGGCCCGCCAGCGAGGTGGCGGTGAGCGCGCCGCCGATCAGGATGCCCGCGACCGGGATCACCGACAGGCCCTTGAGCGGCAGCAGTCCGACGGCCGGCAGCAGCAGGAGCACCGGCAGCACCCCCGCGCCGATCGGGGCCGCCGCCCAGATCCAGCCGGGGCCCGGGGTCATCCGCCGCCCGGCGGTGCGCACCGCGACCGAGAACATCAGCAGCACGAACAGCACCGACCACCAGAGCGAGGCGACCACCCAGGTGATCACCGCGGCCACGGCGGCCAGTTGGACGACCGCCCGCAGCCCGGCCCGGGCCACCGCCCGCCCGTGGCCGAGCAGGCCCCACCCGGCCACCGCGACGGCCGCCAGCAGCAGCACCGCGGTGACCACCCCGAGCGCCGGGGTGACCGGCAGCAGTTGCCCGCCGCCGGAGGCCGCCAGCGGCATCAGATCCAGCTGGTGAACCACATCCGGTCCTGCCAGGACGACATCGGGATCACCTCCGCCGTGTACAGCGGATAGAAGAAGGCGAAGCAGCCGACGATCGCGAGCACGATCAGCCCCGCCCCGATCGCCCCGTAGCGGCGGCGCTCGGGGGTGCAGCCGACCGGGCCGAGGATCGCCCCGAGCATCTGGGCGACGGCCAGGCAGAGGAACGGCACCAGCACGACCATGTAGAAGGAGAAGATCGTCCGCTCCTGGTACTGGAACCAGGGCAGGTAGATCCCGGCCACCGCGCAGAGCACGGCGCCCGAGCGCCAGTCGCGGCGGAAGAACCAGCGCCACAGCAGGTAGAGCAGCGCGAAGCAGGCCGCCCACCAGAGGAACGGGGTGCCCAGGCCGAGGATCTGCGAGGCGCAGCCGCCGGAGGAGGTGCAGCCGTGCGTCCCGGCCGGGACCTGCTCCCAGTACATCGACACCGGGCGGCCGTCGACCAGCCAGGCGTAGGGGTTGGACTGGTAGGTGTGCGGGGTGCTCAGACCGGTGTTGAAGTCGTACATCTGCGCGTGGTAGTGCCACAGGCTGCGCAGCGGTGCGGGCACCCAGCTCATCGAGACCTGCGGCAGCGGGATGCCGAGGACGTGGTCCGGGGAGAGGCCGGCGCGGCCGTCCGCCCAGTGCCGGTCGTAGCCGCCGCCGGTGCCGGCGCCGGTGGCCAGCCAGCCGCTCCAGGCGCCGACGTACACCACCACGGCGGAGCCGACCATGGCGAGGAAGGCGGGGAGGGCGTCCAGGCGCAGCATGGACCGCCAGGGGTGGCGGGCACCGGCCGCGCGGCGGCCGGACTGGTCCCACAGCACGGTCAGGATGCCGAAGGCGGCGAGGATCGGGGCGCCGTTCCACTTGACCGCGCAGGCGGCGCCGATCAGCAGGCCGGCGGCGATCCGCCAGGGGCGCATCCCCAGCCGGACGGTGTCGCCGCCGGTGCCGCCGCCGGTGGCCGCGGCCAGCCGGGCGCGGACGTGGTCGCGGTCGACCAGCAGGGCGCCGAAGGAGGCGAGCACGAAGAACATCTGGATGCCGTCGAGCAGGCCGACCCGGCTCATCACCAGGTGGAGGCCGTCGACGGACATCAGCAGCGCCGCGGTGCAGCCGATCAGGGTGGAGCCGAAGAGCCGGCGGCCGATCCGGGCCAGCATCAGCACGGCGAGGGTGCCGAGCAGGGCGGTCATGAACCGCCAGCCGAAGGGGTGCAGTCCGAACAACTGCTCACCGAGCGCCATCACCCATTTGCCGAGCGGCGGGTGGGCGATGAACTCGGGCGCGGAGCTGAGCGGGATGGACTGCGGGACGGCCAGGATGTCGGCGTTGGCGTGGTCGGGCCAGGTGCCCTCGTAGCCCTGCTGGAGCAGCGACCAGGCGTCCTTGGGGTAGTACGTCTCGTCGAAGACGAAGGCGTTGGGGTGGCCGAGGTTCCAGAACCGCAGCAGGCCCGCGAAGACGGCGACGCCGATCGGGCCGAGCCAGCCGGAGCGGTCGGCGGCCCAGCGCAGCAGCCCGCGCGGGGCCGGGGCCGGGTCCGGGTCGGCGGTGGCCGGGGCCGCCGAAGGATGCGTGAGCGCCGCTTGCGTCATAGCCTCGCCGATCGCCTGTCTGCGGGGCCCGCGGGTGCTGCGCCGGGCCCGGGTCTGCTGCCCGGGCCGGGGCCGGGCGGTCAACAGCCACTGACACTATGTGGCGGTGCCCGGGAAGCCAAGCGCGACGGGCGCCGACCAGGTGACCGGTCGGCGCCCGCTCGAACGCCCGTGCGCGGCCGCCGGGGCCGGCGCGTCAGGCGGCGGTCTGCAGCTCCCGGACCGGGGCCGGGGTGTGGACCACGACCGGGGCCGCGTTGTCCTGCTCCGCCGTGAGGTACGGGCGCAGCCGCAGCGCCAGGACGACGATCAGCAGCGTCGAGCCCGCCATGGCCGCGAGGTAGAGCGGCCAGGTGCCGGAGCCGACCAGCAGCACGCCGACGGCCGGGCCGACCGCGATCGCGATCTGCTTCACCAGGGCGTACCCGGCGTTGTAGGTGCCGAGCAGCCGCGCCGGAGCGAGCTCCGCGACCATCGGGCCCATGGTGGGCGCGAGCAGCGACTCGCCGACGCCGAACAGGGCGTAGATCGAGACGATGGCGACCGTGGCGGCCATGGTCTCGGTCCGGATCAGGCCGGCCACCAGGGCCATCGCCCAGGCGCCGAGCCAGACCACGGCGGCCGCGGCCATCGCGGTGGTGCGGCGGCGGCGGGCGGTGATCCGCACCATGAACATCTGCAGCACCACGATGGTCACCGCGTTGGCGCCGATCGCGAGGCCCAGGGTGGACGGTGCGGTGCCGACGGTGTCGGTGGCGAAGGCCGCGACACCGGACTCGAACTGGCCGTAGCAGGTGAAGAAGATCAGCCCGGCGAGGATGCTGAGCCGGACCATCGCCTTGTCGGCGAGCAGGGCGCGCAGCCCGGTCGGGCTGTCGCTCTTCTCCGGCACGATGCCCAGCTGGGCCTTGGGTATCCGGGCGGTGCCGGTGACCAGGGCCAGGCCGAGGAAGGTGATCGCCTCGATGGTGAAGAGCCGGGTGAGGCTGGCCGGGTCGGCGACGTTGACGATCTGCCCGCCGACCAGCGCGCCGATGCCCATGCCCAGGTTGACCAGGGTGAACTGCAGCGCGAAGGCGTGCGAGCGGGTCGCCGCCGTGGAGCAGCGGACGATCATCGTCGCGAGCGCCGGCTGGCAGGTGGTGACACCCGCGCCGAACAGGAAGGAGGAGACCAGCAGGGCCGGGGTGCCGGTGGCGTGGCCGAAGGCGAACGCGCCGCTCGCGGCGAGCGCGGCACCCACCAGCAGCACCGGACGGGGGCCGTAGCGGTCGATGCCGCGCCCGGTGAACGGGAGGACGGCGAGCGCCGCCAGCGCGAAGACGGTGAACACCATCCCGGCCGCCAGCGAGCCCAGTCCGCGCACCTGGTCCACGTACACGAACATGTACGGCATCGTGAACCCGCTGCCGAACGCGCTGAGCGCGTTGCCGATCTGGACGCGGCGCAGCGGGCTGCCCGCCCCACGTCGCTGCTGCCTCTGCTGCTTCACCGTGCCGGTCACCGTGCACATCCCTTCCTGGTTTCGACTGGAACTCTTGAGCCCAGAAGACTTCAGACCTAAACTCTGACGAGATAAAGTCTTAGCACCGGAAGAGTGCGGAGTCAAAGTCTTAAGGAGTGCACGACCGTGCGACACTGGTCCGCATGACTACGGACAAGCCGTCGCCGGCTGCCGACAAGCTCCCGCGCGCCACTCCCCTGGAGCTCGGCATCGCCGAGCAAGTGGCGCTCTACCAGCGGGAGTTCCCCACCGTCGACCCCCAGGTCGAGACGATCGTGCAGACCCTCAACCGGGTCTCCCGGCGGATGGGCGTGGCGTACGACCGGCAGCTGACTGTGCTCGGAATCACCTCCGCCGAGTGGGAGGTGCTCAAGGCGCTGGTGGTCAGCGGCAGCCCCTACCGGCTGGGGCCGGGCGAGCTGGCCAAGCGGCTGGGCCTCACCCCGGCCGCGATGACCCACCGGATCGACCGGATGGTGGCCGAGGACCTCGTCACCCGGGAGCGGGACGAGTCCAACCGGGTCCGGGTGATCATCGAGCTGACCGAGAACGGCCGCGACAAGTGGCTGGAGTCGATGCGGATGGCGGCGGTGTTCGAGGAGGAGCTGCTCCAGGACGTCGTGGGCGAGGAGCGCACCGCGCTCTCCGCGCTGCTGGCCCGGATGCTGCGGCGGATCGAGGAGAGCCAGCCGGACGCACTCGGGCGCACGGCCGATCTGGCGCCGTAGCACCGGGACGGCATCGCCGGGGGCCGTGGCGCCGGGAGGCCGTGGCGCCCGGCGGCGGGAACGACCGAGTCCGGCCCGCCGGGGAGATGCTCCCCGGCGGGCCGGACTCGTCGTCGTTCAGGTGCCGCGGGGTCCGTCGGACCCCCGGGCGGTCAACCGGTCAGGCCGGTCGACCGGTCAGCAGGGGCCGTTGTCGGTCCAGACGCCCCACTGGCCGCTCTGGCTCGGGTCGTCGCCCTTGGTCCACCACTTGTTGGTGTAGTAGTGGCCCTTCCAGGAGACCTTGGTGCCGCCGGCCGCGTAGGTGGCGTTCGGGTCCCAGGCCGGGGCGGCCGCGCAGGTGGCCGGCGAGGTCGGGGTGCCGGTGGGGGTGCCGGTCGGCGTCCCGGTGGGCGTGCCGGTCGGGGTGCCCGTCGGCGTACCGGTGGGGGTGCCGGTGGGCGTACCGGTCGGGGTCTGGCTCGGGGTGCCGGTCGGCGGGGCCGGGCAGCCGGCCGCCGAGCCGTTGGTGGCGTTCACCATCGTGTCGAACAGGCTGGTGTTGGTCCCCAGGTCGTACAGCGAGAAGGCGAAGGAGCCGCCGAGGCCGTTGCAGTGCGCGTAGTCGAGCTTGGCCTGGATGGACCGGGCGTCCTCACCGCTCCAGAAGGTGTTGCCGTCGTAGAAGTAGGTCGCCTTGGCGTCGTCGTCCCAGAAGGTCTTGGAGGGGTTGTCGACGAAGCCGGCCAGCTCCTTGTACATCTGGATGCCCGCGACGTTGCCGGACATCGCGGCGCCGGTCGCCGGGGCGGTGGCGGGCTGGAAGAGGCCGTTCTTGCCGTTGTTCTGGACGCCGGTCCAGCCGCGGTAGTAGAACGGCACACCCATGTTGATCTTGCTGGCCGGGAAGCCGCCGGGGATGCCGTACTGCGGGTCGCCGACCGTCCACGCCTTGATGGCGTTGTCGATCGAGTACTTGCCGTTGCCCGGCTTGGCCGGGGTCGACGGGTCGTTCGGGCCGGAGTACAGCGGCGCCTGGTGGTTGGTCGGACCCTGGGGGTCCCAACCGCCGTGCATGTCATAGGTCATGACGTCCATGAAGGTCAGGTACTGACCGATCTTGTCGGTCTCGACGTTCATGATCTTGTCCTGGCCGGCACCGACCGCCGCCGACAGGGCGTAGGTCTTGTTGTCGGCCTTGCCCTGGGCGTCCAGCTGGTTGCGGAACTCCTGCAGCAGCAGGGTGAAGTTCTGCTTGTCGGCCGGGCTGGAGATGTTCCCGGTGTGGCCGCCGCCGCCCGGGTACTCCCAGTCGATGTCGATGCCGTCGAAGATGCCCGCACCGGTGCCCGGGCCGCCGTAGCCGGCGTCGGACGGGAGGTTGCCCTTGATGAACATGTCGATGCAGGACGAGACCAGGTGCTTGCGCGAGGCGTCCGTGGCGGCCGCCGACGAGAAGTACTTGGAGTAGGTCCAACCGCCGATCGACAGCAGGATCTTGAGCTTGGGGTTCTTCGCCTTCAGCTTCTTCAGCTGGTTGAGGTTGCCCGCGATCGGCTGGTTCCAGACGTCGCCGACGCCGTCCACCGAGATGTCCGCGCCGAAGCTCTTCTGGTAGTCGGCGAACGCGTCGGCCGCGCCGTCACCGGCGTTGGGGTTGTTGTCGTTGGTGTCGGCGGCCTTGGTCGCCTCGAAACAGCCCAGGTCGGTCGGCGAGATGTTGGCG
Source organism: Kitasatospora sp. NPDC089797 (assembly GCF_040684795.1). Lineage (NCBI taxonomy): Bacteria > Bacillati > Actinomycetota > Actinomycetes > Kitasatosporales > Streptomycetaceae > Kitasatospora > Kitasatospora sp. NPDC089797. The sequence goes on along the minus strand of NZ_JBFBGS010000019.1, from coordinate 105,211 downwards.
AAGTCGTAGATCAGGTAGTCCAGCTTCCCGGCCACGCCGGTGTCCTGGATCGTCTTCGGGTAGTACGCGTTCGCGTAGATCGACCACTGGTCGTAGTAGGCGACCTTGAGGCCGCCGCTGGTGGCGGGCGCGCCGGTGGAGTTGGTGGTCGCGGCGTTGGCCGCGGCGCCGCCGGTCAGCGCGAGGCCCGCGCCGAGCAGCAGGGAGGCGGTGGTGCCGACCGCGATCGCGGCCAGGCTCTTCGGACGGCGCCGACGGGGCCCGTCCGGAGCCGGGGTCCCGGCCCTTTCAATGCGTGAGCGCAGCATGGGTGCGTGACTCCTGGTCGTGGGGGAGGTTCCGTCGCCCGGCGGGGTCGTGCGTCCGGGGTGGGGCCGGACGACCGGGACATGACAGATCAGGGGGTGGGGAGTAGAGCGGGCAGGCCATGACGGACGCCGGGATGTGCCGAACCGGCGCCCCCGGCACGAGGCCGGTGACGCCGGTTCAGGGGCTCCCTGCACCTGGGCAATAAAAATGGACTAGACCAACTCGCCCGTCAAGGGGTGCTGTTGGCCCTTGAGTCCCGCTTAAGGTTGCCCGCCCGGCCCGCACCGGGTCCGAGCAGCGGGTTTCGGCGCCCGGACCCGGTGCGGGGTTCGACAACGGGGGGCGGGGTCCGGCGGAGGCGGGGGCGATCCGGCGGCGGGGGCGCGGGCGGGGTTCAGTAGCGGACGGTGTTGGCCACCTCGGCCTTGACCGTGCCGGTGAGGGCGCGGTTGGCGTGCGCGACGGCCTCCGCGCTCCCGCCGGCGGCCACGTCGTCGACGGTCACCGCGGTCGCGTCCAGCAGCCTGCCGCCGCCGTCGGTGAAGTTCACCTGGACCACGTACCGGTACGACTGCTGCCCGTGGTTGGTGACGGTCAGCCGGACCTGCGGCCGACCGTCCGCGCCGGTCGACACCGCCCCGACCGCGACGTCCCCCTTGGCGTCCAGTCCGCCCTTGATCCCGGCGACCGCCGAGGAGGCCGCCGAGATCGCCGCCGAGGCCTCGGCCTCCGCCGAGGCGATCACCCCGCCCACCCCGCCCGCCACTCCGCCGGCCGCCGAGGCCAACGCCGAGGCGGCGGAGGCGGCGGCGCTCGCCAGTTGCTGGGCCTGCCCGGCCGCCGAGGAGGCCGGACTGCCCGCGCTCTTGCCGGAGGAGCAGCCCGCCAGCCCCGCCACGGCCAGCACGGAGGCCGCCAACACTGCTGCGGTGAAGCGTTGTTGACGTTTCGTCAGACTCTTCGAACACCGCCCTGAGGTGACCCGGGTGAGCGGCTGGCGGTCCGTCGTACGGTCCATGGGGTCCCTCGTTCCTTCCCGGCGCCGGGCCGCCCGGCACACCTCCCCGCCCACCCTCCGAGCCGCCCGGCACCGCCGCCAGCAGAGGTGCTGCCTCCGGGTGAAAGCACCGGGGCCGGTCCGACGGAACCCACGGGGCGGACCCTAGGAGAGCCCGGACCCCTCCTGCTCGTCCGCCTCCACCGCCGCCCGCTCCTCGCGCAGCCGCACCAGGTGACGGCGACGCGCCACCACCCCGTACGCCCCCAGTGCGCTCGCCACGAAGGCCGCCGCGCCGACCCACGGCCGGTCGAAGACGTGTCCGGTGGCGTGGTCCAGCGAGTACCGGCCCGGGCCGGCCAGGCCGAGCGCCAGCGCGGTCGCGCCCAGGAACGCGGGGTACTCGTAGCCGCCGCTGGTCAGGAAGAAGCCCGCCGGGGCGTGCACCGACACCGCCCCGGCCATCGTCCCGGCCACCGCCGCGCCCGCCGCCGGAGTCGCCAGTCCGGCCACCAGCAGCGCACCGCCGCCCGCCTCGCCGAGGCCCGCCGCGACGGCGCTCTGCCGGGCCGGGTGGAAGCCCATGTGGTCCATCGCCCGGGTGGTGCCCTCCAGGCCGCCACCGCCGAACCAGCCGAACAACTTCTGGGTGCCGTGCGCGATCAGCACCCCGCCGACCGCGCTGCGCAGGGCCAGCAGGCCCAGGTCCTTACGGTTCAGGCACATGTCGCATCCTCGTTTCCGCCAAGGGTGGTCACACCGCCGGGGAGCGGTCGCACCTACCTCCATGGCACCCGAGAGCGCGCACCCGTTCGAGTCGGGGCCGCCATCCGGGCGAATCCGCCCGCCGCGAGGAATGGACCGCGCGCGGGGAGATCCACGCCACGCCCGGCCGCGGGGCGTGGCGGGCGGGAGGCCGCGGCCGTCGCGGTCATGCTGGACGCATGTTCGTCTTCAACCTCGGCAGCGCCTTCATCACCTTCTTCGCCGTGGTCGGCCCGCCGAAGACCATGCTGTCCTTCGCCCGGCTGGCCGGGACCCGCAGCAACCGGGAACTGCGCAGACTGGCCGCGCTGAGCACGGTCATCTCGGCGGTGATCGGCCTGGTGCTCGGCTTCGGGGCCGACGAGGTCACCACGCTCTTCCACATCAGCGACCAGTCGCTGCAACTCGCGGGCGGGGCGATCTTCTTCGTCTACGCGGTCGCGCTGGTCTTCGGGATGCACCTCGGCACCGACGGCGACGAGGACGAGCACCTGACCAACCCGCTGGCGGACGGCGTCCGCGAACTGCTGCTGCCGTACATCGCCAGCCCGCTCGCGATCACCGCCGTCCTGGTCGCCTCGCTCAACCGCAACGACTGGGGCTGGAAGGCCGCCGTCGCCGGCGCGTACGTGGCGGTGGCGGTGCTCAACTACGTCTGCGTGGCCCTGCTCGCACCGCTGATGCGGCGCACCCACAGCACCTCGCTGGAGGTGCTGTCCCGACTGCTCGGCCTGCTGCTGGCGGCGGTCGGGGTCGAACTCTTCCTGGAGGGCCTGGCCGGGCTCGGGGTGCCCCTGGCCGTGGTGCACTGAGGCCGCTCGACCCACCGCCGACCGGGCCGGCACCGCGCCCGTCAGCCCGCCACCTCGTCGCTCAGCCCGCCGCCAGCCGGGCCAGCACCGCGCCGATCCGCTCGCGCACCAGCGGGTCGGCGACCAGTCCGTCCGGGCCGACCGCGCCGCGCTCCAGCGGGATCCGCACGCAGGCCTCGTCCAGGACGGCCGCGCCGGTGTAGCCGAGGACGGTGCGCAGGGTCGCCTCCGCGCCCCCGCCGCGGCCCGGGCCGGCGCAGTTGATCCAGCCGACGGGCTTGTCCGCGATCTCGACCCCGCCGACCGTCCAGTCCAGCAGGTTCTTGAACGCGCCCGGCAGCGTCCCGGCGTACTCGGGGGTGCAGACCAGCAGCGCGTCGGCCGCCCCGATCGCCGCCCGCAGTCCGGCCACCGGCTCCGGCAGCGGGTCGGTGTCGTGGTCCGGGTTGAAGTGCGGCAGCCCGGCCGGCCCCGGGTGGTACACGGTCCGGACGCCGGGCAGGGTGTCCGCCACGGCGGCGGCGGTGCGCAGCACGGCCTCGTTGGCGGATCCGGCCCGCAGGCTCCCGGACAGCAGCAGGATGTGGCGCTCGTTCGGCATGCCGAGGAACCTACTCCCTGCCGTCGACGTCAACGCACGTTCGTCAGCTCGGCAGCAGCGGCCGCCAGGGCACCGGGCTGGAGAGGATCATCGAGCTGGCCGGCGGGCCGTACCCGCCGAGCCGGTCGCAGAGCGCCTCGAACTCGGCCATCGTGGACACCGCGACCAGCAGCACGCAGCAGGCCCCGCCGGTGACCCGGTGCAGTTGCAGCACCTCCGGCCAGGTCGCCACCTCCGGGTCGCGCAGCACGCAGCGCGGGCCGTAGCACTGCACCTGGACCAGCGCGGTGATCGGCAGCCCGGCCCGGGTGGGGTCGACGTGGGCGTGGTAGCCGCTGATCACCCCGTCCGCCTCCAGCCGGCGGACCCGTTCGGCCACCGCGGGTGCGGACAGGCTCACCCGGCGGGAGAGTTCGTTGTACGAGAGCCTGGCGTCGGCCTGCAGCTCGGCCAGCAGTCGGCGGTCGACGGCGTCCATGGGGCTCCCGAAAAGCGGTGGTGATCAGCGGTTTTTCATTCGTAAAGCAGTTCGGCCGAACGCCTCGCGAATGACAACCCGAAGCCCGGTTGCGGTGCTCGTCGGCCATTCAAGCGGGGCACCGTGGCGCCGCACAATGGGCTCCCCGGTGGAACCAGGACGTCCGTCCACTCCGCCGGCCCCGGGCGACGAGGCCCGGACGGGACCAGGAGGGATCGGGATGGGGCACGACACGGTGGAGACACCCAACCTGTCGTTCGGTCGGGGCGGCCGACCGGGTCGGGGCACCCCGTACGCGCAGTACGTGCGCCTGGAGGAGTTGCACGGCCTCCAGCACCCGCGCAGCAAGGAGCCGGCCGAGCTGTCGTTCATCGTCACCACCCAGGTGATGGAGCTGCTCTTCGACCTGCTGCGGCACGAGTGGACGATCGCCCGGCAGGCACTGCACGACGACGACCTGGCCGCCGCGCTGGCGGCGCTGCGCCGCGGCACCCACGTCCAGGACGTGCTGGTGGGGTCCTGGGACCTGCTGGCCACCATGACGCCGCAGGAGTTCAACTCCTTCCGCGCGCTGTTCGGCGAGGCCTCCGGGTTCCAGTCCTCGGCCTTCCTGCACCTGGAGTTCCTGCTCGGCAACAAGAACGCCGCGCTGCTCAACATGTACACCGAAATGCCCGAGGTCCAGGCCGAGTTGGCCGAGGAGCTGCGCTCCCCCGGGCTGTACGACGAGGCGCTCGGGCTGCTGGCCCGGCACGGCCTGGCGGTGCACGCGGAGACATCGGAGCAGCGCTACCGGCCCTCCGAGGAGGTCGTGGCGGCCTGGCGCCGGGTCTACACCGAGCCGGAGTTCGCGGCCCTGCAGCCGCTCGCCGAGGCCCTGTTGGACGTGGCCGAGCGGGTCACCCGCTGGCGCCAGCGGCACCTGACCTCGGTCAAGCGGACCATGGGCGGCAAGCCCGGCTCGGGCGGCTCCAGCGGGCTGACCTGGCTGCGCAAGGCGGCCGAGCAGGACGTGTTCCCGGAGCTGTGGACGATCCGGGACGAGCTGTGAACGACGACGGCGGGAGAGGGACCGGCATGATCACGCGCGAGGAGTGCGCGGCGCTGGACGCCGTCGACCCGCTGGCGGCGTTCCGCGAGGAGTTCACCCTCCCCGAGGGGGTGGTCTACCTGGACGGCAACTCGCTGGGCGCGCTGCCGGTGCGCACCCCCGAACGGGTCGCCCGGGTGGTCGAGCAGGAGTGGGGCCGGGAGCTGATCCGCAGCTGGAACGACGCCGGCTGGTTCGAGCAGCCGTACCGGCTGGGTCGGCGGATCGCGCCGCTGATCGGGGCCGACCCGGCGGAGGTGGTCGTCTGCGACACCACCTCGGTGAACCTGTTCAAGGTGCTCTCGACGGCGCTGCGGCTGCGCCCGGAGCGCCGGACGGTGCTCGGCGACGTCGAGGCCTTCCCGACCGACCTGTACATCGCCGAGGGCGTGACCGGCCTGGCCGAGGGCGGGCGCAGCGTGCTGATCCGCCCCGAGGAGCTGGACCGGCACCTGGACGGCGACGTGGCCGCCGTCGTCCTGTCGCACGTGGACTACCGCACCGGCGAGCTGCTGGACATGCCCGGGATCACCGCCCGGGTGCAGGCCGCCGGCGCCCTGATGATCTGGGACGTCTGCCACTCGGTGGGTGCGCTGCCGATCGGACTCGGCGCCGCCGGGGCGGACTTCGCGGTCGGCTGCAGCTACAAGTACCTGAACTCCGGCCCCGGCTCGCCGGCCTTCCTGTACGTCGCCGAGCGGCACCTGGCGGCCGGTCCGCAGCAGCCGCTGAGCGGCTGGTTCGGGCACGCCCGCCCGTTCGCCTTCGAGCCCGGGTACGACCCCAAGCCGGGCATCGGCCGCTTCCTGACCAGCTCGCCCTCGCTGCTCGGCCAGGCCTCGCTGGAGGTCTCGCTGGACATCTGGGAGCGGGCCGACCTGGCCGCCGTGCGGGCCAAGAGCCTGGCGCTGACCGACCTGTTCATCGCGCTGGTCGAGGGCCTGGACGGGGTCGAGGTGGTCACCCCGCGCGAGCACACCCGGCGCGGCAGCCAGGTCGCGCTGCGGCACGCGGACGGCTACCCGGTGGTGCAGGCGCTGATCGCCCGCGGGGTGATCGGGGACTTCCGCGCGCCCGACCTGATGCGCTTCGGCTTCACCCCGCTCTACCTCTCGTACACCGAGGTGTGGGACGCGGCCCGGCAGCTGGCCGAGGTGCTGGCGAGCGGCGAGTGGCGGGAGGAGCGCTTCTCCCGGCGGGGCGAGGTGACCTGACCGGAAGGCGGCGGTCGTGGCCGTCGGAGCCGGGGTCCGTGGGCCTCGGAGCCGGGGTCCGTGGGCCTCGGAGCCGGGCGGTCGTGGCCGTCGGAGCCGGGGGCGCGTTGCCGTTAATAATGCGCAGTATTAATCTGGTGCGCATGGCAAGGACGACAGCGGGCCACGAGACCCGCGAGAGGCTGCTGCGGGCGGCGGAGGAACTCTTCGCCACCCGGGGCGTGGAAGGCGCCCTGACCAGGGACATCACCCGGCTGGCCGGACAGGGCAACCCCTCCGCCGTGCAGTACCACTTCGGCTCCCGCGAGGGCCTGCTCGACGCGATCATGGCCGGCCGCCAGGACCGCACCGAGCGGGCCCTCGCGCCGCGTCTGCCCGCACTCGCGGACGCGGACCTGCCCGGACTGCTCGGCGCCCTGGTCACGGCCGAGGCCACCGAGCTGCGCACCGACCAGGGCCGGCACTGCCTGCGGATCTCCGCCCAGGTCAGCCACAGCAGCGGGGTCCGCACCCGGACCCCGCACCCCACCCTGGCGGGCGGCGGCTACTGGCGACTGATCGAGCTGGTCGAGGAGCGGATCACCGCGCTGCCGGAACCGATCCGGCTGGAACGGATCGACCTGGTCCTCACCCTGATCGGCGCGGCCCTGGCCGACCGGGCACAGCAGTACCTCACCGGGTCCACCCCCCTCACGGACGAGGAGACCTTCCTCGCCGACCTGGTGACGGTGTCCGCCGCCATGCTCTCCGCCCCCACCCCCGCAAGGAGCACCCCATGAACGACCTCACCGGCAAGACCGTCATCATCACCGGCGGCGCCCGCGGCCTCGGCGCCGAGGCGGCCGGGCTCGCCGTCGCGGCCGGCGCCAACGTGGTGATCACCGACGTCCTGGAGGAGGACGGCAGGGCCACCGCCGCCGAACTCGGCGAGCGGGCCCGGTTCGTACGCCACGACGTGACCTCCGAGGCGGACTGGCAGCGCGTGGTGGACTTCGCGACGGCGGAGTTCGGCGCGGTGCACGGCCTGGTCAACAACGCCGGCATCTCGACCGGCTCGCTGCTCGCCGACGAGAGCGTCGAGCACTTCCGCAAGGTCCTGGACATCAACCTGACCGGCGTCTTCATCGGCATGAAGACCGTCGTCCCGGCCCTGCGCGCGGTCGGCGGCGGCTCGATCGTCAACATCTCCTCGGCGGCCGGCCTGATGGGCCTGGCGCTCACGGCCGGCTACGGCGCCTCCAAGTGGGGCGTGCGCGGCCTCAGCAAGATCGGCGCCGTGGAGCTCGGCACCGAGCGGATCCGGGTCAACTCGGTGCACCCGGGCATGACCTACACCCCGATGACCGCGTCCGTCGGCATCCAGCGCGGTGAGGGCAACTACCCCAACACCCCGATGGGCCGGGTCGGCGAGGCGCCCGAGATCGCCTCCGCCGTGGTCTACCTGCTCTCCGACGACTCCTCCTACGTCACCGGCGCCGAGCTCGCGGTGGACGGCGGCTGGACCACCGGGCCGACCGTCAGGTACGTCATGGGGCAGTGACACCGCTCCGCCCACCCGGGCCGCCCGGGCCGGACGGACCGCCCAGCAGGTGGCGTGACGTGACGTGACCCAGTTCATGGCCGGGCCCGAGTTCGACCGCCACCGCCCCTGGGAAACCTCCTTCTTGACTGTTCGTCAGACCTTGGGGAGGTTGGCGTGCACATCGAACTCGGGCCGCTCAGGCCCGATCCCGGCATGCTGGTGCTCGGCCTGGCCCTGTTCCTCCTGCTGCTGTGGACGCTCGGCACCCGCCTGCTCCCGCGCGTCGAACGAGTGCAGGCGGAGCGCCGGGACGCGACCGAGGGCCGCGCCGAACGTGCGGAAGCCGTCCGCGCCGAGGCCGAGGCGGTCCGGGAGGCCGTCCGGCGCGAGCTGGCCGAGGCCCGGCACGAGGCGGCCCGGATCCGCCGGGACCACGCCGAGCGCGGCGCGGCGGCGATCGCGGCGGCCCGCGCCGACGGCACCCGTGACCGCGAACGGCTGCTCGCCGCCGGCCGCACCCGGATCGCCGCCGACCGCGACGCGGCCGCCGCCGTGCTGCGGCAGGACGTCGGCGAGCTGGCCGTCCTACTGGCGGGCCGGGTGGTCGGCGAACCGGTGCACACCGTCGCCGCCGAGCGCCGCACGGTGCAGCGCTTCTTCACCGCCGAGTAGCGGAGCAGCCGCGCCACGGACCGGCGTCCGGCCGATTCGGCCGTTCCGGTCAGGTCGGCGAGCTCGGCCGAACCACCGCTCTGGGAACAGGACTTGGGGCGCGGCTTCGGGAACGGCGAAGGCCGCCCGGTCGGATCGACCGAGCGGCCTTCGCGTGGCAGCCTGCGCTGCTACCGACGTCAGCTGTGGCGGCCGCGACGGCGGGCAGCCATGACGGCGAGACCACCGAGGCCGAGCAGGCCGACACCGGCCAGGCCGAAGACCACCGGGGCGTTGCCCGCACCGGTGGAGGGCAGTTCACCGCCCGGGTGGGTCGGGTGGTGGCTGGTCGGGCCGGGGCCCGCGCTCGTCGTGGACTCGCCGGCCGACGGCGAGGTGGCGGTCCCGCTCGGGGACGTCGGCGCGGGCGAGGTCGGGCTCGCCGAGGGTGAGGTCGGCGACGGAGAGGTGGGGCTCGGGGACGTCGGACTCGGAGACGTCGGACTCGGAGACGTCGGCGAGGGCGAAGTGGGCGACGGGGAGGTCGGGCTCGGGGACGTCGGCGAGGGCGACGTCGGGCTCGCCGAGGGTGAGGTCGGGCTCGCCGAGGGCGACGAGGAACTCGGCGACGGACTCGGCGTCACCCTGCAGTCCGGGAGGTCGCCGTCGAACGGGTAGCTGTGGAGTTCGTAGCCGCCGGTGCCGGTGTGGATCAGGTTGCCCGCGAGGTAGACCCGGCCGTTCATGCCCGGCTGGGCGATGGTCATGGTGCCGCCGGGGTTGCCGGCCAGGACGGAGCCCTGGAACTGGGCGCTGCCCAGGATCTGGGCGTTGGTCGCGGTCGGGAAGTTGTACATCAGCTTGGAGCGCATGTCGGTGGTCTGGTCGCCCGCCGCGCCGGTGCCGGTGTAGGTGTTGATGAGCGGGCTGTCGCCGAGCATGTTGACCACGACGGTGGCCCCGGCCGGGATGTTGTTGAAGACCAGGCCGATCTGCCCGCCGCTGGGCGAGGCGAGGTTCTGGGAGACGTTGAAGACCTGCTTCGCGCTCGTCCCGTCACCGGTGAAGGTGGCCTCGCTGCCGGTGACGTCGACGGTGCCGGTCGCGGTGGCCGTGGCGGCACAGGCGGAGACCGTCTCGATCTGGGTCAGCACGTCCTGGTACGGCGCGGCGGCGTTCGGGTCCTCGATGGACTGGCCGGTGGGGTCGATGGTGACGGTGCCGTCGACGGCGCCCGCGTGGCGCAGGTTGCCGAAGGCCGGGCCGTGCGAGTCGCTGCCGCCGATCAGGATCGAGTTGCCGCTCAACGCGTCGGTGTTGCCGCCGACGGTGACGAAGTCGCTGCCGTTGGGCGGGACGACCCGCGAACCGACGCCGACCACGCCCATGTTGTAGATGCCGCCGCCGTTCTTGTCGACGGTCAGGTTCCCCAGCGTGACGATCTTGCCCTCGGCCTCGGCCGCACGGCCGTTGACGGTGTAGTTGCCGCCGGTGAAGACGTTGATGCTGGCGTCCCGCCCGGTGAAGTCGCCGTTGTTCGGCTCCGGCCAGGTCGCCGGGCAGTCCGGACCGGAACAGGCGCCCAGCGGCGGGGCCAGCGGAGCGGCCGAACCGACCGTCAGCACGGCGGCCAACGGCACCGCGGCGACGGCGGTCGCCACGGCGATCCGGACGACCCGGCGCCGACCGGCGGCGGGCGCGCTTCTCACGGCGGTCGTTCTGTGATCCGGCGAACCGGTGGCCTGACCCATCGACAATTCCTCCGCACATAGAAAAAGGGCAGGTAGCGGACCTGCCGTGCTCCGTGTCCCTGCTGGCGATCCCACAGATCAGGGACATCCAACCCCAAAACGGACTATTCATACCCTATAGACCCTCAGATCCGAACCGGAAATCGGCCGCGCGGCGCAACCCCGCCCCGTCGGCCACCGGACGGCGGGCTAGGTTGGAGTCCATGACCACCGAGGCCCAGGAGCAGGACGCGCCGCTCGTCGCCGTCGCGTCCGCCGACGCCGTACTGCGGCACCCCGAGGCGGGCGAGCACCTGCTCACCGATACCGAGCTGGCGCGTGCCGAGCGCTTCCGCCAGGAGTCCGGACGGACCGACTTCGTCGCCGGGCACGTCCTCGTCCGGCTCTGCGCCGCCCAACTGCTCGACGTTCCGGTGGCCGGCCTGGTCCTCGCCCAGCAGTGCCCGGACTGCGGACTCGCCGACCACGGCAAGCCGTACCTGCCCGACCACCCCGGGGTGGAGGTGAGCCTGTCCCACACCCGGGGCGTGGTCGCGGCCGGGGCCGGCCGCCGGCCGATCGGGGTGGACGTCGAGCTGGCCGCCCGGGGCGGCTCGCTGCGCGCGGTGGCGCGCCGGGTGCTCGCCCCGGCCGAGCTGGCCCTGGTCGAGGCGGCCGCCGAGCCGGACCGGGCCTTCCTTCGGCTGTGGGTGCGCAAGGAGTCGCTGATCAAGATCGGCCGGGCCACCCTGGACACCCTCGGGCGGACCGACCTCTCCGCACTGCCGCTGGACGTCCCGCCCGGCGCCCCGCTGCGCAGCCGCTACGAGGACCTGCACCTGCTCGACTGGACCGACCCCGAACGGGGCGCCGCCGTCGCGGCCGTCAGCACCGCCCCGCCGCGCATCGTGGAGCTGCTCCCGGCGGGCTGAGCGCCGGGCGGGCCGGATACCGATGGACCGGACCACCGGTGGACCGGGCGGACCGGGCTGCCGGTGGGCCGGTGAGTAAGCGGTGTTAGCGTGCCTGGTCGTGGGCACGCCGACCGCGCGCGCCCGCCGACCTCCCCGCTGCCCACCGGATCAAAGGGTGCCCCGCCATGGCCAAGTTCCTGCTGAGCCTGCACGTCCTCGCGTCGGTCCTCTTCATAGGCCCGGTCGCGGTGGCCGTCAGCATGTTCCCGCGCCGGGCGAAGGCCGCCCTCGCCGGCGGACCGGACCAGGCCTCCGACGCGGGCGTGCTGCGCATCCTGCACCGGATCACCCAGGTCTACGCCCTGCTCGGCGTCGCGGTGCCGGTGCTGGGCATCGGCGTGGCCCAGGTGATGGGCGTGCTCGGCCAGTCCTGGCTGATCGTCTCGATGGTGCTCACCGCGGTCGCCGCGCTCTCCCTGCTGCTGTTCGTCCTCCCCGGCCAGCAGGCCGCCGTCGACGCGCTCGGCCTCGACCCGGCGGACGAGAAGCACACCAAGGCCCTCGGCGGCCTGCGCCTGCTGCCGATGACCGCCGGGGTGTTCAACCTGCTGTGGGCCGTGGTCGTGGTGCTGATGGTGATCCGCCCGGGCTCGACCACCGGCGCCTGACCCCCGCCGTTCCCCCGATCCACACCCCCCGTTCCCGCCGCCCCCTCCCGCCGGCCGGGCTCGTTCGAGTACCGTCCTCGATCATGACGATCATGGCGGGCATGGGCGGCCCGACCGGCACCGGCGTCGGCCCGCTGCTGCGCGGCTGGCGGGACCGGCGACAGCTCAGCCAACTCCAACTGGCCCTGCAGGCGGGCTCGTCGGCCCGGCACCTCAGCTTCGTCGAGAACGGCCGCGCCCGGCCGAGCCGCGCCCTCCTGCTGCGGCTGGCCGAGGAGTTGGACGTCCCGGTGCGCGAGCGCAACGCCCTGCTGCTGGCGGCCGGTTACGCCCCGCAGTACCCCGAGACGCCCTTGGACGACCCGTCGATGGACGCGCTGCGCGGCGGCCTGGAACGGCTGCTCGCCGCGCACGACCCGTACCCGGCGGTGGTGATCGACGGGGCCTTCCGGGTGCTGGCCGCCAACCGCGCCGCCGCGCTGGTGCTGGACGGCGTCGCCCCGCGGCTGCTGGAGCCGCCGCTGAACGCGGTCCGGATCGCCCTGCACCCGGAGGGGCTGGCACCGCGCATCGTCAACCACCGGCAGTGGCGGCGGCACCTGCTGGAACGGATGGCGCGTCAGCTGGAGCTGTGCCGCAACGAGTCGTTGCGGCAGCTGTACGAGGAGGTGCGCGACTACCCCGAGCCGGCCGACGGGACGACGGAGGAGAAGGGCTCCCCCTTCGCCCTGCCGCTGCGACTGCGGCACGAGGGGCGGGTGCTCTCCTTCCTGTCCACCGTCACGACCTTCAACACCCCGCTGGACGTGACCGTCTCCGAACTGGCCCTGGAGGCCTTCCTGCCGGCCGACGCGGAGACCGTCCGCTTCCTGCAGTCCGCGGTGGGACCGGAACGTCCGGACCCGTCCGGCTCCGCGCCGGGAGCGACCGGGGCGTAGCGGGGCCCGGCGGGACCGGGGCGTGGCCCGGCGCGGCGCGGGGCGGGGCGGTGCGTGGTGGGTCAGCGCGGGTCGGAGCGACGCAGGGCGGTGCGTGGTGGGTCAGCGCGGGTCGGAGCGACGCAGGGCGGCGAGTTGGAGGACCACGAACAGGGCGACCGCCGCGGCCTGGAGCGGAATCCACACCGCGCCCGCCGCGGTGGGCGCCGGATGGACCGCCAGGACCACCGAACTGAGCACCACCCAGGTCGAGTTGACACCGACCACGGCCAGGACGGCGGGCCTCGGCGTCCGTCGGCGGGCGGCCAGGGCGGCGACCGCCAGCGCGTAGCCGGTGAGGAGGGCCCCGAGCCCGACCACCACGGCGCGGCCCAGCCCCAGCAGTTCGCCGAACGGACCGGTGAAGGCCAGGTAGGCCAGGCCGTTGCCCCCCGTCGCCAGGACGTCCAGGCGCAGGACGCCGCGCACCGTCCACGGGGAGAGGACGGAACCGGTGGGTGTGAGGGTGTTCGCGGACATGGCGGATCGGCCTCCTGGCAGGGGTTCGGCCCGGCGGCGGTGCGGCACGGCCGGGTTCCTCCAGCCTGCCGGGCCGTCCGGCGGGCGTCGATTACCCCGCGGGTAAGAGCGGGTGGGACCGGTCGGCTCAGGGCCTCATCGACCCGGCTGCCGGAGCAGCACACCGGCCCGCTTCACCGCACGGGCCGTGATCACGGTCTCGGCCCGGGTGACCCCGAGCGGGCCGAGGGTGTCGGTGAGGAAGCGGTAGAGGCCGCCGTGGTCCGGGCAGAACAGCGTGGCCAGCAGGTTGCTCGGTCCACTGGTGGCGAAGACGCCGTGCACCCGGGGGTGGCGGGCCAGCTCGCTGCCGACCTCGGCGAGCCGGCCGGGCGGGACGTCCAGCCAGAGGTTGGCGTCCACGGCCATGCCGAGCAGCCGGGGGTCCACGGTCGCGTGGGTGCGCAGCAGCCCGAGCCCGTCCAGCCGGTGCAGCCGGCGCCGTACGGTCGACTCGGGGGCGCCGACCGTCCCGGCCAGCACCGCGTGGGACTGCCGGGCGTCCTCCTCCAGCCGCCCCAGCAGGGCGCGGTCGAGGTCGTCCAACGGCGGGGGCACGGCGGGGCGCGGGACGACCGGCCGGGCCAGCGCAGCGGCCTCCGGCCCGGTCAGCCCCTCGGCCCGCCACTGGCCGGCGTCCGCGAAGGCGTGCAGCACGGCGTGGGTGGTGGTCTCGGTGACCGCCTCGGTCGCGGGCAACTGCCCGTACAGCAGGCGGTCGCGGGCACCGGCGTCGCTCAGCATCACGGCACCGACCTCGTGGCCGCCGAGCATCACGTCGACGAAGGGGACGTCGGGCCGGTCGGCCAGCGCTCGGGCGATCGCGTCCACCCGGCCGCGCAGCACCCGGACCCGTAGCAGCAGCGCCCCCACCGCGGCGTCCTCGACGTCGGGCATCCGGACCACCCGCAGCACCCCGGCCTGCCGCATCCGGCCCAGTCGGCGGGTGACCGTGCGGGCGGAGACGCCCAGCACCTCGGCGATCCGGCCGGGCTCGGCCCGTCCGTCCACCTGGAGCGCACAGACCAGCCGCCGGTCGAGGGTGTCCAGCATGCTGTCCGGATCGGTCGTGGTGAGGTCCATGGTGTCCGATCTCCGTCGTTCCGGTCGATCCGGCATCCACTTCGGCAGCCCTGACGCTACTCCTTGTCCTGCCCGACCGGAACGGACGGGAGCCTATGGGCGGGACCCGATGGGCGGGAAGCCGATGGGCGGGAAGCCGATCTTCGAGGAGGACGGGATGGAGCTGTCGGAGCGGTGGGCGCTGGCGGAGGCCGTGGAGGCGGCGGTGCGCGAGGTCGGTGCGGAGCTCGCGGCGCGGCGGCCGGTGGAGCCGGCCCCGGCGCGGACCGCCGAGGAGGCGATGGCCCGCTTCGCGGAGCTGGACGGCCCCGCCGCCGACGGGCTGCGCACGCGACTGGGCGCGCTGCGCCCGCAGGCCGGCTGGGCGCCGGAGGAGTGGGACGGCACGGTGCCGACCGAGGGCGAGTGGTGGGTGTGCGACGCGACCGACGGTGCGGTGCAGTACCTGCTCGGGCTGCCGCACTGGGCGGTGACGGCGACGCTGGTGCGCGACGGCGCGGCGGTGCTGGCCGTGGTGCACGCCCCGGAGCTGGACGGCGGCCGGACCTACCGGGCGGTGCTGGACGGCGGGGCCCGGCTGGACGGTCGGCCGATCGCGCCGCTGGAGCGCGAGTTGGCGGCCGCCGTCGCCGCCACCAGCCAGCCGCCGCTGGTGGCCGCCGACCCGGTGGCGCTGCGCCGGGCGGGCGAGTCGCTGTCCGCGATGGCGGGCGCGGTGCCGGCGGTGCGCAACCTCGGGCCGACCGCGCTGCAGGTGGCGCAGGTCGGCTCCGGGCACCTGGCGCTGTTCTGGCAGTACGGGACGGACGCGGGCAACCTGCTGCCCGGCGCGCTGATCGCGCGCGAGGCGGGCGCGGCGGTGACGGACGCCGCCGGGGCGGCCTGGACGGCCGGCTCCGACAGCGTCCTCGTCGCCGCGCCCGGACTGCACGCGGACGCGGTGGGCGTGCTGCGCGCGGTCCGGTGACCGGCGTGTCCGTCACGCGCGCGCCGAGTCGGGACGGACGCGCGCGCCGATGCGGGACCGACGCGCGCGCCGCGGTCGGCCGGGCGCGGGACCCGCCCTCAGGTGAGGCCGAACAGGGCGGCCGCGTTGTCGTGGCAGACCGCCCGCAGCCACTCCTCCCCCAGGCCCAGCCCGGCCAGCGCCTCCAATTGGTGGACGTACCGGTACGGGATGTTGGGGAAGTCACTGCCCAGCAGGACGCGCTCCCGCAGCCCGCGCAGGCGCGGCAGTTCATCGCGCGGGAACGGGACGTCGGCCTCCGCGAAGTCGGTGAACGCGATGGTGGTGTCCAGCCGGACGGCCGGGTGGCGTTCGGCCAGGTCGAGGAAGTCGCGGTACTCCGGCATGCCGAGGTGGGCGACCACCAGGACCAGCCCCGGGTGCCGGTCCAGCACCGCACCGATCGGCCCGGGGCCGGTGAACTTGCCGGGCACCGGCCCGGATCCGCAGTGGGTGACCACCGGGGTACCGGTGTCGGCGAGCAGCCCCCAGACCTCGTCCAGCCGGGAGTCCGCCGGGTCGTAGCCGCCGACCTGGAGGTGCGCCTTGAACACCCGGGCGCCGTCCTCGATCGCCCGCGCCACGTAGCCCGCCGCCCCGGGTTCGGGGAAGAAGGTCGCGGTGTGCAGGCAGTCCGGGGTGCGGGCGGCGAACTCGGCGGCCCAGGCGTTCAGCCAGCCGGCCATGCCCGGCTTGTGCGGGTAGAGCATCGCGGTGAACGCCCGGACGCCGAAGTCCCGCAGCCGCTGGACGCGTTGTTCCTCCGCCTCGCGGTAGGTGATCGGCCAGGGGCGGTTCACCAGTGGCCCGGCCGCGTCGAAGTACGCCCACACCTTGTCGAGGACGTTCTTCGGCATGAAGTGGGTGTGTACGTCGATCAGTCCGGGCAGGCCCAGGCGCTGCCAGAACTCCCTTACCGCCGTGGCCTCTTCGCCCATCACGCGGGCACCGGGCGGGCGCGGTCGACGATCTCCCCGGTGTCGACGCCGGACGGCAGGGTGCCGAAGGCCGCGCCGTGGTCGCCGCCCAGCCGGCCGGCACAGAAGGCGTCGGCCACCGCCGGGCTGCCGTAGCGGACCAGCAGCGAGCCCTGGAAGGCCAGCGCCATGGACTCCACCAGCCGCCGGGTGCGGTACTCCAGGTCGGTCACGTCCCCCAGCTGCTTGCGCAGTTCGGCCACCGCGGCGTCCAGTCGGCGGTCCGCCCCGGCGGCCGCGTCGAGTTCGCCGAGGAAGGCCTCGACCGTCTCCGGGCGCTTGGCCATGGCGCGCAGGGCGTCCAGGGCCGCGACGTTGCCGGAGCCCTCCCAGATCGACACCAGCGGCGCCTCGCGGTAGAGCCGGGGCATCCCGGACTCCTCGACGTAACCGTTGCCACCCAGGCACTCCAGCGCCTCCGCCGCATGCGCCGGACCGCGCTTGCACACCCAGTATTTGGCCACCGCCAGGCCCAACCGCCGTACCAGCGACTCGGTTTCGTCCCCGGCCAGGGTGCGGTCGGTGGCCTGGGCGAGCCGCATCGCGGTCACGGTGGCCGCCTCGGACTCCACCACCAGGTCGGCCAGCACGTTCCGCATCAGCGGCTGGTCGACCAGCGCCCTGCCGAACGCCCGCCGGTGCAGGGCGTGGTGGACCGCCCTGGTCGCGCCGTAGCGCATCCCGGCGGCGGCGCCGATGGTGCAGTCCAGCCGGGTCATGTTCACCATCTCGATGATGGTCGGCACGCCCCGGCCCTCCTCGCCGACCAGTTGGCCCACCGCGCCGTCGTACTCCAACTCGGCGGAGGCGTTGGACTTGTTGCCCAGCTTGTCCTTGAGCCGCATCAGGTGCAGCCGGTTGCGTTCGCCGTCCGGCAGGACGCGCGGCAGCACGAAGCAGCTGAGACCGCCGGGGGCCTGGGCAAGGGTGAGGAAGAGGTCGGACATCGGCGCCGAGGTGAACCACTTGTGGCCGGTGAGCCGGTAGCTGCCGTCCGGCTGCGGGACGGCGGTGGTGGTGTTGCTGCGGACGTCCGAGCCGCCCTGCTTCTCGGTCATCGACATGCCGGCGATCAGCCCGCGCTTGGTGCGCGGCTCGCGCAGCCCGTAGTCGTACTCGGTGGCGGCCAGCAGCGGCTCCAACTCGGCGGCCAGGGAGGCGTTCCGGCGCAGCGCGGGGACGGCGGCGTAGGTCATCGAGATCGGGCAGGTGTGGCCGGCCTCGACCTGGCTCCAGACGAAGAACTTGGCGGCGCGGGCGGAGTGGGCGCCGGGCCGCCCGTCGCGCCAGGGCGCGGCGTGCAGGCCGTGGGCGACGGCGGTGCGCATCAGCTCGTGCCAGTGCGGGTGGAACTCGACCTCGTCGATCCGGTGGCCGAAGCGGTCGTGGGTGCGCAGCACCGGCGGGTTCTCGTTGGCCAGCCGGGCCCACTCGGCGGCCTGCTCGGAGCCCGCCAGGCGGCCGAGTTCGTGCAGTTCGGGCTCGGCCCAGCCGGCGCCGGCTCGGTGCAGGGCGGCGAGCAGGGTCGGGTCGGCGGCGGTGTCGTGTCCGTACGGCAGGGGCACCTGGTTGGTGACCTCATGCGTCGCTGTCATCGCGTCCTCCCAGGGCACGCAAGGTGAAGGAGACCAGGGCGGGGACCACCTCGGCGGTGGCCCGCTGGGGGTCGGAGGGTTCGAAGCGGGTGGAGGGTTCGGTCGGGGCGGCGGGTTCGGCCGGGGCGGCGGTGGCGGCCGGGACGGGGGGTTCGGTCGGGGCGGCGGTCGCGACCGGGGCGGCCGCGAGCGGGCCGGCCAGGGCCTCGCCCACCGCTCCGACCAGGGCGGCGGCGGTCAACACCGGGTCCTGTTCGGGAAGTTCACCGGCCGCCACGGCGGCGGCGATCTCGGTGGCGATCACGTCCCGGAACGCCCGCCGGAAGACCAGGCGCTCGCCGTCCACCACCGTGTCGGCGGGCTCCACCAGCAGCGCGTACGCCAGTCGGGGCGCACGCAGGGCGCGGGCGGCGAAGGTCTCGACCACGGCGGCGATCCGCTGCCGGGGGGTGTCCCGGAGGGCGACGGCCGCGTTCACCGCGGCCATCTCACGGGTGACCACCCGGCGGAAGAGCTGCACCGACAGCTCGGCCTTGTTGGCGAAGTGCTGGTAGAGGCTGCCGGTGGCGATCCCGGCGCGGTCCGCCACGGCGGCCATGGTGCAGCCGCCGTAGCCGCGCTCCGCGAGCAGGCCGACCGCGGACTGCAGCACCGCCTCGCGCTGGGCGTCCAGACGGGCTTGGACGGCGGGGGTGCGTCGGTAGGCCATGGAAGCATTGAAGCACTGATTCACTGCTTCGGGGAGAGGGCGCGAAGGCACGAGGGCGCGGCTGGGGCCGTGCGCGACGGAACGGCGGAGGCCGTGCGCACGACGGAACGACGGGAGGCCGCCCCGGGCGGGGCGGCCTCCTGGTCCCGCGGGTGGAACCGCGAGTGGGACTGCGGGTGGGACTGCGGGTGGAACTGCGGGTGGAACCGCGGGGCGCTACAGCGGGCGGCGCTCCTGCTCCAGCCGCTGGCCCTCGACGTCCAGCGGGCCGAAGGGCGCCCCCGGCTGCGCCGACTTGGCGAAGGAGCGGGCGTCGCCCTGGTCGCCGCCGAGACCGGCCCACTCCAGCACCTTGGCGGTGGCCTCCGCCGACTGGTCGGCCGGCAGCTTGCCGATGTTGGAGCCGTGGTTGCCGCCGGGCACGACGTAGACGTAGCTGTCGTCACTGCCCCGGCCGAGGTGGAACGGCTTGGCGCCCCACGGGTCGTTGCCGCCGTAGACGAACATGATCCGCTCGCCCTCGCGCTTCACCCAGCGGTCGATGTCGGGCATCGCGTACGGGTTGAAGACGGTCGGAATGGACTTCGGCACGTAGGAGCGCGCCGAGTAGAGCTCCTTGTAGTCGTAGTGCAGCTGGCCCTGGAGGTGGGAGACGTCGAAGTACGGCGCACCCAGCTCGGTGGCGGCCTGGTAGTAGTACGCGGTGTACTTCGCCAGCGACTGGTCGCTGTTGCCGGTGAGGCCCGACTCGGCGTCGTACCACGCGAGCAACTCGTCATCGGTCGCGGTGGCCGCCACCGGGACCTTGGCGCAGTCCGACTCCAGGCTGTACTGCCAGAACGCCCAGACCACGTCCAGCACGCCGGCCTCGTAGGCGCGGTCCGGGGTGCCGAGGGTGGTGAAGGTGGAGCCGGCCGCCGTGTTGGCGGCGATGAAGCGGGGCTCCAGGCGGTCGCGGCGCACCAGCAGCTCGCGCTGCGCGGCGTTCAGCTTGGCCCGGCACTCGGGGGTGCCGACCGTGCGGAAGAAGTCGCTGTAGGCCGAGTAGTCGTTGACGTCGGTGTTGTTGGGCGCGACGTAGGCGATCGTGCCCGCGACGTCGTCCGGGTAGAAGCGGCGGTAGAAGGTCGAGGACATCCCGCCCTTGCTGGCGCCGGTGGAGAGCCACTCCGCCTGGTAGATCCGCTTCAGCGCGGTCACCAGCTTGTGCGAATCGGCGGCCTGCTGGCGGATGCCCGCCTTGGACCAGTCGGCCGGCTCGGGGCGGGAGGGGGTGAAGTACCGGTACTCGATGGAGACCTGGTTGCCGTCGACCAGCCGGGTCGGCTCGGTGCGGGACGGGGTGGTGCCCAGCGTGTAGCCGTTGGTGTAGAAGACGGTCGGGCGGTCGTAGCCGCGGTGCAGCACGCTGAAGCGCTGCTGGAAGGTGCCCAGCCAGGGGCGGAAGTGGTCGATCGGCTGGGTGTAGGTGGCCAGGAAGTAGCGGTGGCCGGTGGTGGTGGGCTGCTCCTCGGTGATGGTCACGCCGGGGATCGCCGCCAGCCGGTCCTTGATGTCGGCGGTGGGATCGTCGGCGGGGCTCCGGCCGTGGGCGGAACCGGCCGCCTCGGCCGCCGCCCTGCCGCTGTCGGCCGAGGCCGGGGCCGCCAGGCCACCGACCGCGAACAGCGGTATCAGCAGGACGGAAACCAGCAGCCTCTTCAGCTTGGTGGTCATCAACTCTCCATCTGGTCAACGAACATGGCACATGCCTCGTCGGCACAACTCTGCGGTGCGGGTGGTGCGGCGGCCGCCCGGTGGACGGCCGAATGGGCCACCCGCCGGATCGCGGGTGGCCCATCGGGGGAACGTGCTGGTCAGCAGGGGTACCTCGGGTTGCGTCGGCGGGCCGGTCGGCGCCGCCACCGGGTGGCCGCCCGCCGAGGGGGTGCGGTGCGGGCGGGCCCGGGCTCAGGGGTGGGCGGGTGGACGGGTGGACGGGGCAGGGGCTCGGGACTGCCTCGGCGTTCGGGCCGGACCCGGCGTTCGGGCCGGACCCGGCGTTCGGGCCGGACCGTCCCGGAGCCCCGGGGGCGGGTTACGGGCGGGCCAGGGTGCAGCCCGGGAGGGTGAGGTCCAGGGTGTTACCGGCGGAGAAGCAGGCCGGGATGATGTAGGTCTCCTGGGCGTAGCCGATGCCCTGGTGGATCGTCACCGCGCCGGACTGGTCGACCTCGCACGGGTTGTTCAGGGTGCAGGACTGACCGTTCTCGTTGATCGTGTTGTTGACGGCGACGACCAGACCGGTGTTCGCGTCGATGACCGGCGAGCCGGAGGTGCCGCCGATCACGTTGCAGCCCGAGGTGTAGCGGACCGAGTCGTTGAACGTCCAGTCCGCTTCCTTGAGTTGGTAGGCGAAGCCGTCCACCGAGCAGGAGTAGGTCTGCTTCCAGTAGCCGGAGACGACCCGGATGTCGGTGCCCTGCACGGGGTGGTCGGTGGAGATGGTCAGCGGGGAGATCCCGCTCTGGGCCTGGATGCTGTCGTAGCTGGAGTCGAGCTGGTAGATCGTCACGTCGGTGCCGGTCATCGCGCTGTAGACCACCTTGGTGGCGTTTAGCGTGGCGACCTCGTTGGCGGAGCCGTCGAGCAGGGTGAAGGTGCGGCTGGACGGCTGGTTGACGACCACCTGGCCGGGGCCGGGCATGCCGGACTCCAGGCAGTGGCCGTTGGTGAGCACCAGCCCGGGGTCGCTGCCGACCGAGCCGGGCATCCGGACCAGCGAGCCGGAGCAGTTGCTCAGCGCCACGGTGCCGCTGAAGTCGACGGCGTCGAGGGGCTGGGCGGCCTTCGCGGCATGGAGGCCCGTGCCCCGGGCGACGGCGGGGCCGGCGGTGGCGTGGGTCGCGGCCGCGTGGGAGGGGGCGGAGTACGTGGGGGCGGCCTGGGCCGGGGCGGCTCCGGTCAGCGCGGTGGCTCCGGCGACCAGGACCGAGGCGAGCAAGCCTATGAGTGGCTTCTTCATGAGAGACCTCGCGGTGTGGGGGTCCCCCAAAATTGGCGTGGACATGATGACATGTCAAGGGGTCCGCCCGCACCGGCCGGCCAATCGGCACACTATGGCAAGTGGCCGGCCGCCGTCAGGACTTCCGACCGACCCCTGCGCTCAACTCCCGCACCCGCGCCCGGTTCCCGCACTCGATCCCCCGCCCGATCGCCCGCCCGATTCCCGCGCCTGGGCTCAACTCCCCTGCCAGTGACGCCGACCGAGGCTGATCAGCCGCAGCTGGAAGCGGGCGGCGGTGGCGATCCGCTGCCCGCGGGCCGGGTCGGCCTCCTGCGCCTCCAGGAAGGCGGCGGCCGTCGACACCATGTGGTCGACGTACAACTCGGCGAGCATCCGCAGGTCCTGCTCGCTCCAACCCCGGGAGACCGGCTGGAGCGCCAGGGCGGCCCCGACCTCGGCGGCGAAGCGCCCCAACTCGGCGTCGATCGCCTCGCGCACCTGCCGCACCCCGCCGTGCCGCTCGCGCGCCAGGAAGCGCACGTGCGGACGGTGCTCCTCGACGTGCTGTCGGATCACCTCCACCGCACGATCGATCAACTCCTCGGCACCACCGGCCTCGGCGAGCACCGAGCGGATCATGACGTGCAGACTGGCGAGCGACTCCTCGACCAGCGCGACGCCGAGCGCGGCGAGGTCGGGGAAGTGCCGATAGAAGGCGGCCGGGGACAGCCCCGCCTCCCGGGTGACCTCGCGGACGCCCAGGCTCGCCAGGTTCTGATCGGCCAGCAGGTGCAACCCCGCATCCAGCAAGGCCCGCCGACTCTGCTGCTTCTGGGCCTGTCTGGCCCCCACGGTGTGACTCACGCCATTCAGTAAACAGTCGTTTGCCGAACTTGGCCAGTCGGGCGTACAGTGGGCACCGAAGTCAGTGAACACTTGTCAACCGAAACCGGCGCAGCACCAGCCGCAGCTGAAGGAGCCAGCCGTGATCCTGTTCTCCGCACTGGTCGCCATGGGAGTCCTGATCGGCACCGCCGCCCACCTCCCCCTCCCGGTGTTCCTCGCCGCCTCCGCCGCCATCACCGCCTGGCTGCTCGCCTTCGGCGCCCGCGAGGGCATCGCCCGCCTGCGCCACCGCTGACCCCCGGGCACACCGCGACGCCCCGTCCGGTGCCCGGCCGACGCCCCGCTCAACTGAGCCCGGCTCAGCCCGGCCCCGGCGCCACTGCCACTGCCACTGCCACTGCCACTGCCACTGCCACCGAGAGGACCGTCACCGTCATGAGCACCGCCACCAGCCACGCCGTCGGCGAGCGAACTGTCGGCGAGCGCACCCCCACCCGCACCGCCGCCCGCGCCGCCGGCTCCACCGGCTCCACCGTCGATGACCGCCAGGGCACGGCCGAGGCCGACAATCTGGCCGTCGCCTCCTTCCTCCTCGGCCTCCCGGGCCTGCTGCTCTTCAACATCGTCCTGGGCCCGATCGCCATCACCCTCGCCACCCTGGCCCTGGTCCGCGGCACCAGCCGCCGCGGCCGCGCGTTCCTGGGACTGGTGCTCGGCATCGCCTCGGTGACGATCCTCGCCGTCACCACCGCCACCTCCCACGGTGTGCTCATCGACCTCGGCTCCTGAACCGCCACGCGCGGGGCACCGCGTCTCGCCGGTCCGTTCTCTCCGCTCTGCCCTGCTCTCTCTGCTCTGCCCTGCCCTCTCTGCTCTCAGGCTGCTGCCCCGGCCGGTCCTCCGTGCCCGGCCCGTCGCACCGAACCGGCCTCAACTCCTGGGCTCCACACCGGGCGGCTGATCACGTCAACCCCGCCCGCGACCCCTGTCCGCCACGTAGGGTGGCCCCATCGGCCGGGTGAGCACAGGGGGCAGGAGTGAGTACCGAAATCCGCAACGACGCACAGCCGACGCCCGACGGGGCGGGCGGGGGCGGTGGCGGGCGGCTGCTCGCGGTGAGCGACCTGCACATCTCCTACCAGGAGAACCGCGACCTGGTGGAGAAGCTCCGGCCCACCCACCCCGACGACTGGCTGCTCGTCGCCGGGGACGTCGCCGAGCTCACCACCAGCATCGAGTGGGCCCTCGGCCTGCTGGCCGAGCGCTTCGCCCGTGTGGTGTGGGCGCCCGGCAACCACGAGCTGTGGACCCACCCCGAGGACCCGGTCCAGCTCCGCGGCGTGGCCCGCTACAACCACCTGGTGGAGCTGTGCCGTGCCCTCGGCGTCGTCACCCCCGAGGACCCGTACCCGCTGTGGCGCGGTGCCGGCGGCCCGGTCCGGATCGCGCCCCTCTTCCTCCTGTACGACTACTCCTTCCGTGCCCCGGGCACGACCACCAAGGAGGAGTCCCTGGCGGCCGCCTACGAGAGCGGCATCGTCTGCGCGGACGAGCGGATGCTCCACCCCGATCCGTTCCCGGACCTCGACTCCTGGTGCCGCGAGCGCGTCCGGCTGACCGAGCAGCGGCTCGCGGCCTGCGACCCGGACGTCCCGCTCGTCCTGGTCAACCACTACCCGCTGGTCCGGCACCCCACCGAGGTCCTCTGGTACCCCGAGTTCGCCCAGTGGTGCGGCACCGAGCTGACCGCCGACTGGCACCGCCGCTTCAACACGGCGGCGATGATCTACGGCCATCTGCACATCCCTCGCAAGACCAGCTACGACGGCGTCCCGTTCGAGGAGGTCTCGCTCGGCTACCCGCGCGAGTGGCGCAAGCGGGGGCTGCCGGACCCGCTGCTGCGGGAGGTGCTCCCGCAGGTCACGGTGGGCGGCCCGGCGGCCTCCTGAGCCCGTGGCCGGGCCAGCGCTCCGGTGCCCAGCCCCCGGCAGTGCCGGCGCCGTGGACCTCCACGGTGCCGGCGGGCCGGACGCCAGTGCCGCGTACGGCGCCACGGACCGTCACCGGGCACCACCGCCCTGGTGGGTGTCCCGACCCGGCTCTATGAGCACGGCCCGCTTGGCGCGGTACTCCTCGGCGTCGATGTCGCCCTCGGCGTAGCGGCGGCCCAGGACCGCGAGCGGGTGGTCGGCGGCACTCCCGGCCCCGAACCCGCAGGCCCCCGCTCCTGCTCCTGCTCCAGCCCCTGCCCCGAAGCCGCAGGCTCCGCGCCGCCGCCAGACCGTCCGGCGCAGCAGCGCGACCACCAGGACCACCACGGCGATCCAGACCAGCGGGAACAACAGGATCCAGGCGCCCGGCCCGTGCCAATCTGCCAGCTGCGTGTACATCGCGGTTCATCTCCTCGCGTTCGACTCCTCGGCCCCGGGGTTTCCCGAGCTGCCTTGAGCGTCCCGCCGAGGGGTCTCATCGCGCGTCCTACCAGTGGCGGCAGTTGCGGTACTTCCGGGAACGTACGGCCGCCCCACGACACGCCGCGCCGGAAGTAGCTGCCGGAAGCAGCCGTCGAGGCGGACGCCGGGAGTCGACGCCGGGAGCGGACGCCGACCCCGGGCGGCGTCAGCCCAGCCAGCCCGGCCGCACCAGCCCCGACTCGTAGGCCAGCACCACCAGTTGCGCCCGGTCCCGGGCCCCGAGCTTCACCATCGCCCGGCTGACGTGCGTCTTCGCCGTCAGCGGACTGACCACCAGCCGCCGGGCGATCTCCTCGTTGGAGAGCCCCATCCCGACCAGTGCCAGCACCTCGCGCTCCCGCTCGGTCAGCATCGAGACGTCCGAGAGGCCCTCCGGAGCCGCCTCGGGCCCCTTCGACCGGGCCGCGAACTCCCCGATCAGCCGCCTGGTGACGCCCGGCGAGAGCAGGGCATCACCGGCGACCGCGACCCGGATCGCCCGCAGCAGGTCGGCCGGCTCGGTGTCCTTGACCAGGAAGCCCGCCGCCCCCGAGCGGAGCGCCTCGAAGACGTACTCGTCCAGCTCGAAGGTGGTCAGCACGACCACCCGTACGGAGGACAGCGCGGGGTCCGAGGCGATCCTCCGGGTCGCCTCCAGCCCGTCCATCCGGGGCATCCGGACGTCCATCAGCACGACGTCCGGCACCAGTTCGCGGGCGAGCCGCACCGCCGCCTCGCCGTCGTCCGCCTCACCGACCACCGCGAGGTCGTCCTGGAGGTCCAGCAGGGCCCGGAAGCCCGCCCGGACCAGCAGTTGGTCATCCGCCAGCAGTACCCGAATCAATCGCTCTCCGCCTTCGGTGTCGGCAGCTCCGCCCGGACCCGGAAGCCGCCGTCGGGCAGCGGCCCCGCCGTGATGGTGCCACCGAACGCGGCCGCGCGTTCCCGCATCCCGACCAGCCCGCTGCCGGACCCGCCGGCGTCGCCGCCCGCGGCGGGCCCCGGGTCCTCGATCCGGACCACCAGCACGGCGGCGTCCCGCCAGTCGAGCACCACCACCGCGTCGCGGGCCACCGAGTGCCGGATGACGTTGGTCAGCGCCTCCTGGACGATCCGGAAGGCGGTGAGGTCGACGGCGGCGGACAGCGGGCGGCGCTCGCCGTCCTCGTGCACCTCGACCGCCAGGCCCACCCGGTCGGCCTGCTCGGTGAGTTCGTCCAGCCGCCCCAGCCCGGGGGCCGGCCCGCGTGGCGCCGCGTCGGGCCCGCGCAGCGTGGCCAGCACCTGGCGGACCTCGCCGAGCGCCTCCTTGCTGGTCGACTTGATGGTGACCAGCGCGGTGCGGGTCTCCTCGGGCCGGCGGTCGAGCAGCGCCAGCGCGACCCCGGCCTGGATGTTGATCAGGGACAGGCTGTGGGCCAGGATGTCGTGCAACTCCCGTGCCATCTTGAGCCGTTGCTCGTCGGCCCGGCGCTGTTCCAGCTGCTGCCGGTAGGCCCGGTGGGCAGCGATCCGCTCGCGCCGGAAGCGGACCAGCTCGGCGACCGCCAGCATCAGCAACAGCCAGGCCAGCAGGCCGAGTTCCGCCTGCCAGACGAACCCGGCGGGCGGGGTGCGCTGCCAGCTCCCCGGCAGGGCGAAGGTGACCAGGAGGTGCGCCAGGTACACCCCGGCGACCCCCGTCCAGGCCGCCCGGCGGTGCCCGCAGCCGATCGCGAAGCAGCAGGCGATCACCCAGCTCACGAACACCGGGCCGTACGGGTACCCGGCGGCCAGGTATCCGGCGGTGACCACCGACGTCCCCGCCACCGCCGCGACCGGACGGCTCCGGAACAGCGCCAGCAGGGCCGGGCCGAGCAGCAGGAGGAGGTACCCGATGACGTCCAGCGGGGCCCGGCCGCCCTGGTGCCGGGCGGCGATCCCCGAACCGACCACCTGGACCACCGCGACCGCCGCCGCCAGCCCGAGGGGCAGGCCCGAGCGGCCCGAGCGGCCCGACCACGCCCACGGCGGGCGCCACGGCTCCGGCGGAGGAACCGACGGCCCGGGCCCGGACTCGGGCCCGGGCTCAGGCTCGGGCCCGGGCTCGGGCCCGGGCTCAGGCTCAGGCTCGGGCTCGGACCACGGGCCGGACGGCTCAGGCGGTCGGGAGGTGGGCGGCGTCATGCCCGGAAGGCTAGACCCGCCCACCTCACCCGCGCGTCCTCCACCAGTGGCGTTCGGGCGTACTCCCGCTGGAGTACGCCCGAACCGGTGACCCTTCGCCGGATGCCGGTGCCCGTTGCCGGACGCCGGTGACCCATCGCCGGTCGCAAGTCACCGGCTACCGGCTACCGGCTACCGACTCAGCCCTCGGCAGCCGCGCCCGCCTGCGCCTTCTCCTCCGCCTCCGCGAAGGTCGCGGAGGCCTCCGGCCGCGCCAGCGTCACGGTCAGCTCGCCGTCGCCGACGTCCGCGATCAGGGTGTCCCCTTCCCGCACGGTGCCGTCCAGCAGCAGGTTGGAGATCCGGTTGTCCAGCTCCGACTGGATCGTCCGGCGCAGCGGCCGGGCCCCGAACTCCGGCTGGTAGCCGCGGTTGACCAGGTACTCCTTGGCCGCCTCGGTCACCTCCAGCCGGACGTCCTGGGCCCGCAGCCGGCGCCGGCTGCGCTCCAGCAGCAGGTCGACCACCGAGAGCAGGTCCTTCCGGGTGAGCGCGTGGAAGACGATCACCTCGTCGATCCGGTTGAGGAACTCCGGCCGGAACTGCTGGCGGAGGTCCCGCATGAGGTCGTCCCGGATCTCGTCCACGTTGCCGGCGTGGTCCAGGATCCGCTGCGAGCCGATGTTGCTGGTCATGATCACCACGGTGTTGCGGAAGTCGACCGTACGCCCCTGGGAGTCGGTCAGCCGTCCGTCGTCCAACACCTGGAGCAGCAGGTTGAAGACGTCCGGGTGGGCCTTCTCCACCTCGTCGAAGAGCAGCACGCTGTACGGCTTGCGGCGCACCGCCTCGGTCAGCTGGCCCGCCTCCTCGTAGCCGACGTACCCGGGCGGGGAGCCGACCAGCCGGGAGACGGTGTGCTTCTCCTGGAACTCGCTCATGTCGAAGCGGATCATCCGGTCCGGGTCGCCGAACAGCAGCGCGGCCAGGGCCTTGGCCAGTTCGGTCTTGCCGACGCCGGTCGGCCCGAGGAAGAGGAAGGAGCCGGTCGGCCGGTCCGGGTCGCCCATCCCGGCCCGGCCGCGGCGCACCGCCTGGGCGACGGCGGTGACCGCCTCGTCCTGGCCGATCACCTTCTCGTGGAGGTGGTCCTCCAGCTTGAGCAGCCGCTCCTTCTCGGTCGCGTTCAGCTCCGCGACCGGGATGCCGGTCCGGGAGGACAGCACCTGCGCGATGTCGTCGGCGGTCACGTCGACGATCTCCTCGCGGGACTCGGCGGTCGCCGCCAGCTCGTCCTCGGTCCGGCGCAGTTCGGACTTCAGGTTGGCGGCCCGCACGAACTCCTCGTCCGCGACGGCCTCGTCCAACTCCCGCTTCAGCTTGGTGATCCGGTCCTGCACCGAGGTCGCCTCGGTGGACCCGCTGAGGCTGCGCAGCCGGACCCGGGCGCCGGCCTGGTCCAGCAGGTCGATCGCCTTGTCGGGCAGGAAGCGGTCGCTGACGTACCGGTCCGAGAGCGTCGCCGCGGCGTCCAGCGCCTCGTCGCTGAACCGCACCTGGTGGTGCGCCTCGTACGCGTCGCGCAGCCCGCGGAGGATCTCGACGGTCTCCTCCACGCTCGGCTCCGGCACCAGCACCGGCTGGAACCGGCGCTCCAGCGCGGCGTCCTTCTCCACGTGCTTGCGGTACTCGTCCAGCGTGGTCGCGCCGACCACGCTCAACTCGCCCCTGGCCAGGGCCGGTTTGAGGATGTTCCCGGCGTCCATCGAGCCCTCGCCGCCGCCCCCCGCGCCGACCACGGTGTGCAGCTCGTCCAGGAAGAGGATCACGCTCTTCTCGGCCGCCGTGACCTCGTCGATCACGTTCTTCAACCGCTCCTCGAACTCGCCGCGGTACTTGGAACCGGCCACCAGGGCGGTCAGGTCGAGGGTGACCACCCGCTTGTCCCGCAGGCTCTGCGGCACGTCCCCGGAGACGATCCGCTGGGCCAGGCCCTCGACGATCGCGGTCTTGCCGACGCCCGGCTCGCCGATCAGCACCGGGTTGTTCTTGGTCCGCCGGGAGAGGATCTCCACGGTCTGCTCGATCTCCTCGGCCCGCCCGACCACCGGGTCCAGCCGGCCCGAGCGCGCCGCCTCGGTGAGGTCCTGCCCGTACTCGTCCAGGGTCGGCGTCTCGCTCGGGTGCGCCCCCGTACTGCTGCGCTCCCCGCCGGTGCCGCGCCCCTCCAGCACCGACTTCAGCGCCTCCTGCGAGGGCGCCGCGTTGCGCAGCGCCGTCCCCGCGCCGGAGCGCTCCTGCTCCAGCAGAGCGCCGAGGATGTGCTCCGGGCCGATGTACGAGGCGCCGACCGCCTGCGAGCGGGCGTGCGCGGCGAGCAGCGCGCGCTTGGCCGAGGGGGTGAGCGCGGGCTGCCCGTCCAGCGCCGCCGGATTGCCGGAGGGCAGCGCGTGCTCCAAGTCCCCGGAGAGCCGGTCCGGGTCGATGCCCGCGCGCTCCAGCATCCGCCGCGAGGGCTCCACCCGGGTGGCCGCCCAGGCCAGGTGCGCGGTGTCCAGGTCGCTGCTGCCGTCCTCGGCCGCGCGCTGGGCGGCCAGCCCCAGCAACTCCTGGGAGGACTCGCTGAGCAGCCGCCCGATCGGCACCCGTTGCACGGCGGGCGGGGAGGCCAGCGGGCTCATCCCGAAGAACCGGCTGAGCAGGTCGGAGAACGGGTCGTTCGATCCGAACGGGGGCATGGTCACGGCGGGTCACCTCTCCCAAGCGTTTTGCAGTCACACAAACACAGGGTGCGGGCGCCCGCCTGTCGAGCGGGCCCGCCCGAAGGGGCCGATCCGGGCCGATCCGGGGCCCCGCCCGAAGGATCCGCGCGCTTCAGCCCCTGAGCTGGTCCAGCAGTACGCCCCCGCTGTACGTCACCGCCATCGCCAGCAGCCCGCCCACCACGTTGCGCCCCACCGCCCGCGCCGGCCCCGCCCCGCCCAGCCGGGCGCTCGTCCACCCCGAGAGGACCAGCGCGAGCACCACCGCCACCACCGTCACCCACAGCCGGGAGGACTCCGGCGGCAGCAGCACCGCCAGCAGCGGCACCAGCGCGCCCAGCGTGAACGCGGCCGCACTGGCCAGCGCGGCCTCCCACGGGTTGGTCAACGCCTCCGGATCGATGCCGAGTTCGGTCTGCGCGTGGGCCAGCAGCGCGTCCCGCTCGGTCAACGCCGAGGCCACCTCACGGGCAAGGCCGTCGGTCAGCCCGCTGTCCCGGTAGTAATCGGTCAACTCGTCGAGCTCCCCCTCCGGATCCTCGGTCAGCTCCCGCTGCTCCTTCGCCAACGCGGCCCGCTCGGTGTCCCGTTGGGTACTGACCGAGACGTACTCGCCGACCGCCATCGACATCGCCCCGGCCAGCAGTCCGGCCACCCCCGCCGCGAGCAACGCGGTCCGCGACCCCGCCGCACCCGCCACCCCGGTCACGATCCCGGCCGTCGACACCACGCCGTCATTGGCCCCCAGCACGGCCGCCCGCAGCCAGTTCAGCCGCGCCGACAACTCCGCCCGGGTCTCCCCCGCCTGCTCCGCCATCCGCGCCCACCACTCCCAGGGGTCCGTACGCTCCCCCCGATCCTCACCCGCCACCCCCGGCCCCGCCACCCGCCACCCGCCACCCGCCACCCGCCACCCGCCACCCGCCACCACACCCTCGGCCTGCGGCCCGACCGGGGCCCCTGTTCCCCCTCCGGCACGGATGACCGGCCTGAAGCGGGAGCCCACCGCCGGGACATCCACCCGACCGGCGATCACCGGTCGGGCCGGCCAGCGCTCCCCCCACGGCGGGGGTGCTGTTCCAGCGTGGGCCTTCAGTGCCGGCGGTCGGGCAGTGCGGCGTGGACGCGGTAGCCGTGGTCGGGGGTGGGGCCGCTGGTCAGGGTGCCGTCGAGGTTCTCGGCCCGCTCCCGCAGGCCGATGATTCCGGTGCGGGAGCCGGGCAGGAGCAGTCCCGGCCTGGTCGCGGGCGTGTTGGTCACCGTCACCTCCAGTCCCGGCCCCGACCGGCGGACCTCGACCACCGCGCTCGCGCCGGGGGCGTGCTTGCGCACGTTGGTCAGGGACTCCTGGACGATCCGGTAGACGGCCCGCTGCACGGTCGCGCTGGCGTCCTCGGGCACCCCGCCCACCAACCGGGCGTCCAGGCCGCTGCCCGCCACCAGGTCGGCGAGCTGTGCGGCGGTGGGCTGCGGGGCGATCTCGGCGTCCCGGCTCCCGGAGGCCCTCAACAGCGTGACCATGTGCCGCAGTTCGTCCAGCGTGGTGACGCTCAGTTCGCGGATCGTGCGGGCCGCCTCCCGGGTGTCGGCGCCATCGGCACGGTCGACACCGTCGGCGCCGACCTGGAGGGCACCGGCCCGCACGGCGATCAGGCTCACCTGGTGGGAGACCACGTCGTGCATCTCCCGTGCCAGCTGGGCCCGTTCGCGCGCCAGCACGGCCTGCGCGTGCAGCTCACGCTCGTGCTCCTGGGCCTCGCGGAGCTCCGTCATCCTCCGGGCCAGCTCCCTGCGGCTGCTGACCAGCCGCCCCAGCGCGGCCATCGCACCGGCGACACAAGCCGTCCCCTCCAGCCGGTAGGCGGAGAACGCCGGGCCGTGCAGGAGGTCCGGCGGAAGCTGGGACACCTGGTAGTACGCGCAGAGATTGGTCGCGCCCACGTAGAGCACCGCGCCGACCAGCGCCCCTCGCGACGAGCGCTCGGCGAGCGTGAACACGGCCACCAGCAGGGCCACCATGTGGTAGTGCGTCGTGACGACCATCACCGGGAGCACGACGGCGAGCACCGGGACCGGCCACCGTCTGCGCAGCAGCAGGAGGAGCGCGGCCGCCGTGCCGAGGGCCACTGTCGTCGGGTCCAGCTGGACCACCGTGTGCGGGAAGCCCCCGCCCGCGGGAAGGACCCGCCGGGCGCACACCAGGGCATCGACCAGCGCGGCCGCCGCCAGCAGGACGTCCACCGCCCACGGCGACAACGGCCACGCGTCCCGCCACCACGCCCGGGTGCCCGCGCCCCGGCCGGCGCCCGCACTCCGGCCGACGGCATCCTGGCCGCCCACGCCCCGGCCGCCCGCACCCCGATCGGCCGCGACCCGGCCCGCCGCGCTCACCGGGCCCCGTCCGCGGCGAGCAGACCGGTCCGCTGCGCCCAGAGCGCGGCCTGGACGCGGTTGGTGACCCCGAGTTTGGCCAGCAGCGCGCTGACGTGGTCCTTGACGGTGCCCGTGCTCAGGTGCAACCGCCGGCCGATCTCGGTGTTGGACAGTCCCTGCGCCAGGAGCAGCAGGACGCCGCGCTCGCGCTCGCTGAGTCCGGCGGCCCGCTCGGCGCCGGATCCCAGGTCACGGTGGTGGCGCAGGTAGCCGTCGACCACGGCGGGCATGATCCTCGGAGCCAGCACCACGGCGCCCCCGACCAGTGAGCGGACGAGGGGGGCGAGGTCGTCCGGATCGGTGTCCTTGAGGAGGTAGCCGCACGCGCCCCGGCCGAGGGCCCGGGCGATGTACTCATCGGCGTCGAAGGTGGTCAGCATCGCCACCACGGGCGCTTCGGGGAGGTCCGTCAGCTCGCGCAGGAGGGTCAGGCCGTCGATGTCGGGCATCCGGACGTCCAGCAGCACGAGGTCCGGTGCGTGCGCGGCGACGGCCGCCAGGGCCTGCCCGCCGGGGACCGCGGCGACCACCTCGATGTCCTCGGCGGCGTTCAGGATGAGCGAGAAGCCCAACCGGACGAGCGCCTCGTCGTCCACCACCGCAACCCGTATCACGCTCGGCCCCGCCCCTGTCGTGCTGTTCCGTCGGGTCCGGTCGACCGCGCAGTACCCGTCCCGGCGCCGCAGACCCGGCGCACCGCCCCGAGGATAACCAGTCGTACTCGATCGATCCCCGGGAAAGGCGGTGCCTGCGCCAGTGCCTCCGCTCCCCGCGCGGGGCCGGGGGGACCGGCCGGTGGCGAGCGGGGGCCGGTACGGACACCACGCCCCACGGGCTCAGCAGTCGAGGCGCCGCCAGTCCGAGGGGCTGAGTCCGCGGGCCCGTTTGAACGCCACGCTGAAGGCGAAGGCGTCCGCGTAGCCCACCGAGCGGGCCACGGCGGCGACGGTGTCCTCGGTGTCGCGCAGCAGGTCCGCCGCCAGGACCATCCGCCAGCCGGTCAGGTACGTGAGCGGGGGCTCGCCGACCGCGGCGGAGAAGCGGGCGGCGAAGGCGGCCCGGGACTGGCCGACCTGGGCGGCCAGTTCGGCGACCGTCCACCGGCGGGCCGGGTCCTCGTGCAGCAGGCGCAGCGCCTCGCCGACCACCGGAGTGGTCAACGCCGCGTACCAGGAACGGAGTTCGGCGGCCTGCGGGCGGGCGCACCAGGCGCGCAGGGCGAGCACCAGGACGAGGTCCAGCAGCCGGTTGAGGACGGCGTCCTGGCCGGGTTCCTCCTGGGTCGTCTCGGCGGCGAGCAGGTCCAGCGCGGCCCGGGTGCGGGGGCCGGCCGGTACGACGGCCAGCGGCGGGAGCATGGCGAGCAGGCGCTCGCCGACGTCGCCGCGCAGCTCGTAGGCGCCGCGGAGCAGGGTGGTGGCGCCGGGCAGCCCGTCGCCGTACGTGCGGGGGGCCAGGCTCTGCCGGCACGGTCCCACCCGGTCGAAGGGGGCCGCACTGCGGATCACCACCTGCGGCGGGGTGTCCGGGTCGTCGGCGATGGTGTAGCGGCGGGTGCCGCTGATCAGCGCGATGTCCCCGGCGGCCAGTCGTACCGGCGGGGCCTGCGGGTCGTCGTCGAGCCGGACCGCCGCCAGACCGCCGAGCGCGGCCACGACCGTGAGCGCGGGGGCGTCGGCGAAGGCCATCGACCACGGCGGGCGCTGGATCATCTGCCGGACCAGTGCACTGCTGGCCCGGGCCCGGTGCAGCAGGTCACTCAGAACGTCCACGCCACCCACGCTAGACGATGACAAAGGGATCGTCGACGATCGCCCATGGATCATCCGGTTCCACCGGGGTTGGCTGGAGGGCATGACGAAGAACATCCTCATCCTCGGTGGCACCGGCACCACCGGCCGCCGCATCGCCCGCCGTCTCACCGCCCGGGGCCTGCCGGTCCGCACCGCCTCCCGCAACGCCTCCGGCACCGGCGACGACGTCCGCCTCGACCTGGACGACCCCACCACCTGGGCGCCCGCGCTCGACGGCGTCACCGCCGCCTACCTCCTGGAGCCCGGCGGGCCGGCCCGCACCCCGCGGCTGGTCGCCGAGGCGGTCGCCGCGGGAGTGAAGCGCCTGGTGCTGCTCTCCGCCCACGGCGTCGACCGGGCCGACGACGGCCACCCGCTCAAGGCCGCCGAACGGGCCGTGCGCGAGAGCGGCGTCGACTGGACCGTCCTGCAGCCCGAGTGGTTCGCCCAGAACTTCACCGAGTCCTTCTGGCGGGAGGGCGTCCGCTCCGGCACCCTCGCCCTGCCCACCGGCGACGGCCGCATCCCCTTCATCGACGCCGAGGACATCGCCGACGTCGCCGTCACCGCCCTCACCGAGGACGGCCACAGCGGCCGGACCTACCGGCTCACCGGCCCCCGGGCGATCACCCTCGCCGAGGCGGCCGACGTGATCACCGCCGCCACCGGCCGCACGGTCCGCCACCTCGACGTCACCGCCGAGGACTTCACGGCCGGCCTGGTCGCCCAGGGCACGCCCCCCGAGATCGCCGCCGTCCTCACCGGCCTGCTGCTGAACATCCGCGACGGCCACGGCACGGACGTCTCCGACGGCGTCGAACGCGCCCTCGGCCGGCCGCCCCGCTCCTTCGAGACCTTCGCCGCCGAGGCCGCCGCCGCGGGCCGCTGGGCCTGACCACGGAACCACGGGGCCACGAGGCGGACCGGCACCAGGCCACCGACCGGGCCCTTTCCATCGCCACACCCGTGGTGACGGGGGTTCCGGGGCGCTCCCGGATCACCGTGACCATGAACGTCCACACGGATGCCCCGGAGGAGCCCCGGCGCGGGGCACTCGGGCCCATGGACCGCTTGCGGGGGATGCGCCGCAAGACCGGCTGACACCAGCGGTTGATGTCAGTCAGTGCAGTCAAAAGGCCCGCAGCGCGATCGCTGCGGGCCTTTGGCGCTGGTGGGCGCGGACGGTTTCGAACCGCCGACATCTGCTTTGTAAGTTTTCCCCGGGCAAGCCTCTGACCTGCACAAATGCGCCCGGCAGGCTGCCTGACCTGCAAAAGTCACTCTCGGTCGCTCTCCCAGCCTCGCCCCACTTCTCGCCCTCATGTGTGCCAATTCCGTGCTGCGCAGCGGTTCGCCGGCCCCGTGACCGCCACGGACTGCCGGTGCCGCTCGACCACTCGGCATCCCACCAGCTTGGCAGGCCGTGACTCCCCCGCGAGTGCCGATCAGGTCTGGCCATCGCTACACGCCCACGGACAGCAGCAACACCTCCCTCCATCGCGGCGACCACCGACGGTGCCCAGAGGAGTTGCCCGCACACTTCCGCCTCCATCTCCTTTCAAGAAGCAGCACGCGGTCTGCACAGTCCGCGAGATCGCCCGTAGCGCACCGAGTCATCCACCTGCCCTCAAGCGGGAGTGTCGGCCAGCGGCCGATCTGAACGGCGGGGGACTCGGGGAGGTGAGCGGATTCCGGGAACGCTCCGGAAGTCCTTGCAGATTTATCAAACAAGGCAATAAAGTCGGCGTGTGACGAATGCGAATGAATTTCCCGACGCTCGCGCGCGCATGTGGGGGCCAGTTTGTCGGGCCATAGCTCTCTTGCTCGCTCCGCACGCCGAGGTTGTCCTACGGGATACGGGGAACGGCCGGATTCTGGGGATCTGGAATCCGATAACTTCTCACGACCCCGCGCACCTTGTCCCTCCACGACAGCTGGAAAATCTCGTCTCGACGAAAAAGGACGTGTACGGGCCACGCATGGAGATGAGCTCGGACGGCCGCCGACTGTCCTCGGTCAGCGCGGTTCTGAGGAATACCCGGAATGACCCGTCGGCAGTGCTCTGCATAAATCTCGACCGCACACCGTTGGAGCAGGCCGTAGCTGTCCTGTCGGCCTTCGGCGCACCGCACCCGCAGTGCCAGGTGCCATCTTTCGAACCGGACTGGCCCGGGCGCATCCACAACACGGTCAGTAGCTACGTCCGTGAGACAGGGCGCAGCGTGGAGCGGCTGACTCGCCAGGATCGTCTAGCCGTTGTCGAACGCCTGAATGAGGCACGGGTATTCACTGTTCGCAATGCCACACGGACCGTCGCCTTGGCTCTGCGAGTATCCCGATCCACCGTCTACAGTCTCTTGGCTGAGCTGATGGCATCGAGCGCACACCTGTTCGCGTCGGGCGGCGACGAGGCCGGCGCCTGACACAACCGCCTCGTCGTCGACTCCTAGATGCGCCCCGGCATTCCTCGGCGAGCAAGGAGTCACCTGATGCCTGGGTGCGGAAAGGCGCGTTCGTTCGGGGCGAGTGTGGTGTCCGGGGTCTCTGGCTCGATCACGTTGAGCACGACCTCGTCCGCGTGCGGGCGGACGAGGTCGGCCAGCAGTTCCTGAGCCGTACACATGTGGACGTCGGCCACGGCGGAGCGGTCCACCCGCTCAAGCAGGAAGACGACGTTGGACGACTCTTCGGTGACCTTGGTCGCATCGGCGTCCCGGTGGTTCCAGTGCCGGGTGAGCACCTGGGATCCCTGGGCATAGACCACCTCGCTGGGCTTCGGTACTTCCTGCGAGTCGGGCGCGCCGATGGGGGCGAACCGGTCACCTTCTGCGCCGTAGCGGATCAGTACATGACCAGCCAGCCGGTCGAGGTCGAACGCACCGGCCGGGAGCCCGTAGAAAACCGACACGAAGTTGTATGTATCAACGGCCGGATTGATCCGGGGCAGGGTGCCGGACTTCTCCATTCGGCGTGCCAGCGCGTTGACGCTCGGGCGGCTGCGCCGTGGATTCGTCCCGAACTTGCGATAGGCCTCGAACCATGAGGTGGTGAAAGGGTGTTCTTCGCCGTAGAGGGCTCGTCGTCCATCCGCCACTTCGGTCTGTAGGTTACTGATCGCCTGCGCGGTCGCCACCCATTCTTCGCCGTTTCGCAGACCCTTGGCTGTGACGAAGCGCACCTGGCAGTCCGGAAAGTCGTGCGAGATCGCCGGGTCCAGAGAGAAACCCTCAACCATATTCTTCTCCTGTTTTGATGCCTCAGTTTGCCGCTACAGCCCCGAAGTCCTCCCGGTCCCGGCCCACGCGTTCCTCGGCCGCCGAAGGGCACGGTTTGACTGCTGACTCCTGCTTCAGGCGTTCTCTGCCAGGGCCGCGGACACCCTCGTCCGGACGCGGTCGCCCGCATAGGCGCTTGCCGAGCCCAGCAACGCGGCGACGGGAGCCAGAGCAAGGGCTCCGACCGGACCCCAGCCACCCAGGAGCGCTCCGCCCGCACCGGCGCCGGCGGCCGAGCCGAGCTGAAGGGCTGTGCCGACCCAGGCCTGGGTCTCAGCGGCTGTGCCCGGGGGTGCAAGGTCTCCAGACCGGCCGTAAATGGCGACAAAGGAGGGGCCGAAGGCGAGACCGGTCATCAGGCAGAGCGGCACAGTGACGAACCACCCTGCATCGGCAGCGATGACGAGCGCGGTCGCGAAAAGGGCAAGGCCCAGCAGCAGTCGGGGCAACTGGGTCAGCCACGCGGCCAGTCCTGGTGTCGCTGCCCCGATCAGCAATCCGCCCACGATGCTGCCGATGGACAGGACACTTAGTTGCAGGCCGCCGAACAGTGCCGAGCCGCTGTCGTCACCTGGCGTTGCAAGGGCGATCTCCAGTACGCTCACGGCCGTTGCGAAGCAGAGGGCCGCGCCTAGGAGGAGGACCAACCGCAAGCTGGTGAGCGGTCCGGCCCAGTGGCGCGAAACCCCCGTGGCTGACGGCATGTCGTCGCCAATCTGCCTGGGCAACAGCAGGGTTGCCACCACGGTGAAGGCCACAGCAGCCGTCAGGCCAGCCCACGGGGCGAGCGTGACGGAAGCCAGCGCGGCCAAGGTGGGCCCGAGGATGAAGCCGACGTCAGCCAGGACTGCGTCGAAGGCCAGGGCCGCGGGGCGGCTGCCCTCGGTGGTCACCGTTCGCCACATCACGCGGGTGACCACTCCGATGGGAGGAGCTGCGAGGTTGCCCAGCAGAGCCGAGGCGACCGTGGCCCAGAACGGGCCGTGGACGTACTCGTTGATCAGTAGGCCGGCCAGAAAGACGGTGTGGATCAGCAACGTCGACCAGAGCACGACACCGTACGCGTAACGGTCGAGAAGTCGCCCCCTCAACGGTGTGGACAGCCCCCCGAGTGCTGACACGGCCACCACGAATGCGCCAGTGCTGTAACCCCGCTGGTCGGCGACCACGTAGAGGATGCCCAGCGAGAACATGCCGGCCTGGAGTTTCCCGAAGGCCGACGCGAGCGCGTACCTGAAGATGCCGGGTTCCGAGAAGAGCTGCCGGTAGCCGAGAACAGGGGCCTTGCTCATCACGGAGCGGGCTCCGCTTCCGCGGGGACAACGGCAATCTCGATACTGGCCGCGGCCGTCTGCGCCCGCGTCAGCGCGGTCTCGGGGTCATCGGCGACGGCGATGACCGCGCCGCCTCGGTCATCCGAACTGTGCAGCTCAGGAACGACATCGCCCGGACCGAACGCCGTATAGCCCTCCGTCACGCCAGGCATCTCAAGGGCTTCATCGAGTCCGGTGACGGTTGCGACCGTCCCCTGGCGCGGGATGAGGAACCACGTTGCCGCTGCGCGGAGGGCTGGAACGGGTCGCAGGTCGACCGGCTTGCCGGCGAACCAGTCGAAGGTCAGCTGTTGCATGTCCAGACCCGTTGCCAACCGTACGAGTTCGACGATGCCGTCCCCGCCCGGTCGGCTGTGGGTCTCGATAACACGTGGGCCTCGGCTGGTCAGGACGACTTCGGTGTGCGCCAGCCCTTCGGTGAGACCGACAGCGTCGAGCAGTGCCCTCACCTCGGCCTCCATGACGGCCCTGTCCTCGGCATTGACACGGGCCGGAACCAGATGGCCGACCTCGACAAAGTTACCGGTCTTGAACTTCTCGGTGACTGCGAGCACCTGGTGGTTGCCTTCGGCGCTGAAGGTCTCCACGCTGAACTCAGGGCCGCACAGGTACTCTTCGGCGATCCAACTGGATCCCTGCGAGCGAGTAGTGTCCACGAGCGCCAGTGCCGCCGCTTCCACGGCCTGCTCATCGTCGACGAGGGTGATCCCTCGGCTCGCGGAGCCGTCGACCGGCTTGAGTATGAAGGGGTAGCCGTTTCGACGGCCGAAGGCACTGAGGTCTTCGGCGCCGCTGACGCTGCTGTGTGCCACGGGAGCGCAGGCGGAGGCGATGACCTTGGTGCGCATCCGGTGCTTGTCGTTCGCGGTCCGTGCGGCGTCGGCCGAGTTGGCGGGAAGGCCGAACTCCTCGTTGAGGACGGCCGCGACCTCCAGGAGGTGGTCGAGCATGGTGATGACCACGCCGACGGGGTTCCGACGGTGCAGGCCCCGTGCGGCCTGGGCCACAACCTCCGGTGTGAGGTGGTCCAGTAGCACGGATTCGTCGACGCCATCGAGGACGGCGCGGGGCGTCCGTTCCGCCGCACCCAGGTAGACGATCCGCAGACCGGCCTCCCTGGCAGCTCTGATCGGCTCGGGGCGCGTACCCCCAAGGACGAGCACGGAACTGACGGGACAACGACGCGTGTGCAACAAGGCTCCCCCTCGCAGGGATTGAAGAACAGCTGGAATGGGGCTCGCAGACTCTCCGAGGCCGGCCACGTGACGGCAGGAGGAGTTCCCTATCGGCCCCGTGCAGGACATGGCCGGAGTAGCTCTGGCCGACGTACCCCCAGGTCTGGTGCAGAGCGACGAGGAGCTTAACAGGATGGAAGTCACTTTCACGATGGCAGTAGTGGTGTTCGGGAGCACGAATTGCCAGCCCGGTCCGGGGCGGACGGCTTTGCCGATATCGCTATCTGCCTGGGGCTTTGCGTCGGCTCGTCCGTGGTGGCCGGCTCCTTCCCCTGGGCACGTGCCTCTCCCATAGGCACGTGGGTGCGCACTGCCTCCATCGCCCCCGGCGATCGTCCGTGGACGCATCTCCTGCTATTGGGCTCGGGTTCTGCGCTGGCGGGATACCGCCAGTTGCGCGAGGTAGGACAAGAGGTACTTCCCGGGCACGCGGCAGCCGAACTTGGCGTGCCGTCCCGATGAGGGGCGACCTGGTCACGAGGAGCGGCTGGATAGGCGGCAGCGTGACCGTGCGCGAGGTCGTGATGCTGGTGTTTGACAACCAGGCAAGTCGGATGCCAAGTTCGTGATCGATCGCCAATGACACCTGCCGGTCGTGGATTTGGCCTCATGCCATTGCACAGCGACCGCGCCGAAAGAATGGCTAGGCAATATGGAGATCGGATCTGGTCTGGTGAATATCAAGACCGAGTTGAACGTGGAAATGCGGCGCGTCTATGCTCTCGCGGTCCGTCATCGTGTGGTGTCTGCGGAGGACGTGAGTCTTGAGCTCGGCATGGACGGACGCGAGGCGGGCCGTTTGCTCTCCGAACTGTTGGATCTGCGGCTACTGCATCCGCACACTGACGGCCGATGCTTCGTGGCGGTGGCACCGGACTTCGCGCAGCTCGGGCTTCTCGGGCCGTTGGTGCGTCAGATATCAGTGATCCAGGAGCAGGTGAACAGAATACGCGCCGACTTCGGCGCACTCCAGCCGGTCTACCTGGACGCGGAAGGAGCAGCCCCGGGCCGGGGAGACGGCCAGATCGAAGTGGTGCGCGATCCGGACGTGCTGAGGACACTGGTCAGAGAGTTTGGCATGCGGGCTGAGAGTGAGATTCTCTCCTCTCAGCCGGGTGCCAGCGGGCCGGAGGGATATCTGGAAACCGTCGCCTCGTTCACCGGGGAACTGTCCGGCCGAAACAGTATTCTGCGGGCACTGTATCAGCATGCTGCGCAGTTCAATCAGGGGATGATCGCCCATGTCGAGCACCTGTCGACACTCGGCGGTGAAGCGCGAACCACGGCCAACGGCTTCACTGGCATGCTCGTCTTCGATCGGCGGGTTGCCGTCGTTCCTCTCCGGGGAGCTCTCCAAGGGGGCGTCGTCGTCCGCAGCGAGGACGTCGTCACCGCGCTTGTGGACGCCTTCGAGCGGACCTGGAGCGTCGCCAAACCCTTCCCGGTGAACCTCAGCAGGAGACAGGTCATCAATGTCTCCTGCGAGGTCAAGTGGGCGATCATGCGCCTCCTGGTGGACGGGGAGAGCGACAAGAACATCGCCGCCCGGATCGGCCTGTCCTTGCGGACCTGCCAGAGGCATATCGCCGATCTGATGCAGGAGCTGGGGGCGCGCAACCGCCTCCAAGCCGGCTACCGCATGCGCGACCTGCTGGCCGGGGAAGAGCAGGAACGGGAGCCGGCCGTCAGCCGTCGACCGCTTTCGCGGCCGATGTCCGCTTAGTCCCTCCCTCGGGTTGTTGCCGACGGGGTTCCGACCCCTGAGTGCCATGGACGTAGCGCACCGAACCGGGGAGAGTGAGTTGGGCGTGAAGCAAGGTTTTGCACACGGAACATTGAACGGGGAGCGCAGTGGCGCGGCACAACGGGTCACGGGGAAACGTGGCAGGAACCGGGACGGAGAACCGGGCGAATCGCCCGCTGCTTCTTCTGATCGGCAGCGGGGGGCAGCTTTGGCGCGAGTACATCTTGAAGTCCGCCGCGAACAGCTATGATCTCTGGCTGTTCGCGCCGAACGAGCCCGGGTGGGAATCCCCGTATCTCAAGGGGAATACGGTCGTCGACACGCTCGACCCGCGAGCCACGGCGGAATCCGCAGCGCGACTGGGCGAGAGCACGCAGATCGCAGGTGTCCTCTGCTACGACGAGATCCGGGTGCCGGTGGCGGCCTTCGTGGCCGAGTCCCTGAAGCTTCCCGGCGCGAACATCGAGGGCGTTCGTGCTTGCCGGGACAAACACCTCGGACGTGAGGCAATGGCCGCCGCGGGAGTGGCGCAGCCGGCCTCCCGGGCGGTGGCCTCGCTGGAACAGGCGCGGGAGGAAGCCCAGGAGATCGGTTATCCGGTCGTGCTGAAGCCGCGCGCCCTCGCTGCCAGCGTCGGTGTCGTCCGGGCGGACGGGCCCCATGCGCTGGAGGCTGCTTACCAGGAGGCCTCGGAAGCGCATTTCAACGAGGTCCCGCGCGACGACGCCTGGGTCCTGGTCGAGGAGTACCTCGACGGCCCCGAGATCAGCGTCGAAAGCATGTGTAGGGGCAGCCGTGTGACGCCGCTGTTCGTGGCGCGCAAGTCCCTCGGTTTTCCCCCGCAGTTCGAGGAGGTCGGCCACACGGTCAGCGCGACCGACCCGCTCCTCGACGACAAGACAGTGCGACGCGTGCTGCAGGAGGCGCACACGGCGCTCGGTCTCGACACCCTGGTGACCCACACGGAACTGCGCCTGACGCGGACGGGCCCGCGTGTCGTCGAGGTCAACGCCCGTCTCGGTGGGGACCTCATCCCGTACGTGGCCCAGTTGGCCACCGGGATCGACTACGGCATGGTGGCCGCAGACCTCGTCGCCGGGGTCGAGCCGACCGTGGCGCCCACGCGGTCCGGAGCGGCTCACGTTCAGTTCCTGTACCCCGAGCACGACCTCGATGTCACCTCCCTGACGGTCGACGACGAGCTTCCGCCGGGAGTGCGCGAGATCATGCCCATGGTGGCGCCGGGTCGGCGGCTCCGGCTGCCCCCTCGTGACCACGTAGGGGGTCGCTACGCCTACGTGATCACCACCGGCGACACAGCGGAACAGTGTGTCGATGCGGTCGAGTCCGCCGTGCGGCTCGTACACCTGGCCGGGATTCCGCTGGCTCAGTTTTGATGCCACTGAATTGAGCGGGCTCCACAGGGTGCTGACCGCGAGAATTCTCCCTGGAAGCCACCAAAGCCACCGGCATCGGGCTTAGCCCGTCATTCCGCAGGCGTCCGATGCCATGAGGTCGCCGAGCGACGGCACAGCCGGACTCTTGACGCACGTGATCGCCTCGCGGACACGGCCGCGAGTCATGCCTGTCCGTACCCGCCAGGCCGGAGCCAGGGGTCACACAGTGATCGGGATGGCTGCGACGCGCATTGCCTCCGGCGGCCCCTTCTCCCCTGTCCTCGCGGAATCCACCTCTCCTCACAGCGATTTCCAGCACTCCGTTCGCCTGCCGTGCGCGTTCATGCCGGCGATCGCGGGGCTACTTGGTGCGCCCCGATTCAATTCCAGTTCCCCCTCCAGAAAGATGTCATCACCGTGGCACGTGTGATTGCTATCGTCTCCGGCGGCCTCGACTCCGTCGTACTCGCCCATCACCTGCATGCCGAGGGACATGAGGTTCAGCTACTGTCGATCGATTACGGCCAGCGGCACCGGAAGGAACACGATTACGCGCGGATCGCAGCCGATCGCCTTGGTGCCGAGCATGAGATCGTCGACCTCGCGAACGTCGCGAACATGCTTCCCGGATATTCGCTGACGGATTCGCAGGTAAATGTTCCGGATCAGCACTACACGGCACCTGGAAGTGTTAACGTAGTGCCGAATCGAAATGTGATTCTACTGTCCGTCGCGTATGGAAAGGCCGCCGCCGTCAAGGCGGATCAGGTCGCCATCGGCGTGCTAGCGGGTGATGCGTCCACTGCGCCCGACTGTTCGGCTGAATTCATCTCCGCGTTCAACGCGATGGAGAAGGTGGCTTGCTCCGGCTATGCGCCGGAGCACCTGGAGGTCGTGGCGCCGTTCATCGATCTCCACAAGCACGACGTCATTCGGCTCGGAGAGAAGCTCGGCGTCGACTGGAC
Source organism: Kitasatospora sp. NPDC089797 (assembly GCF_040684795.1). Taxonomy (NCBI): domain Bacteria; kingdom Bacillati; phylum Actinomycetota; class Actinomycetes; order Kitasatosporales; family Streptomycetaceae; genus Kitasatospora; species Kitasatospora sp. NPDC089797. The sequence continues at coordinate 61,226 of NZ_JBFBGS010000019.1, read as the reverse complement.
CGAGACCTGGAGCTGTTTCAAGGGTACCGACGTGCACTGCGGAACCTGCGCCGCGTGCGTTGACCGAATCCAGGCGTTCGAGCGGGCCGGAACGACGGACCCCACGGTTTACTTCAAGGAGTAGATGATGCTTCGCATCACGAAGGAATTCCATTTTTCGGCGAGTCACCGACTTGCTCACCTGCCGGCGGACCACCAGTGTGCTCGTCTGCACGGACACAACTACGTGATCGAGCTTGCCCTGTCCGCGGCGACGGAGCAGCTGACCGAGGCCGGCTTCGTGCGGGACTACGGAGATCTGGCCGACTTCAAGAGGTGGCTGGACCGTACCCTCGACCACCGGCACCTCAACGACGTCATCGAGGACCGCAACCCGTCAGCCGAGAACATGGCTGTCTGGATCTTCGAGCAGTGGTCGGAGCGCTACCCCGAGCTCACGGGCGTCCGAGTCTCGGAAACCGACAAGACCTGGGCCGAGTACCGGCCGTGAGCATCGTCGTCAACGAGATCTTCGGTCCGACGGTCCAAGGCGAGGGGCCGTCAGCCGGCCGCCAGTGCGTCTTCCTGCGACTCGGCGGGTGCAACCTGTCCTGCCGCTGGTGCGATACGCCATATACCTGGGACTGGACAGGGGAGAGCGATGAGGGAATCGCGTACGACCCCCGGAAAGAGCTGAACAATCGAGATGTCGACGGGGTTCTCAGCGAACTCCTCGCGCTTGGCACGCCGCTCATCGTGATCAGTGGCGGCGAGCCGCTGAACCAGCAACGCCGACTGCGCCCGCTCCTGAAAGGGCTGCGCGAGGCCGGCGTCATGGTGGAGTTCGAGACCAACGGGACTGTCGTCCCGGACGACGAGATCATCACGTCGGGAATCCGCTTCAACGTCTCGCCGAAGCTCTCCCACGCCGGCGACCCGGAATCCAAGCGGATCGTGCCGACCGCTCTGCGAAAGCTGGCGCAGACGCCTGACGTAGCGTTCAAGTTCGTCTGCCGCAACACCGTCGATCTCGAAGAAGTCGCCTTCCTGGAAGAGAACTTCGGCATCTCCCCGGTGTGGATCATGCCCGAGGGCAAGAACGTGGCACACATCAGTCAGCATTTGAATTCGATCGCCGACGACGTCGTGCGACGCGGCTGGAATCTCTCCACCCGCCTGCACGTCCTCGCCTGGGGCGACAAGAGGGGAATCTAAATGAGCATCGACATCGACACCTCCGCCATCTCCGTCCTGGAGCGGGAAGGGCAGACGGCAGACCCGCTGGAGGCCATTGCCCGCCAGCTGCTGATCGAGCTGGGCGAGGACCCCGACCGCGAGGGCCTGCTCGATACTCCTCGGCGCTACGCGCGGTGGTGGCGCGAGTTCACCCAGTACGATCCGGGCAGCCTCGACACGGTCTTCAGCAGCGTCGCCGGCAACCAGACCGTGATGGTCTCCGGCATGCGCGTGTGGTCCCTGTGCGAGCACCACCTGCTGCCTTTCAACTGCGACATCCAGGTCGCCTACCGCGCCCACAACAGCCTTCTGGGGCTCTCGAAGTTCGCCCGGATCGCACACAAGCACGCTCACAAGCTGCAGGTGCAGGAGCGTCTCGTCGCCGACATAGCCGATGAGATCTCCGAAATCACCGGGTCGCCGGACGTGGCCGTCATCGGCCGCGGCGAGCACCTCTGCATGACGATGCGCGGCATCAAGACCGATGCGCGGATGACCTCCGCCGTCTTCCAGGGGGTCTTCGGTGCGAACAGCTTCGAGCGGACCGAGCTGCTGAGCCTGATGAACGGCTCCTGATCCGGCCACCGCTGACAGAACGGCCCGCGTTGTGCCCGTTCACTGTCATCGAAGGATTGTTCATGCTTCTGTCAGAAAAGGACCAACCCGCTGACAAGGCGTACGCGAAGGGGTACACGGCCCCTTCGCGGCTTCGCCAGGACATCAAGGACGCCCACCGCACACGGCCCTCGATCACCATTCTCTGTGCACTGCTGGACCACTTCATCGCAGGAACGGCAGCCTTGGCCTCGGCCTGGCTGATCACACATCACCTGCTCTTCTCGATCGTCCCGGTCCCGCTCGCCGGCGTCGTCATCGCCCGCCAGCTGCGGGCGCTGGAGAACCTCGTCCACGACGCTTCGCATTTCAACTGGAGCCGGCACCGGCGGCGACTGAACGATGTCGTCGGCTATCTGCTCGCCGCAGCGCCCACGGGCAGCCGCATCAGCACCTACCGCACCAGTCATCTGCTACACCACGGACGTTTCGGCACGACGAGCGACCCGGATCGGAACCGCTATGAGGAGCTGGAGCTGGAGGCCCTGCCCAGGACCTCGTCCAGGGCGTTCACGGCCGGCGTGGCCAGACGGTTGCTGCGCTACCAACTGGGCTGGCTGCGCGAGCTTCGGACGAACGCCCTCGCTCCGATCGTGACCATGCTGTGGAGCACCGTAATCGTGGGGGCGCCCGCCGCCCTCCTGATGGGCGTGCGGTCCGGCGCCACCGCCACCGGCGTCTGGCTCTTCGCGTACTTCGTGCTGCTTCCGCCGCTGCGTCTGGTGGCGGAAGCGGACGAGCACGTGTACTCCGACGCGCGGACGGTGTTCGACGCGACGGTATCGAACACCGGGTGGCTCCAGCGGCTGCTCTTCCACCCTCATGCCGACGCCTATCACACGGTTCACCACATGTGGCCCGGAATCCCTCATCACGCGCTACGCCGAGTTCATCGCCTCCTCCTGGCCGAGGACACGGAGTTCGCCCGGCGGGTCCGGACGCGGAACAGGATGCTGACACCGTCCCGTGCCGCGTCACCGACCGAACCGGACCGCGTGGCCGCCAAGCCCCCGTCCCCCAAGTTCCAGTGTTCCCCGTGACCAAGGAGTAGGCGTGGCACTCGCCGTACAAGAACGACAATTGGACCGGCCCATCATTCACCTCGAGCAGGCCGAGAGCGAGGCCTTGTGGAATCTGTCGGAGACGGCGGCAGCGCTGTTGGACCGCTCACTCTCCTTCGACCTCTCCGAGCTCCTCACGGACGCCCTCGGCCGACTGCGCAGCGCGCTGGCGGACTTCCGCGAGGGGACGTCGGGCCATGGGTACCTGCTCGTCAAGGGGGTGCTGACAGGCGACCTCCCCGATACGCCGCTGGCGTACGGAACACGGGCGCTCGTCGGACACCCGACCAACGGAACGCTGACCGTGGTGGCCGACGAGCTGGGCACTCTCATCGGTTATGCCGACGAGAAGAACGGTGACCTCTTCCACGACGTGCACCCGGTGCAGGGAGAGGAGCACCGGATGGAGAACAGCGGGTCGGTCGCGTTCGACTTCCACACCGAGAACGTTCACCATCCCTTGCGGCCGGACTTCCTGGGACTACTGAGTCTGCGAGAGGGGCACGAGAGCGGCATCGCGACCCGGGTCGCCTCGGTGCGGCATGCGGTGGCCCACCTGTCCGCGGCCGAGGCCGCCGTACTGCGGGAACCGCGATTCAAGAGCCGCTTCCCGACCTCGTTCACCAGGGGAACACTCGGTGAGCCGCCGACGACGGCGGAGCACCGGATCGTATTCGGCAGTCCCGGGACCGAGTTCTTCCGCTTCGACTCGTTCAACACCAATCCGGTCGACCGCGAGGCGGAGCAGGCGCTCGGTGCGCTGGCCGCAGCCCTTGAGGCGGTGTGCGTCGAAGTCGTTCTGAAACCGGGGGACCTCCTGCTCGTCAACAACCACATCGCGGCACACGGGCGGTCTGCCTTCACCCCACGCTACGACGGTCAGGACCGGTGGTTGCGCCGCTTCTACTCCCACAACGCCGTGCCCGGATGGGCGAGGCGGATGATGGCGAGCGAGCGGGTCCTGCCGGCCACGGCGGACATCCTGGGCGTGTTCTGACCGTCCCCTCGCGCGACGCCAACCGACCCCGTCGCCCCACCCCCTTCTGCTCCACAGGAGTTCTCCCAGACCATGCCTGTCAATACATCACCAGCCGTTCTGCTCCTGGACCCTGTACGTACCGGTGCCCACTACAAGGCTGAGGCACGTCACCGGGGCTACCGAGCGATCTCGGTGTACACCGTCGCGAAGGATGTCATCGCGGAGAACTGGCCCGACCACGCGGACGGTGACGACGCCAGCATCTACTCCGCCGACGCCGACGAGATCCTCGCCCAGTTGGACGAGCTCGATGTGAAGCTCGTCGGTGTGGTTCCGGCCATGGACTCCGCGGTGCACCTGGCCGACACGCTGGCGGACCGGATGTCGCTGCCAGGGAACGGCACCTCGAAGGCGTCCGCGCGCCGCAACAAGGCGGAGATGCGCCGGATCGCCGCGGAAGAGGGCCTGCGCATCCCCAGGTTCATGCTCATCGACAGCACGGCCGGGATCGCCGAGGCCGCCGCGGAGATCGGCTTCCCGGCGATCGCCAAGCACACCACGGGCGCCGGCTCCTACGGCACCTACCTGCTGAGCACTCCCAAGGACGCGGCGCAGACATCCGGTATGCACGCGAAGAACCAGTTCGGATGGGAGGTGGACCAGTGGCTGGTAGAGCAGTACATCCGGGGCCGCGAACTCGCGGTGAACTGCTTCAGCCACAACGGTGAACACCGTGTTGTCGACATCTGGGAGTACCGGCAGCCCGATGACGGCGACTACGACTTCCCGTACTGGGAGTCGGCCAAGCTGCCCGAGGACGACCCCGACTGGCAGGCCGCCGCTGACTACGTGTTCCAGGCCCTGACCGCGTTCGAAGTACGGCTGGGTCCCAGTCATACCGAGGTGAAGGTCGCTCCCGACGGCGTCTATCTCATGGAGGTGGGCGCGCGTCTGCCCGGCGGGCCGATGACGGACCAGTGGCTCGCGCACACCGACCTGAATCCTTTCGAACAGGCCCTCGATTGTTACCTAGGGATCCGTCCGGTCTGTCTCCAGGCACCGGTCCGCTTCCGGCAGGCCTGCGGTGCCAGTGCCATCCGCAACGACGGCCCCGCCGGAATCCTCAAGGAAGTCCGCGGCCTGGACGAGGTACGGAACATGCCAGGCGTCGACAAGGTGCTGTCGATCTACGAACCAGGCGATTACGTGCCGGTCACCGACAACACCCTGAACATTCCGATCGGCGTGTGGGTTTCCGCCCCGGACTATTCCGGCGTCCTGGAGCTGCTGGGCCGCGTCAGGGACACTATCGAGCTGGTCATCGAACAGGCCGGGGAGTGACGTAAGCCGGTCCACCAACCGCGTTGCATCAACGCCTCTGCCCCTGTCCACCACGGACAGGGGCAGAGGCGTTGCGCGACTCTCAGCAGGGGACTGAGGCGGTGGCCGATGCTCCGTTTCCAGTCCAGGCACCCCCGCAGTGCCAGGTGCCATCTTTCGAGCCGGACTGGCCCGGGCGCATCCAGAACACGGCCAGTAGCTACGTCCCACGATCACCTCGCCGCGGACAACCGGTGCCGCCCGCTGGCCGGGTACCGGCACCGCCGCCGTCCGCCCTCCGGGCTGTGCCCGTACAGCCGTGCCTTCGGGCGTGCGCTCAGCTGCGCTCCGGCCTGCTCGTCCCGGTGCGTGTTCGGCGTCCGGGTCTTCACGGCCGGGCACGTGTCCGCCCTGGCCAGGGGCCACGTTCGCCGTTCTCACCGGCCCGACTTGCCGGGCTTGCCGCGGCGGTACGGCCGGATCCGGCCCCGGTGCGGACCCGGGCGGGATTCCCGCGCGAGCGGCGGTGGGGTCGGGCGGCCGGCCCGGGGCCGGGCCGCTCAACCGGCGGGTGCTCAGCCGTTGGAGACGTCGACGATGTCGGTCATGTCGTTGTAGAGGAGGCCCAGCGTGGGCGCCGGCAGGTCGATGTTCTTGCGCAGGCCGGCAAGGTCGGTGAGGACGGCCTTGTTGCAGTTGTTGTACCCCTTCATCGAGGGCACGTGGAGCGCCACATTGGCCGGGTTGATCCTGGTGTACGTGACGCCGTTGCCGCAGGGGCCGTCGGTTCCGTAGAGGGAGTTGATGACCCCGTCACGGTAGTTGGTGTCGCGGTACTGCTCCAGCACGAGCAGCGGTGCCCGCAGTCCGCTGGAGCGTCGGGTGCCGTCGGCGTGGGCGAGGGCGTCCTCGCGGGACTCGGTCGAGCAGGCCTGGCCGAGGACGGGCGACTGGCCCCCGGTGTCGGGGGCGCGTCCGACCACGACGGCGCAGTAGCGCGGGGACGCGCCGGACGGCGAAGCCTGAGCCGCTGGAGCGTCGTGGCCCTCGCAGTGGCGTTGGACATCTCTCCGATGCATCTGCTGGGTCTTCCGGAAGAGGCCGCGCCTGGCACGGCGGTCTTGCTGACCCCAGAAGTGGCTGTCAGTGACGGCGAGTTGCTGATGGAGTGGTTCTCCGGGCAGAAGGCTTTGCCCCAGAGCGACGCCAGGCAGTTCTACTCGACCGCCATCCAACGGAGGCCGGCTGGCGACAGCCAACAGGCCCTGGCCGACCTCACCAGCTCGGTCCTCCAGGACCGAGCCGCCGCGATGACCGCAGCCTTCAACTCGGAGATGGCGGCCACCCTGGCGAAGACCAACGCTGCGGTTCAGTCGGGCGCAAGCCCGGATGAAATCACCGCCCTGCTCGACCCGGGCGACTCCGGCTCGAAGTAGGACCCCAGCACCAGCAGGCGTTCGGCACGGCCGCAGCGCCAATTCGACGAACCCGATTGCGCGACCGGCCGGTCCCGCACCTGTACGGGCAGAGAAGAGGAACCCTTATGGCATGCATTCATCAACGATTGGCAGAAGATCATGCTCCACCCTCGGATCGAGAACCGCGGTAGGCACGCGGACTACCAGTTGGCCGTCGCACGCTCGTGCAGTCGGCCGCACCCCGCCAGCCCGCTACCGCGTCCGCTGGCGCGACGCATCGGGCACGTCCCACAGCCTGAGCTTGCCAACCTCCCAACTCGCGGCAGCCATGCGGGCCGATATCGCCCGCGGCCGGGCGCCGCTGACACTCGGCGACCTGGTCGATCGCTGGTCGTCCCTGCCGGTACGGTCCGCCAAGCCGGGAGCACCGCGGTTCCCCAACCGCAGGCCGCTCGACCGTCACGTGCTGCCTCGCCTTGGCAACAGGATCGCCATCACGATCACCCGAGCAGACGTCGAGCGCCTCATGTCAATCCTGCACGCCGACGGCCAGCCGAGCGTCGCCGCGATCAATAGCGCCCTCGCCGCTCTCAAACGCGCCCTGGAACTCGCCGTCCGCTACGGGCACTTGCCCAGCAACCCCGCCCTCGGCGTTCGACCGATCCCCCGGCCGGCCTGAACTCCGGCACAACACCGCCAAGCTCTGGCTCCCTCTACCGCACAGTGTCGTCATTGAGACGCGTGCGGATCACGGATAAACCATGAAACCCGAAATGCGGCACAGGTCGCATATTCGAACGGCCAGAAAGAAGGAATGAAGATGACCATGAAGACTGCAAGGCAGATCCAGGTGATATATGTCCCGCGTATGGATAGAAGACCGCGTCAACCATGCCGACTTCAAGTCGGCAGTAGCAAAAGCGAAGTCCAGCGGCCGTAAGGCCCCTGGCAGGTATCGCGTTCGGTGGTACGACCCGGACGGCCAGGCTCGCATGAAGACCGTCCAGCGCAAGGTCGATGCCGAGGTCACTCGAACTGAGCTGGAGGAAAAGCTTGGCAATGGAACCTATCGAGACCCATCGGCCGGCCGCACGAAGTTCGCGGAAATTGCCGAGGAATGGTTCACCTCCAAGCTCAATGTGAAGCGTTCAACCCGCGCCAGGTACCGAATCGCGCTTGACACCTACGTTCTTCCCAAATGGGGGACGACATCGATTGCAAGGATTCAGTTCGATGGCATCGCCAAGTGGCTCGGCGATATCCTCGCTGACTCCGTGGCCAATGGAAAGGCTCTGTCGGCCAGTTCCATTCGAAAGATCCACGTCGTCCTTAAGGGCGTGCTGGATTACGCAGTGCGAGCCCGCCGGATCGCCTACAACCCGGCGATCGGAATCCCGCTCCCGCGCTATGTCCCGCCAGAGCACGTCTATCTGGACAATGTGCAGGTAGAAAACCTGGCCGACGCCTGCGGCGAGTACCGGACCCTGATTCTCTTCCTTTCCTACACGGGGGTTCGCTGGGGCGAGGCAACCGCGATCACGGTAGGCCGTGTAAATCTCGCCACCCGACGTGTTCGGATTGCTGAAACGTGGAGTCGAGACAAGACTGGGCTATACCTCGACACCCCGAAGAACCATGAACGCCGCTCGGTCCCGGTACCTGCGTTTCTCCTCAAGGAACTCGAACTCTTGATGGCTGACCGCAAACCGGGCGACCTTCTATTCACTGCCCCCGAGGGTGGGACGTTGATTGTCGGCAATTTTACGCGCCGACGTTTCAAAAAGGCCCTGGAGTCCGCCGGCCTCGCAGCCCTCGGCATCACGCTCCACAAGCTGCGCCACACTGCGGCTTCCCTGGCAATCGCAAGCGGCGCCGACGTCAAGGTGGTCCAGACCATGCTCGGCCACAAGACCGCGACCCTGACGCTGGACACGTACGGTCACCTCTGGCCGGACCGTCTGGACGAGGTGTCGGACCGGCTCGACCCAGCGGTCGAAGGTGCTCAAGCTGGCGAAGAAGAAGGCCGAGAAGGCGCAGAAGAAGGCGGCCAAGCTCGCCGCCGAAGTCGCTGCCCTGGAGGCAGCTGCGAACGCCCCTGCGGCGTGATGTGTTCTAAATGTGTTTTGGGCCGTGGTGCCAGCTCCTTCGAGCTGACACCACGGCCCTCTGACCTGCATGTTTGTTGTGGGCGCGGACGGTTTCGAACCGCCGACATCTGCTTTGTAAGAGCAGCGCTCTACCACTGAGCTACGCGCCCCCGGCGTGGCCCTCGGGCGCACGACGAGAGCCTAGGGTACCTGGTCGCGGGGGCTGGTGTGGTGCGGGGCGGGGCCGGGGTGGGGGGAAGGGGTGGGGGCTGGTGGGGTCGGGGTGCCGGTGGGGAGGGGGGATCGGGGAGAATGGGCGCCGGATCAGCGGGTCGGAGCAGGGAGCGCGCAGTGGCGGTGGCCGGCGGGAGCGGGCGGCGGGGGCGGCGGCGGGCGGGGAGTGCGCTGGGCGATGCGCTGGTGTTGCCGGTGGTGCTGGCGGGCGCGCTGGGGGCGGTCGGGCTGGCGTCGGCGGGCAGCGGGGGCTGGTGGGGTCGGCGGGGTGCCGGGGACGGGGTGCGGGCCGGGGCCAGGGAGGCGCGGGCCGCGGCGCAGGAGGCGTTCTACGAGCTGGACGAGACGCAGCGGGAGCTGCAGCTCGCGGTGGAGACCGTCCGGGCGGCCGAGGAGGGGGCGGCGGCGGAGCGGGCGCTGGCCGAGCTGCCGGCGATCTCCGGCCGGGTGGAGCAGGTCACGGTGAACTACCTGGCCGCGCTGGACGCCCACGACCTGGACCGGGAGGACCTGGACGCCGGTTCCGCGGAGCAGGCCCGCCGGAGGCTCACGGAGGTGCAGGGCCAGCTCCGGTCCGCCCGGGCCGAGCTGTCCGACTTCCTGCGCCGCCTCCAGCCCGTCCTCCAGCACGCCGAGCAGCAGCTGATGCGGGTCACCCCCGCCGTCGAGCAGGCCAAGCGCGCGCTGCTGGAGGCCACCACCGCGCTGGACGAGGTGCGCGGGGCCGGGCTGCGGGCGGACGAGTTGGCGGCCCGGCTGGCCGAGCTGGCGCCCGAGCTGGGGCGGTTGAACGAGGGCCCGGCGCGGCACGGTGTGGCCGCCACCCTGCACCGTGCCGAGGAGGTGCGGCGGCGGGCCGCGGCGATCACTGCGGATGCCGTCCAACTGCCGGAGCGGGCCCGTGAGTTGGACCGCCGGGTGGCGAGCCTGCGGACCCGGATCCAGGCGCTGGAGACCAAGGCCGCGACGGTGGATCCGGCGCTGAGCGAGCTGCGCCGCCGGTTCAGCACCGCCTGCTGGCAGGACCTCCAGCGGGTGCCGGAGCAGGTCTCGGAGACCGGCCGGGCCGCCGAGCGCAAGCTCGCGGACGCCGCCCGGGCCCGGAGCGAGCAGCGCTGGGCGGACGCGACGGCGGCGATCGGCACGGTCCGCGCGCTGCTGGACACCGCGGACGGCTCGGTGCTCGCCGTGAACGACCGGCTGCGGCAGCTGAACGAGGTGCAGCACGATCCGAACCGGGAGGTGGAGCGGACCCGGTTCGCCGTACGGGACGCCCAGCGCCTCGCGATGGCGGGCCGCAGTGCGCCGGACCCGCGCCACGCCGGGCCGCTGGACGAGGCGGTGGCCCGGCTGGACCGCGCGCTGGCGACCCTCCAGGCGGCCGGTCGGCACCCCGACTACTGGCACTTCCTGACCGAGCTGGCGGCGGTGCGGGAGACCGCGGCGCGGGTGGTCGGCATGATCCGCGGCGATCTCGGCCAGCAGCACTGAACGGGACCGGCGGTCGGTACCCTGCCGGTATGCCACGCTACGACTTCCGCTGCCGCTCCTGCGGCGCCACCTTCGAGCTCCGCCGCCCGATGGCGCAGGCCAACGACCCCGCCGTCTGCCCCCAGGGCCACCCGGACACCGTGAAGCTGCTGTCCACCGTCGCCGTCACCGGCGCGGCCGGCGGCGCGCCGCAGCAGGCCCCGAGCGGGGGCGGCTGCTGCGGCGGCGGGTGCTGCGGCTAGCCGGCCGGAGCCGGAACGGCGGCCAGGAACCGACGGACGATCTCCTCCCCCGCCGCCACCCCCACCTCCGGGAGGGCGGTGACGGCGGGGGCGGTCCACCCGCTGTCGGCCAGTTCGCCGTGCCCGGGCCGCCACCCGGCGTCGGCGGCGAGCAGCAGGTCGGCGTCCAGCAGCGAGTCCCCGGCCGCCAGGACGGTGCCGACCCCGCTCCGTCGGACGACCTCGGCGAGTGCGGCGCTCTTGCTGAGCGGCTGCGGCACGGCATACACCTTGCGGCCCTGCAGCGAGACCCGCCAGCCGCGTTCGACGCACCAGCCGGTCAGCTCGGCCAGCCACCCGCCGGGCAGCCGGTCGCGTTCGACGACCAGGTAGACGAACCGCTCGTCGGCGATCCGCCGCTTGTGGGTCCACTCCGGGTCGGCCGACAGCGCGAGCCGGTGCACCACCTCCTCCAGCGGCGCCGAGCCGGCGGCGATCCGCGCGGTGATCTCGCGGCGCCAGTCCCCGTCGGGTTCGTCGTCGACCAGCAACTGCCCGCCGTTCGCGCAGATCGCGTACGCCGGCCGCGGGCCGGGCAGCCGGACCCGCCGGTACTGCTCGACGGTCCGGGTGGTGGCGGGGGTGACGAGGGCCCGGCGGCCCAGTTCGGTGAGCAGTTCGGCGGCCCGCTCGGTCAGGAAGGACAGCGGCCGCCCGCCCAGCACCTCGACGCAGAGCAGCCGCGGCGCCAGGTGGTCCGGTCCGGTCAGGGCCAGCGCCCGGTCGGAGTAGATGAGCGTGCGGTCGAGGTCGCTCGCCACCAGCACACCGCCGGCCATCAGGACTCCCTCCCCGTCGCCCGACCGGACGCCGGGACATCCAGCCGACCGGACGCCGGGACGGCCGGCCGACCATCCGCCGGGACAGCCGACCGAGCAGGCACCGGCCGAACAGCCGGCACGGCCCGCCCGCTCGCCCCGGTCGCTCCCCGACTGTACCGGGGGTGGATCAACCCCACGCAGCTGTACGGCAGTTCGTCCACCTCCTCGACCGGGACGCCGCGCTGCGCGGCGAGCAGGCGCACGTGGTCGAGCTCGGCTCCGGCGCCGCGCCGGGCCAGTACCCGCCAGGGCACCCGGCGCAGCAGCACCCGGGTGGTCTCGCCGACCCCGGGCTTGACCAGGTTGACGTCGTCGATCCCGTACCCGGCGCTGATCCGCTCGACGGCGGCCCAGCCGGCCCAGTCGGGCGTACGGTCCGGGTCGGCGGCCAGCCGTCCGGCGTCCTCGACCACGCCGGCCCGGACCTCCCCGAACCGGGCGGTCACCGCGGCGAGGAAGGCCTCCGAGACGTCGCCGCCGGCCAGTTCGGCATAGTGCTTGGCCCCGTGGAAGTCGTCGGGGCCGATCAGTCCGGCGCGCAGCACGGTGCGTGAAACCAGCCCGGACACCGTGGAGTTGAGGCAGGCGGAGGGGATCAGGAAGTCGTCCCGGGTGCCGTACGTCCGGACGCAGCGGCCCGGGTCGGCGAGCACCGCGAGGTCCGGGTCGAAGCCGGTGCCGGCCAGCGCGGCGGTGAGTTCGCGGGTGATCGCGCCCTTGCCGGTCCAGCCGTCCACGAACACCACGTCGGACGGCCGGTGGTGGGCCGCCAGGTAGCGCAGGGCGACCCGGTCGATGCCCCGGCCACGGACGATCGACACCGCGTAGTGCGGCACGTCCAGGCCGTGGGCGAAGGCCAGCCAGCGACGGACCAGGATGCCGACCGGCGTCCCGGCCCGGGCCAGCGAGGCGAGCACCAGCCCGGGCCCGCGCTCGCGCAGCAGCGTCTCGGCGACGGTGCCGACGGCGCGCGCGATCCGGTCGGCGGAGCCGCGCAGCGCCTGGTGGAACAGCTCCTGGTACTCGGGGCTGGGCGTGTACTCGACCGGCAGCGACTCGGCGTAGTGGGCGCCGCCGTTCTGGACGGCTTCCTCGCGTTCCTCGGTGGGGGCTTCGAGCGGAACCCCGGAGAGGTCCTTGAGCAGCCAGGTGACCTCCTCCGGGCGGTACGAGGAGAAGGCCGGCCCGTACAGCGGAACGGGCAGGGCGGGCGAGGCGGCGGCAGCGGGCGCACCGAGCGCACCAGCCGTGCCAGACGCATCAGAGGCGTCAGAGGCATCAGACACACCGGAGCCACCGAGCGCCCCCGGCCGGTGCGAGGGCAGCACCGCGAGGACCACCCTCCCGGTGACCTGCCGCAGTTGGCGCAGTAGCGCGTCCTCCCCCCGGTGCAGCGCCGGGGTGTCGGCCACGTCGTCCACCACCAGCACCACCGCGTCGAAGCGGCGGGCCCCGTCCGCGCCGGGGGCGACGTTGTAGACGTAGCGCTCGCGCGGGCTGCCGTCCTGCGGGTCGTCGTGGGCCGGGAAGACCAGCCGGGTGCGGATGGCGTAGCCGGGGTCGTCCACGGCGAGGACGGGCGAGCGGGTGGTGGTGGAGTAGCGGACCCGGTCACCGCCGAGCCGCTGGGCGAGCGCCTCGGCCAGTCGCAGCGGCGCGTACATCAGCTCCTCGAAGCCGAGCACCAGCACCCGCTCGGGCCCGGCCGCCACCCCGCCCACCACATCCGCCGACACCCCGCCCGAGCCGTCCGCCGACACCCCGCCCACGACATCCGCCGCCACCTCTCCCGAAGCGTCCGCCGCCACCCCACCCAGGGCGTCCGCCACCTGCCCGGCCAGCGCGGGCAGCGCGGCGTCGAGCCGCTCGCGGTCGCGGGCGGTGAAGCCGTGCCGGCCGCCGTCCGGCAGTCCAGCGGGCCAGTCCAGCCCGACCCGGACCAGCGGGGCGGGGGCGGTCTCCGGCGGCCGGGCGGCCGGGGGGACCGAGGCGATCAGCCGTTCGGCCCGCGCCACGATGTCCGCGGGCAGGTCGACGCCGCCGCTCGCGGTGGCCACCACGTCCAGCCGGGCGCCGAGTTCGGCGGCCGCCGCGGCGAGCCGGTGGCGGTCCCCGGCCGAGCGCAGGTCGACCAGGGTGACCACCAGGTAGTGGCCGCGCGGGTGCCGGCCGTGCAGTTCGCGGATGGTGTTGAGGACCGTCCGGCCGGTCGAGAGCTCGTCGTCCACCAGCACCAACGGGCCGTCACCGGCGAGGAGTTCGGGGTCCGCGGGGAGCAGCAGGTGCCCGGTGGCGTGCGAGTGCTCCTCCTCGAAGCCGCCGAGCGGCGGCACCCCGGGGACGGCCCGGCGGGTGGAGTGCAGGTAGGGCACGTCGAGACCGTCGGCGACGCTGTGGCCGAGACCGGTGGCGGTCTCCGCGTAGCCGAGCACGACGGCTCGCGCGGCTTCCTCCGGGCCGAGCAACTCACGCACTCGGCGGCCGAGTTCGAGACCGGCGCCGTGCACCACGGCGGGCCGCTGGGGAACGTGCTTGCCGAGCACGCTGGAGACCAGCAGGTGGGCGCGCCGGGGGTTGCCGGAGCGCAGGGCCAGCCCGACGAGTTCGGGCAGCCGCTCCGATCCGGTGAGCGCTATCCCGGCCCGGTCGGCGACCCAGCGCCCGTTCCACGTGCGCTGCCGTCCGGACGAAGTAGCCGACGTGTCTGCTCTGTTCACTACTGGTCCCGCCTTCGATGGTGCTCGTCGGTTCACGCGGGCAGGGCCGTCGGCCGCCGCGCGCTTCGGTCGGTCAGGGGTCAGCCGCACAGACAGGCCGACAACAGCTCCGCGAAGCTCACGTCCTCCCGGGCGACTCCGAAGACCTCCGCCCGCAGCAGCACCCGCTCCGCCCAGGCGCGGTGCGGCCGGGACTCGTTCATCTTGTTGGTGTACGCCGAGCGCAGCACCCCGCCGCCGTCCTGCTCCTGCCGGAGGATGTCGCGGGCGTCGCAGTACTCCTCGTGGGTGACCACGGAGAGCGCGTGCACCGCCGGGACGTGGCTGGGGTGGATGCAGGTCTTGCCCAACAGGCCGTTGGCACGGTCGAGTTCGAGCTCCCGGAGGAGCCCGTCCAGGTCGTGCTCGATGATCCGGCGGCGGACCTCCTCCCCGGAGGCGCGGTCGGTTCCGGCGGTGGCGGCGAACGGGGTGCGGCGCAGCTGGGGCTTGAACATCCGCTCCTGCACCGGGAAGTACTCCCAGACCGGGCCAGTCACGGTGTACCCGGTGCCGTCCGCCCGACCGAGCACGTTGACCACGTCCGCGACCACCGACGCGACCAGCGCCACGTCGTACGCGGTGAGGTCGGGCGAGCGCCGCAGCCCGTACGCGGAACAGAGGTCGGTGACGCCGAGCCGCACGGCGAGCACCCGCTCGCGATGACCGGCGAGCAGTTCGGCGATGCCGAAGAGCTGCTCCCGGCGGGTCTCCAGGTGGGCGAGTTCGGGCGACTCCAGGACGGGCATGGCGAACAGCCGCCGCCCGGTGGCGGCCTCGGCGGCGGCGAGGGCGGCCAGGTAGGCGCCGCCGCCGCAGGGGGTGAACTTGGGCAGCACGAAGCCGCTGAGCAGTCCGACGGCCGGGCCGAGCCGCTCGACCAGGTCGAGGATCTGCTCGGCAGCCCGGACTCTGATGAAGAGAAGTGGATGATCGTGTGTGGGATCGGTGAAATCATTGACCAGGTCGGTCAGCTGCTCGACCAGGTTCCGCTCACCCGCGCCCACCTCGTGGTCGGCGATCGCGTCCTCCAGGCAGAGCACCATCGAGACCACGCCCCGCGCCGCCTGCTTCCGGATGTCGGCGGCCAGGGCGGGCCTGGTGGCGGGGCTGTAGAGGGTGCCGCCGAGGGCGGTGGCGAGCACCGCGGGCGCGCTCCGCGCGGTGAACGTCCGCGGTTGCTCCAGGAACAGCCGGGACCGGACGTCGTCGGCGAGGTGGCCGAAATGGCGCAAGGTGCCCTCCTCGGGGTGGACGGCCTCCGGCCCGCGGCCCCACCCGGACGCACCGCGGACGGACCCCCTTCCACCGGCCCCGGAGCCGGCCCCGGAGACCTCTTCGAACGCCCATCGTACGAACGGTTTCCGGCCGTTTCCGGCGCCGGGGCACTGAACTCCCGGAACATCCGGCGCGGCCGCCGGACCATCGGGTACGCCTCCCGGTACGCCGCCGCGGACGCCGGACCGGCGCGCACCGGCCGCCCGACGATCGGGGGGACCCCGGCCGCAAACCTCGATCCGACGCAATTCTTGGCAAAGTCCGACCCCGGACCGACGGTCCCGGTCACGTTGTCCGAAGGGGTGGCGAACAGGCAGGATGGTCGGCTATGACGCACGTGATGGCCAAGGGCGCCAACATCGCACTGCCGGCGGCGGCGGTCCGCGCCGTGCTGCGCTGGAGCGCCACGCCCGGTGCGCCGGACGTGGACGCGTCCGCGCTGCTGCTCGGCGCCAACGGCAAGGTCCGTTCGGACGCCGACTTCGTCTTCTACAACCAGCCGCGGCACCCCTCCGGGATGGTGCGCCACCTGCCCAAGCAGCACACCTCCGGCGGCGCCGAGATCATCGACACGGTCGAGATCGAACTCGCCAAGCTGCCCGCCGAGGTGGACCGGGTGGTGCTGTCCGGTTCCTCCGAGGGCGGGCCGTTCCGTGCCGTCCCGGGGCTGCGACTGCTGCTGTTCGACGCCTCGACCGGTGAAGGCGCGTCCGCGCTGGCCGAGTTCGCGATCGCCGACGCCGAGAACGTCTCCGCCCTGGTCGCGGGCGAGCTCTACCGGCGCAACGGGACCTGGAAGTTCCGGGCGATCGGCCAGGGCTACACCTCCGGACTGATCGGCCTGGCCACCGACTTCGGCATCACCGTCGACGACGAGGCGGAGGATCCGGCCGCCCCTTCGGCCCCGGGCGCCCCGGCACCCGCGACCACCGCCGCCACCACCGGTGCGATCGACCCGCGCGCCACCCCCGGGCCCGACCGGCACGCCGAGTCCCGGCCCGAGCCCGGCACCTTCACCCTCACGCCGGCCGTCCCGCACGGCCGGCCCCCTGCGTCGACGCGGGCGCGGACGTCGACGCCCGCACCCGCCGCGGCCGCCGCGGCCACCGCCGCGTCCCCCGCGTCCACCACCGCCGCGAACGGTCCGGCGACCCCGCCTCCCCCGCCGGTGGCCCCGCCCACCGTGCCCCCGAACGTTCCCCCGGCCCCGCAGGCCCCACCCGCGCCGCCGACCCACCGCCCGGGCGGCTACGGCTACCCCCAGGCACCGCAGCACCAGCCGCAGCACCAGCCCCAGTCCCCGCCTCAGTCCCAGCCCGGCACCGGTTACGGCTACCCACAGCAACCCCCCGCGACCGGTTACGGCTACCCCCAGCCCAACCAGCCGTACCCACCGCAGCCGCACCCCCAGGCGGGCACCGGCTACGGCTACCCCCAAGCGCCTCAGGCTCCTCAGGCACCCCAGGCCCAGCCGCACCACCCCGGCGGCTACGGCTACCCGCAACAGCAGCCCGGCACCGGCCAGCAACCGCCCGTCCCGCCGCAGCCCCCCGCGCCGGCCCCGACGACGGCAGCGCCGGCCGCGCCCGGCGAGGAGTTCGCGCTCCCCCCGCAGGGCCCGCAGTTCCAGCCCCACTGAGCCGACGGAACCCCGGCCGAGTCCGAACCCCGAGCCGGGGCCGAACCCCGAACCCCGCGCCGGGGCTCAGTCCGAACGCCCCGGCTGCTGCCCCTTGTACCCCCGCTGCCACTGCATCCCGAAGCCGTACAGCCGGTCGATGTCCGCCTGGAACCCGTTGACGTACCGCACTTCGCGGCGCACCGTCAGCTGGTTGTCCCCGCCGTTCTCGATCAGCACCACCGCGCAGGAGCGCGCCGCCCGGGCCCGTTCGTCCAGCTTGATCTCGATCCGCGGCCCGGTCTGCGGCACGATCGTTATCACCGCGTGGGTCTGCTCGAAGGCCGGGGTGCCGTCGTAGATGTAGACGAAGATCAGCAGCCGCTTGAACTTGTCCTTCTTCTCCAGGTTGACGTACATCGTCTCGCCGGACGGCGCCCCGTACTGGTCGTCGCCGCTGAGCTTGATGTACGGCGGTTCCCGCAGGTCGCCGAAGAGTTCACCGAGCGGCTGCACCACGCCGCAGGTGCCGTCGGAGAGTTCGTACATGCAGGCCAGGTCGAGGTCGACGTTCACCTGCTCGTTGCTCCCCGGCGAGTCCGGCTCCAGCGGGCGGAAGATCCGCGGGCTGAAGAACCGCTTGACGCTGTCCCCGCCGCTCGGCCGGCTGCTCCCCGGACGCATGGTCCAGTGCAGGTTGACGTAGAGGTAGCCGGTGGTGGCGGCGGAGCCGGTGATCGCGTGCTGCGGCGCCGACTTGGTGAGCGTGACCTTGTGCTGCGCGCCCGGGTTGTCGAAGGTGTAGCTCTTGTCCCCGCGCAGGTACTCCCAGATCGAGACCATCCCGTCCTCTCCCCCTGCCTTCGCCCGGAGTTCCGGGGTTCGACGCGTCGACGAATCGGTGATGCGGCGATTCGGCGATCCGACGACCGGGTCCGGCCATCTGACGATCCGCCGGTCCATGATCGGGCATCACCCCGGTCCGCGGATAGCCGGACCTCCCCTTTCCCTACCCCGCCGGGAGGCTCCCGCGCACCCGTGGCGCCAACCGGCGGGTCGATTGGCCCGAGGAAGCCGCCCTCCCGTAACATGCCGCCCCTTCGGACGCGATATCGTCTAGCCGCACAGGTGTCCCGTCCGCCCCCGCGCGGGCGCGGTGGGCACGCCGTGCGGTGACGAACGAACCGTCAGGCAGTGCCCGCGCGGCGGGGCCTGACCGCCTGTGTCGCACCGAGTACCTGTCCCCTGCGGAAACCCGAGGCCCGACCCGCAATGAACCTGACCTCCATACAGCTGGTCTGGACCGTCGTCGGCGGCGCAGCCCTGCTGTTCGTCGCCATCCTGATGGCGACGCTGCGATTCAAGAGCTCGAAGAAGGACGAGGCCGGCGACTCCTGGGAGCGCAGCGAGGAGCGTCGCCGCCGCAAGGAGATGATCTACGGCATCTCCTCGTACACCCTGCTGTTCTGCTGCGCCGGCGTCGCGGCCGCGCTGTCGTTCCACGGCCTGGTGGGCTTCGGCATCGAGAACCTGGGCCTCTCCGGGGGTTGGGAGTACCTCGTCCCGTTCGGCCTGGACGGCGCCGCGATGTTCTGCTCGGTGCTCGCCGTCCGCGAGGCCAGCCACGGTGACGCCGCGCTCGGCTCCCGGCTGCTGGTCTGGGTGTTCGCGATCGCCTCGGCCTGGTTCAACTGGGTGCACGCCCCGCGCGGCGACGGCCACGCCGGCGCCCCGCAGTTCTTCTCCGGCATGTCGATCTCGGCCGCGATCCTGTTCGACCGGGCGCTGAAGCAGACCCGCAAGGCCGCGCTGCGCGAGCAGGGCCTGGTGCCGCGCCCGCTGCCGCAGATCCGCATCGTCCGCTGGCTGCGCGCCCCGCGCGAGACCTACGCGGCCTGGTCGCTGATGCTGCTGGAGAACGTCCGCAGCCTGGACGAGGCGGTCGAGGAGGTGCGCGAGGAGCGCCAGGCGAAGATGGACGCCAAGGTGCGCGCCCGTTCCGCCGACCGCCGCGAGCGGGCCGAGCTGAAGGCCATCTCCCGCCAGGGCGGCATGCTCGCCCGGGCCCGCGGCGGGCGTCAGGTGCCCGCGCTCACGGCGGCCGGAGACGGCCCGAGCGCTACGGAGCCTGCCCTAGCCGCCGAGAGCGACCACACCGCCTCGACCGCGCAGGACCGCTACACCTCGTCCGCCCCGTACGGTTCGTCCGCCTCGACGGGCTCCTCGGGGTCGGCCGCCCTGGACTCCGGCTACCGGTCGCGGACCGCCGTCGGTTCGTCCTACTCCTCGACCTCCGCCACGACGGGCTCGACCTCGTCGCCCAGCTCGTCGACCGCCTCCTCGTCGTCCTCCTACTCGTCCTCGTCGTCCTACCGCAGCTCGACCATCGACCTGACGGCCGACGACGACACCCTGGCGATGCCGAAGCTGGACTCGCTGGAGCGCAAGCTGCGCGCGATCGAGCAGCAGCTGGGCTGACCCCGGCGCCACCACACGCACCACCAGGGCACCACAGCACCGCACCACAGCCCCACCGCAGGAACAGCGCGGACACGAAGCGGCCGCCCCCGGAACCCCGGGGGCGGCCGCTTCGTACGCTCGACGAACTACCGTTCGCTGCCGACCAGTTCCCGCTCCGGGTCGGCGCCCTCGCGCCGGTTGCGCAGCACCGAGGAGGCCAGCGCCAACCCGATGAAGGCGACCCCGATCAGGCCGGTGACGATCTCCGGGATGTGGTACTTGATCCCGACCAGCAGGATCACCGCGAGCGCGCCGATCGCGTAGTGCGCGCCGTGCTCCAGGTAGACGTAGTCGTCCAGGGTGCCCTTGCGGACCAGGAAGACGGTCAGCGAGCGGATGTACATCGCGCCGATGCCGAGGCCCAGGGTGATCTGGAAGATGTCGTTGGAGACCGCGAAGGCGCCGACCACGCCGTCGAAGGAGAACGACGCGTCCAGCACCTCCAGGTAGAGGAAGAGGAAGAACGCGGCCTTGCCGGCGACCTGGACGATCGACTTGCCGGACTTCTCGGCCTCCTCCTCGCGCTCGGCCTCCTCGTCCAGACCCGATTCGAAGATCGAGGACAGGCCGCCGACCGCGAGGTAGGTGATCAGGCCGAGCACCCCGGCGAGCAGAACGGTTTCGGCGTGCTCGGCCGCGAAGAAGCGCGAGGCCAGCACCAGCGCGACCAGCGCGACGACGCTGGAGAGGGCGTCCAGCTTGCCGACCTTCTCCAGCGGGCGCTCCAGCCAGCCCAGCCAGTTGTGCTCCTTCTCGTCGAACACGAAGTCGAGGAAGATCATCAACAGGAAGACGCCGCCGAAGGCCGCGATGGCCGGGTTGGCCGCCTCCAGGTACTGGCCGTAGGTGAGGCCGTCGTGGGTGCGGTCGGAGTGCAGCGCGAGGTCGATCACCGTCGCCGGGTTCAGCTTCGCGGTGAGGCCGACCACCAGGAGCGGGAAGACCAGGCGCATCCCGAAGACGGCGATCAGCACACCGACCGTCAGGAAGATCTTCTGCCAGTACGGGTTCATCCGCTTCAACACCGTGGCGTTGACCACCGCGTTGTCGAAGGAGAGGGAGATCTCCAGGATGGAGAGGATCAGCACGATGCCGAAGCCTTGGGCTCCCCAGAGCAGTCCGGCCGCGATCAGGCCCAGTGCGGTGATCGCGAACGACCAGCCGAATGTGCGGAGGAACACGGGAGTTGGCTACCTTTCGGGTTCTGGCCGTGCCGGGGTCGGCCTGGTCCCGAGACGCCTGACCGGGCCGGGCCCGGTCAGGTCACCCCCGCACTGCCCTCTATTCTCATGATCGTTTGATCGTTGATCATCTGATCGTTGATCGATGGTCGCGTGCGATATATCCGATTTGCACCCTTACTGTACGTTGACGCCGAAGTCGAGCGCGATTCCGCGCAGGCCGGAGGCGTAGCCCTGGCCCACCGCGCGGAACTTCCACTCGCCCGCGTACCGGTACAGCTCGCCGAAGATCATCGCGGTCTCGGCGGAGGCGTCCTCCGACAGGTCGTAGCGCGCGATCTCCTGGCCGTCGACGGAGTTGACGACCCGGATGTAGGCGTTGCGCACCTGCCCGAAGTTCTGCAGCCGGGCCTCGGCCTCGTAGATCGAGACCGCGAACACCACCTTGTCCGCCTGGGCCGGGACCAGCTCCAGGTTGACCAGGACCAGCTCGTCGTCGCCCGTGTCGTCGCCGCCCACGAGGTTGTCGCCCTGGTGCTCCACCGAGCCCTCGGGGCTCTTGAGGTTGTTGTAGAAGACGAAGTACTCGTCACCGAGCACCCGCCCACCACCACAGATCAGGGCACTCGCGTCGAGGTCGAACGGTGCGCCCGTGGTCGAACGGGCGGACCAGCCGAGGCCGATCCGGACCTGCGTCAGGTTCGGCGCGGCCTTGGTGAGCGAGACGTTCCCGCCCTTGGCGAGCGTGACCACCATGGTGTTCTTCCTCCCTTGCTTCTCCCGGGGCGCCATACAGGTTTAGTCCCCCGCGGCCCCGGCCGGCCCGCTTCGGCCGGCTGAACTTCCTGAACTCACATCCTCGCAGCGCACCGGGCCCCGACGAAGCCGGGGCGGCCCCGGACCTCGAAAGGTCCGGGGCCGCCCCGGGGGTCACCCGCAACTCCCTTGCGCGGCAGCGCTGCACCGCGTCAGCGCGGCAACACCGAAGCACCCAAGCGCCCAAGCGCCACCGCGCCGCACGAGGGCTCAGACGTTGACGCCGAAGTCCTGGGCGATGCCGCGCAAGCCGGAGGCGTAGCCCTGGCCGATGGCGCGGAACTTCCACTCGCCGCCGTTGCGGTACAGCTCGCCGAAGACCATCGCGGTCTCGGTGGAGGCGTCCTCGGAGAGGTCGTAGCGCGCCAGCTCCACGTTGTTCGCCTGGTTCACCACCCGGATGAACGCGTTGCGCACCTGGCCGAAGTTCTGGCCCGAGCCCTCGGCGTCGTAGATCGACACCGGGAAGACGATCTTCTGCACGTCGGCGGGGACGGCGGCCAGGTTGACCTTGATCGCCTCGTCGTCGCCCTCGCCCTCGCCGGTCCGGTTGTCACCGGTGTGCTCGACCGAGCCGTCCGGGCTCTTCAGGTTGTTGAAGAACACGAAGTTCCCGTCCGAGCCGACCTTGCCCTGCTCGTTGCAGAGCAGCGCGCTGGCGTCCAGGTCGAAGTCCGTCCCGGTGGTGGTCCGGACGTCCCAGCCCAGGCCGACGATGACGGCCTGGAGCCCGGGGGCCTCCTTGGTGAGCGAGACGTTGCCGCCCTTGCTGAGGCTGACTCCCACGTGTCCTCCAAGAATCGGGAGGCACGGTCGGTGCCCCCGGTGGTGCGGTTCGGGGCGACGCCCGTCGAAAACGGACGTACGCCGCACTCCGCCAACGGCCCGAGCGTAGTGCCGGGTTCCCGTACGCACGGTCGAACGGGCGGGACGGGAGGGTCGCGGCCGGCCCGGCGGGGCGCCGCGCGGAGCCCGGGCCGGGCCTCAGAGGGCGGCGAGGACCTTCAGGTACTCCTGCTCGTCCCGGGCGTCCGGGAGGCCGTTGACGACGCTCCAGCGCACCGTGCCGGCCTTGTCGATCACGAAGGTGCCGCGCAGCGGGCAGCCCTTCTCCGCGTCCAGCACGCCGTACGCCCGGGTGACCTCGCCGTGCGGCCAGAAGTCGGCCAGCAGCGGGAACTCCAGGCCCTCCCGGTCGGCGAAGACCCGCTGGGAGAACGGGGAGTCGCAGGAGACGCCGAGCACCTGGACGTCGTCGTTCTGCAGCCCGGCCAGCTCGCGCTGGATCGCCCCCAGCTCGCCGGTGCACACCCCGGTGAAGGCGAACGGGTAGAAGACCAGGACGACGTGCTTGGCACCGCGGAAGTCGGCCAGCCGGACCGTCTCCCCGTGCTGGGTGCCGAGCTCGAAGTCCGGAGCCTGGGTGCCGACCTCGACGGCCATGGGCGGGGCCTTTCTGACGCGCCTCCGGCGGGCGCGCGGCACGGGAGTGCGGGGCCACCGGGCCGCGCGGGGGGCGCGGCTGGCGCCATCCTCGCATCCGTTGACGGGCGTTGCGCCGAACGGATGACCCGGTCCGCCGGGCGGCTGATTCCTTCCGCCCTGAGCGAACACTTTGCAGCTCAGCCGGACCGGCGCGTCCGGTCGCCCACCCGGGCGTCGCACCCGCTCGGCACACCCCCGCAGGCCCCGGCAGGGGGCCCCGGGCCGGTCCGGGAAAGCCGCCGGGCCCCGCCGGAGGGGAGAACTCCGGCGGGGCCCGGTGCGGGGCTCAGGGGCCCGCTCAGCGCTGCTTGGGCTGCTTCGCCGTGGACTTGGTCGCCAGGCGGGTGGCCGCCCAGTCCTTGGCCACCGCGATCGAGCTGGTCTGCGAGAGACCGGCGGTGCGGGACGCGTCCGCGATGTCGGAGGCCTCGATGTGGCCGTCCCGACCGGTCTTGGGCGTCAGCAGCCAGATCAGACCGCCCTCTGCCAGGTACTCCAGGGCGTCGACGAGGGCGTCGGTGAGATCCCCGTCGTCGTCGCGGTGCCACAGCAGGACGGCGTCCGCGACGTCGTCGTAGTCCTCGTCGACGAGTTCCGTACCGGTGAGCTCCTCGATGCCCTCGCGGAGGTCCTGGTCAGTGTCTTCGTCGTACCCGAGCTCCTGAACGATCTGGCCCTCTTCGAAGCCGAGACGGGTCGCCGGGTTGGACTTGTCCGCGGGGTCCGCGGTCGCGCTCACGGGAATAACCTCCAGTATTCGGCCCGGCGTCCATGCCGGGGCTGTGGCCGTAGTCCACACGGGCGCGGCGGTTCGCGCAAGTACCCGACCCCCGATCCCCTCCAAAGGTTGACGTGTCGCACCGGGACACGCCGTCCGACGTGTCGGGAATCACACCGATTTGCCCTTCTCTGCATGGGACAAGGATGCTTCGGGTGGTCCCGGCCCACAGGCCGTACGCGTGCCCGAGATGCGAACGGCATTCGGGGTCCGCGCGTACGCGGGCGTAGAGTCTCCTGTTGGCCCTCACCCCGGCCGCCCGCCATCGGGCGGACGGGACACCAGGTCGGACCACCTCTTTTCGTAACACCCGGGGGTGTGCGAGCGGACGAAGACGCCCGCACCGCGCACCACCAGACCGCTCCGCCCACCAGGCGGAACGGTTACCGATCGGTAGAGATGACGGATCTCCGAGCGCGGTAGCACGATGGAGGCGGCGCGACACACCTCAGTTTCGACCGACAGTGAAGGAACAGCGTGGCTTCCGGATCCGATCGCAACCCGATCATCATTGGCGGCCTTCCGAGTCAGGTCCCGGACTTCGATCCCGAGGAGACCGCGGAATGGCTGGAGTCGCTCGATGCGGCCATCGACGAGCGGGGGCGTGAGCGTGCCCGTTACCTGATGCTGCGGCTGATCGAGCGCGCCCGCGAGAAGCGTGTCGCCGTGCCCGAGATGCGCAGCACGGACTACGTCAACACCATCGCGACCAAGGACGAGCCGTTCTTCCCCGGCAACGAGGAGATCGAGCGCAAGATCCTCAACGCGACCCGCTGGAACGCGGCCGTCATGGTCTCCCGGGCGCAGCGCCCGGGCATCGGCGTCGGTGGCCACATCGCCACCTTCGCCTCCTCCGCGTCGCTGTACGACGTCGGCTTCAACTACTTCTTCCGCGGCAAGGACGCCGAGGGCGAGTCCGGTGACCAGATCTTCTTCCAGGGTCACGCCTCCCCCGGCATCTACGCCCGCGCCTTCCTGCTGGACCGACTGACCGAGCAGCAGCTCGACGCGTTCCGCCAGGAGAAGTCGAAGGCGCCGTACGGCCTGTCCAGCTACCCGCACCCGCGGCTGATGCCGGACTTCTGGGAGTTCCCGACCGTCTCGATGGGCCTCGGCCCGCTCGGCGCGATCTACCAGGCCCGGATGAACCGGTACCTGGAGCACCGGGGCATCAAGGACACCTCCGACTCGCAGGTGTACGCCTTCCTCGGCGACGGCGAGATGGACGAGCCCGAGTCGCTCGGCCAGCTGTCGCTGGCCGCCCGCGAGGGCCTGGACAACCTGACCTTCGTGGTCAACTGCAACCTGCAGCGCCTGGACGGCCCGGTCCGCGGCAACGGCAAGATCATCCAGGAGCTGGAGTCCCAGTTCCGGGGCGCCGGCTGGAACGTGATCAAGCTCATCTGGGACCGCAGCTGGGACCCGCTGCTCGCGCAGGACCGCGACGGCGTCCTGGTGAACAAGATGAACACCACGCCGGACGGCCAGTTCCAGACGTACGCCACCGAGACCGGTGACTACATCCGCGAGCACTTCTTCGGCAGCGACCTGCGCCTGCGCGCCATGGTCGAGAACATGACCGACCAGCAGATCCAGCACCTGGGTCGCGGCGGCCACGACCACAAGAAGGTCTACGCCGCGTTCAAGGCCGCCCGCGAGCACAAGGGCCAGCCGACGGTCATCCTGGCGCAGACGGTCAAGGGCTGGACGCTGGGCCCCAACTTCGAGGGCCGCAACGCCACCCACCAGATGAAGAAGCTGACGGTCGAGGACCTGAAGCGCTTCCGCGACCGGCTGCACCTGCCGATCACCGACAAGCAGCTGGACGAGGGCTACCCGCCCTACTACCACCCGGGTCGTGACTCGGAGGAGATCCAGTACATGCACGACCGCCGCCGGGAGCTCGGCGGCTACGTGCCCACCCGCAAGGTGCGCCCGCGCCCGCTGGTGCTGCCCGGCGACGACGCGTACAAGGCGGTCAAGAAGGGCTCCGGCAACCAGACCATCGCCACCACCATGGCGTTCGTCCGGGTGCTCAAGGACCTGATGCGGGACAAGGGCATCGGCAACCGCTTCGTGCCGATCGCGCCGGACGAGTACCGCACCTTCGGCATGGACTCGCTGTTCCCGTCGGCGAAGATCTACAACCCGCTGGGCCAGACCTACGAGTCGGTCGACCGCGACCTGCTGCTGGCCTACAAGGAGTCGCCGACCGGCCAGATGCTGCACGACGGCATCTCCGAGGCCGGCTGCACCGCCTCGCTGATCGCCGCGGGCTCGTCCTACGCGACCCACGGCGAGCCGCTGATCCCGGTCTACGTCTTCTACTCGATGTTCGGGTTCCAACGCACCGGCGACCAGTTCTGGCAGATGGCCGACCAGCTGGCCCGCGGCTTCGTGATCGGCGCCACCGCCGGCCGCACCACGCTGACCGGTGAGGGCCTGCAGCACGCCGACGGCCACTCGCACCTGCTGGCCTCGACCAACCCCGGCGTCGTCGCGTACGACCCGGCGTACGGCTTCGAGATCGCGCACATCGTCCAGGACGGTCTCCGTCGGATGTACGGCTCCACGGCCGAGCACCCGAACGGCGAGGACGTGTTCTACTACATGACCGTCTACAACGAGCCGATCAAGATGCCGGCCGAGCCGGAGAACGTGGACGTCGAGGGCATCCTCAAGGGTCTGCACCGGTACGCCCCGGGCACCGCCGGCCAGATCCCGGCCCAGATCCTCGCCTCCGGCGTGGCCGTGCCGTGGGCCCTGGAGGCCCAGCGCATCCTCGCCGAGGAGTGGAACGTCAAGGCCGACGTCTGGTCCGCGACCTCCTGGAACGAGCTGCGCCGCGACGCGGTGGAGACCGAGGAGTTCAACCTGCTGCACCCCGAGGAGCAGCAGCGGGTGCCGTACGTCACCCGGAAGCTCCAGGGCGCCGAGGGCCCGTTCGTCGCCGTGTCCGACTGGATGCGCGCCGTTCCGGACCAGATCGCCCGCTGGGTGCCCGGTCAGTACCAGTCGCTGGGCGCCGACGGCTTCGGCTTCGCCGACACCCGTGGCGCGGCCCGTCGCTTCTTCCACATCGACGCGCAGTCGGTCGTCCTCGGCGTGCTCACCGAGCTCGCCAAGCAGGGCAAGATCGACCGCTCGGCGCTGAAGGACGCGATCGACCGCTACCAGCTGCTGGACGTGACGGCGGCCGACCCGGGCGCCGCCGGCGGCGACGCCTGATCACCCGCCAGTGACCGAAGGGGCCGGACCTCCGTACGGGGGTCCGGCCCCTTCGGCGTCGTACCGGCCCCTTCGGTGTCGCACCGGTCCCTTCGGTGTCGCACCGGTCCCCGGGCGCCCGCGGGTTGACCCTCACACCGGTGTCAGGTCCTACCCTCGGCGCATGACGAACCAGAGCACCGGGCCGCACCCCGAACCCGCCGACGGCGCGGGCGAGTTCAACCGTGAGGTGATCGCCGAGTTCCGCGCCCGCGCGGGGGTGGTGGGCGGCGGGCTCAGCGGCCTGCCGCTGCTGCTGCTGACCGTGCTCGGCGCCCGCAGCGGCGAGCCGCGCACCACCCCGCTGGTCCACCTCCGGGACGGCGCACGGCTGGTGGTCTTCGCCTCCAACGGCGGCAGCGCCACCGACCCGCTCTGGTACCGCAACCTGGTCGCCCACCCGGAGGTCACCGTCGAGGTCGGCGGCGAGCGCTACCCGGCCGTGGCCACCCCGGTCGACCCGGCCGAGCACGACGCGCTCTGGGCCCGGCAGATCGCCGCCCAGCCGCAGTTCGCGGAGTTCCGCACCGACGCCCGGACGGTCCCGCTGGTGGCCCTCACCCGGGCCTGACCGGCACGACGGCCCCGTCGGTGGCGCCCACCCGGGCCCGAACCGCACGACGGCCCCGGACTCCGTGGGGAGTCCGGGGCCGTCGTGGCGCGGGTGCCGGTCAGATGTGCACGGCCGGGCCCGCGTCGGTCTCGCCGCGGCGGGTCAGCAGGGCCAGCAGGGCGGCCACGAAGGCCACCACGGCGGCCACCGCGAAGGCCAGCGACATGCCGCTGACGAAGGACTGGTGCACCGCGCCGGCCATCGCGTCCACGGCCTGCTGCGGGGTGCCGGGCGGGGCCGGCGGGGCGATGCCCAGCTGGGCGGCCTGCTTGAGGCCGTCCGCCTGGTCCGCGGGAACCGGCGGCAGACCGGCCTTCGCCCAGTTGCCGGGCAGCACGTCACCGACCTTGGCGGCCATCAGGGCGCCCAGCACGGCGGTGCCCAGGCTGCCGCCGACCTGCATCGCGGCCTGCTGGAGACCGCCCGCCACACCGGACAGCTCCATCGGGGCGTTGCCGACGATGACCTCGGTGGCGCCGACGATGACCGGGCTGATGCCGAGGCCCATCAGGACGAACCAGAGCGACATCACGCCGGTGCCGGAGCCGGTGTCCAGGGTGGACATGCCGAACATCGCGGCGGTGGTGATCAGCATTCCGGCCATGATCGGGATGCGCGGGCCGAGCTTGCCGATCGCGATGCCCGCCAGCGGCGAGCCGACGATCATCATGCCGGTCATCGGCAGCAGGTGGACGCCGGCGTCGACCGGCTTCATCCCGTGCACGTTCTGGAGGTAGAAGGTCACGAAGAAGATCGCGCCGAAGAACGCGAAGGCCATCAGCACCATCAGCAGCACGCCCGCCGACAGCGGCACCGAGCGGAACAGGCTGAGCGGGATCAGCGGCTCCGCGGCCCGGTTCTGCCAGAGCGCGAAGAGCACCATCAGCAGCACTGCGCCGCCCAGCAGCAGCAGCGTCCGGGCGTCGCCCCAGCCCCACTCGGGGGCCTTGATGATGCCGAAGACCAGCGCGAACATCCCGACCGAGAGCAGCGCGATGCCCGGCACGTCGAAGGACCGGGCAGCGTTCTCGGCCCGGACGTCCTTGAGGATCCACAGGCCGAGGGCGACCGCGATCAGGCCGACCGGGATGTTGATGAAGAACACCGACTCCCAGTTGACGTGCTCGACCAGCAGGCCGCCGACGATCGGGCCGGCCGCGGTGGAGGCGCCGATCACCCCGCCCCAGATGCCGATCGCCATGTTCAGCCGCTCGGCCGGGAAGGCCCCGCGCAGCAGGCCGAGCGCGGCCGGCTGGAGCAGCGCGCCGAACAGGCCCTGGAGGACGCGGAAGGCGATCACGGTCTGGATGTTGCCCGCGAAGCCGATCGCGGCCGAGGTGGCGGCGAAGCCGACCGCGCCGACCAGGAAGGTGCTCTTGTGGCCGAAGCGGTCGCCGATCTTGCCCGCGGTGATCAGGAAGACCGCGAGGGCCAGCAGGTAGCCGCTGGTGACCCACTGGATCTCCGAGGGCGCGGCCCCCAGCTTCTCCTGGATCACCGGGTTGGCGATGGCGACGATCGTGCCGTCCAGGGCGACCATCATCACGCCGACCGCGACGGTCAGCAGGGTCAGCCAGGGGTGTCCCTTGAGCCCTCCCCCGGCCGGCCGGTCCGACGGCGGCGGTGCCCCCGCCGCGGAGTTCTTGACGACGGACTGACTCATCTGGGCCCTCCGGGGCGTGGCAGGCATCGGAACGTGGCGGTGGCGCTGCGACGGCCCACCCGTCCCCACGAGTGCCCGGCCGACGAGCGCCACTTCCGCAGATTATGACAGCTGCTGACATTCGGCAAACAATGACTTCTGACCTGCACTGACATTTGTCAGACCGCTAAAGTTGTGCTCCCACCCGTCACACCCGCGCCCGGAAGGCCCCACCATGGCCGCTCGCACCCCCCACCCCGCCCCCGCGGCCGCCGACCGGGCCCCCGGCCTGCGGGAGCGCAAGAAGCAGCAGACCCGGGACGCCCTGGTGCAGGCCGCCCACATGCTCTTCCTCAGCCAGGGCTTCGCCCGCACCACCGTCGACGAGATCGCCTCCGCCGTCGACGTCTCCCAGCGCACCTTCTTCCGCTACTTCGCCAACAAGGACGAGGTCGCCCTCGCCGTGATGGCCGACGCCGAGGACTACTTCATCGAGTGCCTGCGCCTGCGCCCGGCCGAGGAGCCCCCGCTCCAGGCCCTGCGCGCCTCGATCGTCCAGGCCTGGCGCGACCTCGGCAACGCCCAGGCCGGCGGCCACGGCTCGATCAGCAGCGCCCTCGAACTGCTCCGGATCATCGAGGAGACCCCCGCCCTGCTCGCCGCCCACCTGCGCCGGGTCACCGAACAGGAGCGGCTGGTGGTCCAGGTGCTCGCCGCGCGCGAGGGGCTGGACCCGACCCGGGACCTGCGCCCGGTCGTGCTCGCCGCCGTCTTCGGCAGCCTGCTGCGCGCAGCCCACCTGTCCTGGACCGCCGAGCAGGAACCGGCCGGCCCCGAGGGCATGGTCGCCGTCATCGAGCGCCACTTCGACCAGCTCGGCCCGGCCCTGGCCGGCCACTGGCGGGCGTGACGCCACCGACGGCCGGGAAGGCTCCCGCGGCCGGGACGCCACCGACGGCCGTGGCACCTCCGTCAACGCCCTCCGACGGCACCCGCGTCATACCCGGGTATCACCCCGTACCGGGGTAGCCCCCGGAAGTTCGCGCTCCAGTCCGACGCCGGGCGCGGGCCCGCCCTCCTAGGCTGGCCCGTGATGAACACGCTCTCCGCCGCCGCCGCCCGCAGGTTCGCCGTCCGTCAACTTCACCTCCTGCGGAGCAACCTCACCACCCCCGGCGAGGACGACACCCCGCTGCTCGGCACCTCCCGCCGACGCTGGGTGCGCCGGATCCCGTACGCCGTCGCGGTCATCCTCCAGGCCTCGCTGATCCCCACCGGGATCGTCTGCCTGGTCGAGTTCTACGACCTGGTGCTGCCGGTGGCCGCCGCGCTCACCGTCGCCCAGACCGCCCCGCTGCTCCTCGCCATCACCCGGCCGCTGGCCGCCTGGTGGATCAGCGCCGCCACCCTGACCACCACCGCCGTCGTCACCGCCCACCACCACCAGCTGACGGGCAGTTGGCCGTGGACGGCGCCGATGATCCTGGCCTACCTCTTCCTGCTGCTCGCCCTCGGCCTGCGCGAACGGGCGGCCACCCTGGTCTCGGTCTGGATCGCCACCTTCCTGCTCACCGTGCTCACCACCACGCTCGGCCTGCCCCGGGCCGGCGACGGCACCACCGTGCTGCTGATCGCGCTCAGCGGCGCCGTCCTGCTGCTCGGCTGGGCCGTGCGGGACCGCGCGGTGGCCCGCCGACTGCTCACCGAGCAGGAGCAGATCAGCGAGGTGGAGCGCGAACGGCGCACCCTGCTGGAGGAACGCGCCCGGATCGCACGGGAGTTGCACGACGTGGTGGCCCACCACATGTCGGTGATCGCGGTGCAGGCCGCCAGCGCGCCGTACCGGATCCCGGACGTCCCGGCCGACGCCGCCGAGGAGTTCGGCGCGATCGCCGGCACCGCGCGCGAGTCGCTGGCCGAGATGCGCCGACTGCTCGGCGTACTGCGCAGCGAGGAGACCGGCGGCGAGAAGGCCCCGCAGCCGGGCGTCGGCCAACTCGCCCAACTGGTCGAGACGGTGGGCCGGGCCGGGGTGCCCGCCGAACTGACCGTCGGCGACGGGCTGGCCGACCGGGTGCCGCAGGCCGTCGCGCTCTCCGCCTACCGGATCGTCCAGGAGGCGCTGGCCAACGTGGTCCGGCACGCCCCCGGCGCCCGCACCTGGGTGTCGCTCTCGGCGGACGGCCCGGAACTGCGGCTCACCGTGGTCAACGCGCCCCCGCCGCAGCGCACCGAGTCGCTGGAGGCCTCGGTCGAGGGCACCGGGCAGGGCCTGGTCGGAATGCGCGAACGCGTGCGGCTGCTCGATGGCAGGCTGGACACCGGCCCGCTGCCGGACGGTGGCTTCAAGGTGGCCGCCGTCCTGCCGCTCGACCCACTCCAGGAGACAACCGCATGACCATCCGCGTGATCATCGTCGACGACCAGGCCATGGTGCGGGCCGGCTTCGCCGCGCTGCTCAACGCCCAGAGCGACATCGACGTGGTGGGGGACGCGGCGGACGGCGCCCAGTCCCTGGAGGTCACCGGCCGCACCCACCCGGACGTGGTGCTGATGGACGTCCGGATGCCCGTCATGGACGGCCTGGAGGCCACCCGGCGGCTGCTCGACCCCGAAGTCCCCGGTGCCCACCGGCCCAAGGTGCTGATGCTGACCACCTTCGACGTGGACGACTACGTCTACGAGGCGCTGCGCGCCGGGGCCAGCGGCTTCCTGCTCAAGGACGCCCCGCCCGCCGACCTGATCGCCGCGGTCCGGGTGGTCGCGGCCGGCGAGGCACTGCTCGCCCCCTCGGTCACCCGGCGGCTGATCGCCGACTTCGCCCGCAACCGGCCCGCCCGGCGCCGCGACCCCAAGCTGCGGCTCAACGGCCTGACCCCGCGGGAGACCGAGGTGCTGGAGCTGATCGCCCGCGGCCTGTCCAACCAGGAGATCGCCGGGCAACTGGTGCTCGCCGAACAGACCGTCAAGACCCACATCGGCCGCATCCTCGCCAAGCTCGACCTGCGCGACCGCGCCCAGGCCGTCGTCCTGGCCTACGAGTCCGGCCTGGTGACGCCCGGTCAGTAGGGACCGGTGATACCCGGGTAGCACCCGGCAGTTGGCCCCGCGGTGTGACGTCCGCGGGGCCGTCGCATTCCTACCTTCCTCCTCGTCGACAGCAGAAGTCGGCAGCCGGGACCGGCCGCCGCACAGACGAGGGGGACCACGGACATGCGCACCTTCCGTACCGGGCGGGCGATCGCCGCCACCGCGATCGCCCTGGCGGCGGTGCTCGGCGCGGGCGGCTGGACCGCCGACACCCAGACCGCCGTCACCGGTCCGCCGCCCGACAGCGCCGCCTGGACCGCCGACACCGCGCTCGGCCTGCGGCTGCCCGACCCGGCCACCACCACGCCCGCCCGGGTGGCCGCGTTCTTCGCCGGGTTGACGCCGGCCCAGCAGGACGCCCTGGCCGCCCGGCACCCCCTGGTGGTCGGCAACCTGGACGGCGCCCCGGTCCGGCTCCGGTACCGCGCCAACACCCTGGCCCTGACCGCCGAACGCACCCGGGAGCTCGCCCGGGCCACCGACCCGGCGCTCACCCCGCAGGACCACCAGGCCGCCCGGACCCGCGCCGAGCGCTACCGCACCCTGCTCGACGGCGACCGGCAGATCCTCGCCTTCGACCCGCGCGGCCGCGGCCAGGTCGCCGAGGTGTACGGCGACCTCGCCACCGCCGCGCGCACCGCCGTGATCGTCCCCGGCTCGGACGTCGACCTGCTCACCTTCGACCGCGCCACCGACCCGTACGGCACCCCCGCCGGGATGGCCCGGGCGCTGTACCGGGCCACCGGCGGACGGACCGCCGTGATCGCCTGGGCCGGCTACACCACCCCGGTCGGCGTCGGCGTCGACGCCGCCACCGAGGACCTCGCCCGGGCCGGCGCCACCCGCCTGGACCGGCTGCTCGACGGACTCGCCGCCGGCACCGCCCCGCAGGCCCCGCCCACCGTGTTCTGCCACAGCTACGGCTCGGTGGTCTGCGGCCTCGCCCGACCGACCCCGGCCCGGGCCTCCGCCCTGGTGGTGCTCGGCTCGCCTGGCATGGGCGTCGACTCGGCCGCCGACCTCGACCCCGGCGTCCCGCTCTACGCGACCGCCCGCAACGGCTCGGACTGGATCGGCGACGTGCCCAACGTGCGGTTCCTCGGCCTCGGCCACGGCACCGACCCGACCGACCCCGGCTTCGGCGCCCGCCCGCTGCCCGCCACCGGATCGCACGGCCACACCGGCTACTTCGCCCCCGGCACCGCCTCGCTCGCCGCCTACGCCGCCGTCGCCCTCGGCCGCTGAAACCCGTCGACCCGTCAGTCAGCGGGCCCGCGAGCCCGCACTGGAAGGAGCACCGCCATGGCCCACCCCGCCACCGCCCTGCGCCGCGCCGCCGAGAAGGTCGACGCGCAGACCCCCGCGACCCGCGACCGCGCCCTGGACGGGCTGCGCGCCCTCGCCCTGCTGTCCGTCCCGATCGGCCACTGGATGCTCGGCGGCCTCACCCGCTCCCCCGACGGCGCCCTGCACAACGCCAGCCCGCTCTCCTCGCTCGGCTTCTTCGCCCCGGCCAGCTGGCTGCTCCAGATGCTCGGGGTGTTCTTCCTGGTCGGCGGCCACTCCTCGGTCCGCTCGCTGGAACGGTCCCGGGAGAAGGGCCTGACGTACGGGAGCTGGCTGCGCAACCGGACGGTCCGGCTGCTGCGCCCGGTCCTCGGGGTGACGGCCGTGTGGGCGCTGCTGATCCCGCTGCTGCCCCGGCTCGGCGTGCCCGCGGACACCCTGCGCACCGGCGCGACGCTGGTGGTGCAGCCGCTCTGGTACATCGGGGTGTACCTGGCGCTGACCGCGCTCACCCCGCTCTGCGTCGCCTTCGGGCGGCGGCTCGGCCTCTGGTCGGCGGGGCTGCTGACGGCCTCGGTCGCGGCGGTCGACCTGCTGCGGTACGGCCCGTGGGCCGAGGCGGTGCCCTCCTGGGTCGGGCTGCTGAACCTGCTGCCGGGCTGGATGTTCGGCTACCAGCTGGGCGTGCTGTGGGCGCAGGGCCGGCTCGGCCGGCCGGCCGCCCGGGTGCTGCTGCTGGGCGGCGGCGCGCTGTTCGCGGTGCTGCTGACGGTGTTCCACTACCCGGCCAGCATGGTCGGCGTGCCGGGCGTCGAGCGGACCAACTCGCACCCGCCGTCCCTGCTGGTGCTCGCCCTGGCGGCGGTGCAGTGCGGCGCCGCGGTGCTGCTGCGGGAGCGGCTGGGCCGGCTGCTGACCCGCCGTCCGCTGCTGTGGCTGCCGGTGGTGGTGGTCAACCTGTCGGCGATGACGATCTTCTGCTGGCACCAGAGCGCGATGCTCGCGGTGGCGGTGCCCGGCGCGGCCGGCCTCGGCGCCGTCCCCGGGCTGACCACCGCGCCGGACTCGCTCGGCTGGGTGGCCGCCCGGCTGGCCCTGCTTCCGCTGTTCGGGGCCGCCCTGGTGGCGATCGGCTGGTTCACCCGGCGCTTCGACGGGCCGTGGACGTCCTTCTCCCGGGCCGGCAAGGCGCTGGCCGGGGCCGCGGCGGCGCTGTTCGCGGCGTACGCGCTGGGCATGGTGTGACGCCGGACGGCGGCCACGGTACGACGGGGGCGCGGACCATCCGGTCCGCGCCCCGCGCCGTCCGGGCCCGCCGGGTCGCGTCATCGGCGCCCGCCGGGTCGCGTCATCGGCGCCCGCCGGGTCGCGTCATCGGCGCCCGCCGGGTCGCGTCGTCGGCGCCCTGCCCTAACCTGCCGCCATGGTGACGTTCGACGAGTTCCGCACGATGGCCCTGGCCCTGCCGGAGGCCGCCCAGGAGCCGACCTGGGGCATCGAGACGCTGCGGGTCCGCGGCAAGGTCTTCGCGATGGGCTCCCCCGAGGGCGACAGCGTCACCGTCAAGGCCTCCCGGGAGGACCAGGCCGAGCTGATCGCCGCCGAACCCGGGGTGTTCTCCTTCGCCCGGTACGTCGGACGCCACGGCTGGGTGAGCGTCCGGCTGGACCGGGTCGACCCGGAGGAGCTGCGGGACGTGGTCACCGAGGCCTGGCGGCGGACGGCCCCCAAGCGGCTGGTGGGCGAATTCGACACCCGCCGCTCCGCTTAGCACCGCCGGGACGGCCACACAAGGACGCCGGAAGGACACTCCCGGTTCATGTGATCCATCCCACAGTTTGGGCGGGTCCGTCACCCTCCTGTGACCTCTACGCTTTCCCAGGAAAGTCAGCAGTCCATTCGCACCCTCCGGGCACCGCCCGAGAAACGGTGACGGGCCCCTAGGGAGTTGGTGCGGTGCGCAACCGTCGACGCTGGAAGCGGGTACTGATCGGCGCGTTCGCGGGTTGTGCCGTGCTCGCCGACGCCGGTGCCTCGGCCGCCGCCGCCGCGGTCTCCTCCGAGCAGTTGGCGATCTCCACGCCACCGGCCGGCAGCGCCGCCTGGATCCAGGACCACTCCTTCGGCCGCACCCTCCCCGACCCGGCCACCACCGGCCCGGCCGACGCCGCGGCCTTCTTCGCCTCGCTCGCGCCCACCGAGCTGGACCGGCTGGTCAAGGACTACCCGCTGGTCGTCGGCAACTACGACGGCGCCCCGCTGGACCTGCGCTACCGCGCGAACCGGATCGCCCTGGCGAACGAGCGCGACGCCGCCCGGGCCCGCGCCGCCGACCGGACGCTGGACTCCGACACCCGCGCGCTGGCCGTCTCCCGCGCCAACGACGTCGAGCGCCTGCTCTCCCCCGACCGGCAGATCCTGGCCTTCGACCCGCGCGGCCGCGGCCTGGTCACCGAGGTCTGGGGCGACCTCGCCGACGCCGAGCACATCTCGGTGCTCGTCCCCGGTTCGGACGCCGACCTCGGCCACTTCGACCAGTCCGCCGAGCCGCTGCGCTCCCCGGCCGGCATGGCCCGCGCCCTGTACGCCGAGGAGCAGCACCAGGCCCCCGGCACCCGGACCGCCGTGATCGCCTGGACCGGGTACGTCACCCCGTCCGGCCTCGGTCCGGACGCGGCCACCTCCCGGCTCGCCGACGTCGCCGCCCCCCGGCTGGAGCGACTGCTGGCCGGCCTCAAGGAGACCACCCGGCCGGACGCGCCGCCGGCCCTGCTCTGCCACTCGTACGGCTCGGTGGTCTGCGGCACCGCCGCCCCGAAGATCCCCCGCGCCGCCGCCTCGCCGTCCGACACCTCCGGCATCACCGACATGATGGTGTTCGGCAGCCCCGGCATGGGCGTGCAGTCCGCCGCCGACCTGGGCGCCGGCGTGCACGTGTGGGCCACCCGCAACCCCAACGACTGGATCGGCAACGTCCCGTTCCTGGAGGTCGGCAAGCTCGGCCACGGCGCGGACCCGACCGGCAGCGGCTTCGGCGCCGAGCAGATCTCCTCCGCCCGGGCCTCCGGCCACAACGGCTACTTCACCGCCGGCACCGACAGCCTGCACAACTTCGCGGCGATCGCCCTCGGGGACTACGGCGACGTCGTCCGGGCGCAGCCCGGCTCGTAGGCCCGCCCGTGGGCCGGCCGTCCCGACCGGACCGCGGCTACTCCTGGTAGAGCCGCAGCGCCTCCGCCGCCGCCCGGGCCTGTTCGCGCCGGGCGGACGGCGGGGCCAGCACCTCGACCTCCGCGCCGAACGCCAGCAGCGCGCGGACGGCGCCGACCGCCGGGAAGGCCATCGCCAGCTCGACCCAGTCCTCGGCCGGCCCGCCGCCCGCCTCCGGCGGCAGCCCGGTGACCCGCCCGCCGTGGATGCGCAGGAACATGTCCAGCCGCCCGCGCCGGACCCGCACCCGGGCCGGCAGGTCCTTCGGCAGCCGCTCCACCTGCTCGCGCAGGGCCGCCCACACCTCGCCCAGCACCACCCCGGCCCGGCGGCGCACCGGCTCCTCGGTGGTCTCGGCGGCCAGCACCCGGTCGGCCCGGAACAGCCGCGGCTCGCCGCGCAGATCGGCCACCAGGTACCAGACCGCGGCCTTGCTGACCAGCCCGTACGGGTCCACGGTGTAGTCCACCGGCGCGGGCGTGCCGCCGTGCCGGTAGCGCAGCCGCAGCCGCCGGTCGGCGAACACGGCGTACTGCAGCTCGCCCAGGTCCGGCCCGCTCCCGGCGCCGGGTTGGGGGTTCTGCAGCCAGCGCGCCGGGTCGACCAGGATCCGCTCGCTCACCCGCTCGGCCACCGGGCGGTGCGGGGCGGGCAGCGCCGCCATCACCTTGCGCAGCGCCGAGCCGAGCGCGCCGTCCAGCCCGAGGTCGCTGTGCGCGCCCTGG
Organism: Kitasatospora sp. NPDC089797; assembly: GCF_040684795.1. Classification (NCBI taxonomy): domain Bacteria; kingdom Bacillati; phylum Actinomycetota; class Actinomycetes; order Kitasatosporales; family Streptomycetaceae; genus Kitasatospora; species Kitasatospora sp. NPDC089797. The sequence continues at coordinate 23,438 of NZ_JBFBGS010000019.1, read as the reverse complement.
GCCGAGAGCACGAACAGCGCCCGGGCCTCGTCCGCGGTCAGCCCGGTGACGTCGGTGCGGTAGCCGGGCAGCAGATTGATGCCGCCGTGCCGGCCGCGCTCGGTGAACACCGGCACCCCGGCGGCGGAGAGCGACTCCACGTCCCGGTAGATGGTGCGGACGGACACCTCCAGCCGTTCGGCCAGTTCGGTGGCGGGCACCCGGCCCCGGGTCTGGAGCAGCAGCAGGATCGAGAGCAGGCGGTCGGCCTTCATGGCACCAGGATCCCAACAATCCTGACGACACCTGTCAGGTTTTACTGGGAGATTGCGTTCCGGGTCCGGCGGCGAACCGCCCGGGCCCGAACGACCGCACCGCACAAGGGAGCTGACCACAGATGAACGCCGTCCAGGACACCCGCCCGCAGTACCTGACCGCCCTCGCCCAGCTGGAGGAGCTGTTCGCCGCCGTTACCCCCGCCGACCTCGACCGGCCCACCCCCTGCACGGAGTACACCCTGCGGCAGCTGCTGAACCACGTGGTCGGCGGCGTCCACCGGTTCGCGTACCTGGGCGAGGGCGGCCGGGCCGAGGACGTCGTGGCGGCCATCGAGGACCCCTCGGACGACGGCTGGCCGGCCGCCCTCGCCCGGGCCGCCGCCCGGGCCACCGCCGCCTGGGCGGATGACGCCAAGCTCGGCCGCCCGACCTTCGCCCCCTGGGGCGAGGCGCCCGGCGCCCTGGTGGTCGGCGGCTACGTGATGGAGACGGCGACCCACTGCTGGGACATCGCCACCGCCCTCGGCGGGGACTTCGTGCTGGACGACGGGCTGGCGCACACCGCGCTGGCCGTCGCCGAGATCGTCCTGCCGCCGGAGAGCCGGGTCCCGGGCACCCCGTTCGGCCCGGTGCGGCCGGTCCCCGGTGACGCCGACGTGCACACCCGGCTGGCCGCCTGGCTGGGCCGCGCGGTCTGACCCGCCGGGCAACTCCCCTGCCGGGGAGGGGAGTCGGCGACCCCCTCCCCGCCGGTGCTGCTCCCGGGCTACTCCCGGCCGACCGAGGTGTTGCGCATGTCCGCGTAGCGGTCCCCGGCGACCTGATCGGCGATCGGCTCCAGCAGGGCCAGCTCCTCCGCGCTCAGCAGCAGGGTCGCCGCACCGGTGTTCTCCAGCAGCCGGCTGCGCTTGCGGGTGCCCGGGATCGGCACCACGGCCAGCCCGTGCACCTGCGCCCGCTGGTGCACCCAGGCCAGCGCCACCTGGGCGAGCGTCGCCCCGTGGGCCGCGGCGATCTCCCGCAGCGGGGCGAGCAGTTCGCCGTTGGCGACGGCGTTCTCCCCGGTGTAGCGCGGGTGGGTGCGGCGGAAGTCGTCCGCGGCGAGCGCCGCCGCGTCCTGGAAGGCGCCGGTCAGGAAGCCGCGCCCGAGCGGCGAGTACGGCACGAAGGTGACGCCCAGCTCGGCCGCGGCCGGCACCGCCGAGCGCTCCACGTCACGGGCGAACACCGACCACTCGGACTGCACCGCGGCGATCGGGTGCACGGCGTGCGCCTCGCGCAGCTCGGCCCCGGTCACCTCGGACAGGCCCAGCTGCCGGACCTTGCCGGCCTGCACCAACTCGGCCATGGCGCCGACCGATTCGGCCAGCGGCACCTCCGGGTTGCGGCGGTGCATGTAGTACAGGTCGATCACGTCCACGCCGAGGCGGCGCAGCGAACCCTCCACCGCGGAGCGGATGTACGCCGGGTCGTTGCGGATGGCGCGCTTGGTCGGGTCGTTCGCGTCGCGCTCGATGGCGAACTTGGTGGCGAGCACCACCCGGTCGCGGTTGGCCCGGACGAAGGGGCCGATGAACTCCTCGTTGCGGCCGGCACCGTACATGTCCGCAGTGTCGAACAGCGTGACGCCGGCCTCCAGCGCGGCGTCCAGCGTGGCGAGCGCCTCGTCGGAGTCGGTCGGGCCGTAGAACTCGCTCATGCCCATGCAGCCGAGGCCCTGGACGCCCACCAGCGGGCCGTCGGTGCCGAGGGTGGCGGTGGGGAGGACGGGGTGAGTCATGCGCTCTGCTCTTCCTCTGCTCGGTGGTTCTGGCAATGGACGGGGGCGCCGGTGCCGTCGGCGGTCTTCCCGGCGTAGAGATCGATCTTGTGGTCGAGGACGGCCAGGGTGGCCTGGAGGTCGACGATCCGCTGCCGGACCTCGTCGCGCTGCGCCTCCAGCAGTCGGCGGCGCTCGTCGTAGGTCTGTTCGCCGCGGCGGGCCATGTCGACGTACTTGAGCATGTCGGCCACCGACATCCCGGTCAGCCGCAACCGGCCCAGGAAGGCCAGCCGGTGCAGGTCGCGGTCGCAGTAGCGGCGCTGGCCGCCGACCGCGCGGTCGACCGGGTCGAGCAGGCCGATCCGCTCGTACCAGCGCAGGGTGTGGGCGGTCAGCCCGCTGGCCGCGGCGACCTCGCTGATGGTGTGCCGCGGGGTGCGGTCCGGGTCGCCGACCGGGCGGTCGAACACCTCGGCGCAGCTGCGCAGCCCGGGCCGGACGCGTGCGGGTGTGGCCATTGATCGATTCCCCCTGTCCTGTGTCCACGACGCTACCGAGTTGGAGTGCACTCCAAGCAAGCCACCCGCCGGGTGCTCCCGCCACCCGGTTCCGGGCCCCGACTAGAGTCGGGCGCATGGAGAGCTTGCGGATGATCGAGAACTGGCCCGTGCCCCACGCCGCCGCGGCGGTGGTCCGGGGGGCGGACGGCGCCGTGCTGGCCGCGCACGGCCCGCAGCAGCACCTCTTCCCGCTCGCCTCGGTGACCAAGCTGCTCACCTCCTACGCGGCGCTGGTCGCGGTGGAGGAGGGCGTGTTCGAGCTGGACGACCCGGCCGGCCCGCCCGGCTCGACCGTGCGCCACCTGCTGGCCCACACCTCCGGCCTCGGCTTCGACGAGGACCGGCTCTTCGCCGAGCCCGGCAACCGCCGGCTCTACTCCAACGCCGGCTTCGACGTGCTCGCCCGCACCCTGGCCGAGGCCGCCGGGATCGCGTTCCACCAGTACGTCGCCGAGGCGGTGTTCCAGCCGCTGGGCATGCACGACACCCTGATCAACACCGCGAGCAAGTCCCCGGCCGGCGCCGGCGGCCTGTCCACGGCGGCCGACCTGGCCCGGTTCGCCGCCGAACTGCAGTCCCCGAAGCTGCTGGACCCGTCCACCGTCCAGCGGGCCACCCGCGAGGTCGCCTTCCCCGGCACCAGCGGCGTGCTGCCCGGTTACGGCCACCGCCGCCCGAACGACTGGGGCCTCGGCTTCGAGATCCGCGACGGCAAGAGCCCGCACTGGACCGGCACCGCCAACTCCCCCGCCACCTTCGGCCACTTCGGCCAGGCCGGCACCTTCCTCTGGGTCGACCCGCAGGCCGGAGCGGCCTGCATCGCGCTCACCGACCGGGACTTCGGCCCCTGGGCCGTCGAGGCCTGGCCGCCGCTCTCCGACGCCGTGCTCGGCGAGCTCGCGAACTCGCCGAGCTGAGCCGCAAGGCCCTGTCCCAGCCCGGTCCTAGCCGTACGAGACCGGCGAGTGCATCTCCCAGAGCAGCAGTTCGGCGCCGCCCTCCCCCGCCGTCGGGTCGGCGAAGGCCTCGCCGGTGATCCGCACGCTGTCGCCCGGCACCATGGACCGGCCGGCGCCCTTGGGCCCCGGCACGGTCCGGTAGCCCAGCGAGCCGGCCGTCAGGTGGGCGTACCGCCAGGGCGCGGCCGGCAGTTCGGGCAGCGGCTGCCAGGGGCCGGCCGCGACCAGCCAGAGCGCGGCGTCGCTCCGGCGCAGCCGCAGGGCGCCCGTCCCGGCGTCCCGCTCCAGCCCGGAGGCCAGCAGCGTCAACCCGCCGTCGGCCGGTTCCACCTTGCGCAGCCCGTACACCGGGGCGGCGTCGAAGCGGTCCGGCTGCAGCCACATCTGGACGAACCGCACCGGCCCGTCGGCCCCGCCGACGTTGCGCTCGGTGTGGGTGACCCCGGAGCCCGCGCTCAGGTGCTGGACCGTGCCCGGGCGCACCACCCCGCTGTGGCCGTGCGAGTCCCGGTGGGCCAGCGCGCCCTCCAGCACCCAGGTGAGGATCTCGGTGTCCCGGTGCTTGTGCTCCTCGAACCCGGCACCGGGGGCGAGGACCTCCTCGTTGCAGGCGAGCAGCGCGCCGAAGTGGGTGTTCTTCGGGTCGTAGTGGCCGGAGAAGGAGAACGCGTGGCGGGTCTCGATGCCCTCGGCGGGGGTGGAGCGGTAGCGCTCGGCGGTGCGGCGCAGGTCGGCACGGGGGCGTTCAGGGGCGTCGGTCACCCGCCCCACCGTAGTCGCTGTGACCGGCACCACCCGGGCGCTGCGCCGGGGGGTGTGCGCGAGCAGTGACCCGCGTGAGGCAGTCTTGTCCTTGTGCCAGCCGCCTCCGCGAACTCCCAGAGCGATCCCAGCCCCGCCGCCGAACCCACCGGGAAGAGTCCGGCCGCACGGGCCGTCCGGGACCGCCCCGGCCGTGCGGCGCCCCGGCTGACGGCCCAGGAGCGCAGAAACGCCGCCGAGCGGGCCGAGCGCCGGGCCGCGACGCTCAAGCGGCTGGAGAAGTCCTCCGGGAAGCTCGCCACCGCCGCGATCTCGCGGATGGACGACCAGCTCGGCTGGTACCGGCGGATGCCGCCGGAGCACCGCTCCTGGATCGGCCTGGTCGCCCAGGCCGGCATCGCCGCGTTCACCGAGTGGTACCGCCACCCCGACACCGCCCAGGCGATCTCCACCGACGTCTTCGGCACCGCCCCGCGCGAGCTGACCCGGGCGATCACGCTGCGCCAGACCGTCGAGCTGATCCGCACCACGATCGAGGTGATGGAGGAGGCCATCGAGGAGGTGGCCGCCCCCGGCGACGAGGCGGACATGCGCGAGTCCGTGCTCGTCTACGCCCGGGAGATCGCCTTCGCCACCGCCCAGGTGTACGCCCAGGCGGCCGAGGCCCGCGGCGCCTGGGACGCCCGGCTGGAGGCGCTGGTGGTGAACTCCCTGCTGTCCGGCGACGCCGACGAGGGGGTGCTCTCCCGGGCCGCCGCACTCGGCTGGGGGCAGCCCAGCCAGGTCCGGGTGGTGATGGGCAGCGCACCGGACGGCGACAGCGAGCTGGTGGTCGAGGCGATCCGCCGGGCCGCCCGGTACGCCAAGCTGAACGTGCTGACCGGGGTGCTGGGCAAGCGCCTGGTGGTCGTGGTCGGCGGTGACAAGGAGCCGGTGCACGCGGCCCGGGCGCTGATCGGCCAGTTCGCGCCGGGTCCGGTGGTGATCGGCCCGACCGTGCCGGACCTGCTCTCGGCGACCCGCTCGGCGCACGCCGCCGCGGCCGGCCTGCGCGCCTGCGCCGCCTGGCCGGACGCCCCCCGCCCGGTGCTCGCCGACGACCTGCTGCCCGAACGGGCGCTCGCCGGGGACCAGACCGCCCGCCGCCAGCTGGTGGAGGAGATCTACACACCGCTGGACGAGGCGGGCTCCGCCCTGCTGGAGACCCTGAGCGTCTACCTGGAGCAGGCCTCCTCCCTGGAGGGGGCGGCCCGGATGCTCTTCGTGCACCCCAACACGGTGCGCTACCGGCTACGACGTGTGACCGACGTCACGGGGTACGCCCCCTCCGACGTACGTTCGGCGTTCACGCTGCGGATCGCCCTGGCCCTCGGCCGACTCACCGCCGCCGGGGAACCCGGCTGAGCCGCAGTGTAGGGACCATACAATCCCGGATGGTTTTCTTCGTTACCGTCGCCTACCCGCCCCTGGGCGCCTGGCGAGAGAGGGTTGAACCGTGCTCGTAATCGTCGCCCCTGGACAGGGTGCCCAGTCCCCCGGTTTCCTCAGCCCCTGGCTGGAGCTCGACGGTGTCGCCGACCGCCTGCGCCGCTGGTCGGAGCCCGCCGGGCTCGACCTGGTGCACGCCGGGACCGAGGCGTCCGCCGAGGAGATCAAGGACACCGCCGTCGCCCAGCCGCTGCTGGTCGCGGCCGGTCTGGTGACCGCCCGGGCGCTGTTCCCGGACGAGGACATCGCCCGCAAGCTCTCCGGCGCGGTCGCCGGCCACAGCGTCGGCGAGATCACCGCCGCCGCTTGCGCCGGCGTGTTCGGCGCCCACGAGGCGCTGACCTTCGTCCGTGAGCGCGGCCGGGCCATGGCCGAGGCCGCCGCCGTCACCGAGACCGGCATGACCGCCGTGCTCGGCGGCGACCCCGAGGTGGTCGCGGCGAAGCTCGCCGAGCACGGCCTGACCGCCGCCAACAACAACGGCGGCGGCCAGATCGTCGCCGCCGGCACGCTGGCCCAGCTGGAGGCCCTCAAGGCCGACCCGCCGGCCGGCGCCAAGCTGATCGCCCTCAAGGTGGCCGGCGCCTTCCACACCGAGCACATGGCCCCCGGCGTCGAGCGGCTGGCCGCGCTGGCCCCGAGCCTGCCGGTGGCCGACCCGCAGGTCCGCTACGTGTCCAACAGGGACGGCGAGGTGGTCGGCTCCGGCGCCGAGGTGCTGGCCCGTCTGGTGGCGCAGGTCTCCAACCCGGTCCGCTGGGACCTCTGCATGGAGACCCTCGGGCAGCTGGGCGCGACCGCGGTCATCGAGCTGTCCCCCGCGGGCACCCTCACCGGCCTGCTCAAGCGCAACCTCAAGGGTGTGGCCACGCTCGCCCTGAAGACCCCCGCCGATCTGGACAAGGCCCGCGCCCTCATCGCGGAGCACGGCGGTCAGGACCAGCAGGACCAGGAGGACCACGCATGACCAAGCCGCAGATCCGCCCCGCCACCGGCGCGCAGTACTCCCGCATCCTCGGGGTCGGCGGCTACCGCCCGGTCCGGGTCATCCCCAACTCCGAGGTCCTGGAGTGGATCGACTCCTCGGACGAGTGGATCCGCACCCGCAGCGGGATCGCCGAGCGCCGCTGGGCGGGCCCGGACGAGAGCGTCTCCGAGATGTCGGTGCAGGCCGCCGGCAAGGCCATCGCGCAGGCCGGCATCGCCGCCGAGCAGATCGGCGGCGTGATCGTCGCGACCGTCTCGCACTTCAAGCAGACCCCCGCGATCGCCACCGAGATCGCCGAGCGGCTGGGCTGCGGCACCGCCCCGGCCTTCGACATCTCGGCCGCCTGCGCCGGCTTCGGCTACGGCCTGGGCCTCGCCGACGGCATGATCCGCGGCGGCAACGCCGAGTACGTGCTGGTGATCGGCGTGGAGCGGCTCAGCGACCTGACCGACACCTCGGACCGGTCGACCGCCTTCATCTTCGGCGACGGCGCCGGCGCCGTGGTGGTCGGCCCGTCCGACACGCCGGGCATCGGCAAGCTGATCTGGGGCTCGGACGGCTCGCAGGCCGACGTCATCACCCAGACCCAGGCCTGGGACACCGCCTTCGCCAAGCCCGGTGCGATCAACGGCCCGGCCGAGGACCCGGAGCAGGGCGGCAAGTGGCCGGCCCTGCGGATGGACGGCCAGCCGGTGTTCCGCTGGGCGGTCTGGGAGATGGCCAAGGTGGCCCAGCAGGCGCTGGACGCCGCCGGGATCACCGCCGACCAGCTCGGCGCCTTCATCCCGCACCAGGCCAACATGCGGATCACCGACGCCATGATCAAGGCGCTCAAGCTGCCGGCGTCGGTGCCGGTCGCCCGCGACATCGCCGAGACCGGCAACACCTCCGCCGCCTCCATCCCGCTGGCGATGGAACGCATGCTGGAGTCCGGCGAGGCGCACAGCGGCGACCTCGCGCTGATCATCGGGTTCGGGGCGGGTCTCGTCTACGCCGCGGCAGTCGTTACGCTCCCCTAGGCGCGTTTCGCCCCATCCATCCACAAGCCCGTGCTCGGCCGACGGCCGGACACGTTCAACACCGAAGAGGAGCAGCCAGTATGGCTACGCAGAACGAGGTCCTGGAGGGTCTCGCCGAGATCGTCAACGAGATCGCCGGCATCCCGGCGGAGGACGTTGAGCTCGACAAGTCCTTCACCGACGACCTGGACGTCGACTCGCTGTCCATGGTCGAGGTCGTCGTGGCCGCCGAGGAGCGCTTCGACGTCAAGATCCCGGACGACGAGGTCAAGAACCTGAAGACCGTCGGCGACGCGGTGAACTACATCCTCACCAACGCCGACAACGCCTGAGCGACCGACTCGTCCGAGTCGCCCAGTCCGTCCGGCGTCAGTCACGCCTCGGACGGCTGACCCGTCGGCCCCGGCTCGCTCCGAGCCGGACCGACCCGCCGGCCGGGACGCCCCACCGGGCGCCCGGCCGGGCCCTTCTTCGGCCCGCCGCCGATCTCGCACCAACGTGAAAGAAGAGAGACCAGTGACCGCTGAGAACCGAACCGTGGTCGTCACGGGTATCGGCGCCTTCACGCCGCTGGGCGGCGACGCCGCCACCACCTGGGAGAACCTGGTCGCCGGGCGCTCCGGAGTGGCGGCCCTGACCGAGGAGTGGGCCGAGGACCTGCCGGTCAAGATCGCCGCGCGCACCGCGGTCGAGCCGGGCGAGATCCTGCCCCGCCCGCTGGCCCGCAAGCTGGACCGCTCGGCCCAGTTCGCGCTGATCGCCGCCCGCGAGGCCTGGGCCGACGCCGGCTTCGAGACCCCCGCCACCGACGAGTCCTCCAAGCTCGCCCCCGAGCGCCTGGGCGCCGTGATCGCCTCCGGCATCGGCGGCGTGACCACCCTGCTCGACCAGTACGACGTGCTGAAGGACAAGGGCGCCCGCAAGGTCTCCCCGCACACCGTCCCGATGCTGATGCCCAACTCCCCGGCGGCCAACGTCGGTCTGGAGGTCGGCGCCCGCGCCGGCGTGCACACCCCCGTCTCCGCCTGCGCCTCCGGCGCCGAGGCGATCGGCTACGCGATCGAGATGATCCGCAGCGGCCGCGCCGACGTGGTGGTGGCCGGCGGCACCGAGGCGGCGATCCACCCGCTGCCGATCGCCGCGTTCGCCAACATGATGGCGATGTCCAAGCGGAACGACGAGCCCGAGCGCGCCTCGCGCCCGTACGACAAGGCCCGGGACGGCTTCGTGCTGGGCGAGGGCGCCGGCGTGGTCGTGCTGGAGTCGCTGGAGCACGCCGAGGCCCGCAACGCCCGGATCTACTGCGAGGCGGTCGGCCAGGGCCTGTCCTCGGACGCCCACCACATCGCCCAGCCCGAGCCGACCGGCGCCGGCGTGGCCCGCGCGCTGGCCGACCTGTTCGACCGCAACGAGCTGGACAAGGCCGAGATCGTGCACGTCAACGCGCACGCCACCTCCACTCCGCAGGGTGACACCGCCGAGCTGAAGGCGCTGCGCAAGGAGCTGGGCGAGGACCTCGACCACATCCTGGTCTCGGCCACCAAGTCGATGACCGGTCACCTGCTGGGCGGCGCCGGCGGCATCGAGACCGTCGCCACCGTGCTGGCCCTGTACCACCGGATCGCCCCGCCGACCATCAACGTCGACGAGCTGGACGACGAGGTGGACACGAAGATCGTCACCGAGGCCACCCCGCTGCCCGAGGGCCGGATCGCCGCGCTGAACAACTCGTTCGGCTTCGGCGGCCACAACGTGGTGCTGGCCTTCCGCACCCGCTGACGCACCCCGCACGGAGGGGCCGGCGCTCGTGACGAGCGCCGGCCCCTCCGTCGTGCTCCGTCGGTCTCAGACCACCTGGTGCAGCCAGCGCACCGGTGCGCCCTCGCCCGCGTAGCGGAACGGCTCCAACTCGTCGTCCCAGGGCTTGCCCAGCAGCCGGGAGATCTCGACCTCCAGGTCGGCCCCCTCACTGCGGGCCCGCAGCAGGACGGCCCGCAGCCGGTCCTCGGGGATCAGGATGTCGCCGTGGATGCCCGTGACGGCGTGGAAGATGCCGAGGCTGGGCGTGCTGCTGAAGCGCTCGCCCTCCGCCGTGGCGCAGGGCTCGCTGGTCACCTCGTACCGCATGAGCTGCCAACCGCGCAGCGCGGAGGCGAGTTTCGAGGCGGTGCCGGGCTCCCCCTGCCAGGAGAGCTCGGCGCGCCAATGCCCGGGTGCGGCCGGCTGGCGGATCCAGTCCAGACTCACCCGCACACCGAGCACCCCCGCGACGGCCCACTCGACGTGCGGGCACAGCGCGCGGGGCGCGGAGTGGACGTACAGAACTCCACGGGTCGTCACCGGGACCTCCAGGCTGTGGACGAGGGTCGCCTTCCCCAGCTGCCTCGTGCCTGCAGTTGATCCACAGTTACCCACGTTAGCCGACATTAAGCTACTAAATTGAGCAAAACGGACAGGCTTTCGCTCAATGCTAGTCGAATCCTCAACGAGGTCTACCCCTCGGCCGGATCTCTCCCCCGAACGGCCCCATCGCCGGGCGGGACCACCGTACCGCGCGGCACCGGGCGATGGATGACGCACTTTCGGATCCGGCCGGAATGCGGTAGTGCGGCCGGATCCCCTGCGCCGTGCACGCGAACCGCCCCGCGCGCCCGGTCGGGGGCGGCGGGGCGGTTCACCCGTCTGACGCTGCGTCAGTCCGCCAGGCGGACGACCATCTTGCCGGTGTTGACGCCGCGCAGCAGGTCGATGAAGGCCTGGGCGGCGTTCTCGAAGCCGTCCACCACGGTCTCCTCGGTGCGCAGGTCACCGGACTTCAGCCAGCCGGCCACCTCGGTGACGAACTGCGGCTGCAGGGCGGCGTGGTCGCCCACCAGCATGCCCTCCAGGCGCAGCCGCTTGCCGATCGCCAGCGCCAGGTTGCGCGGGGCGGCGGGCGCGGTGGTCTCGTTGTACTGGGCGATCGCGCCGCAGAGCACCGCACGGCCGTGCACGCCGAGGGCGCCGATCGCGGCCTCCAGGTGGTCCCCGCCGACGTTGTCGAAGTAGAGGTCGATGCCCTCCGGGGCGGCCGCGGCGAGCTGCTCGGCGACCGGGCCGTCCTTGTAGTTGAAGGCGGCGTCGAAGCCGTACTCGTCCACCAGCTTGGCGACCTTCTCCGCCGAGCCGGCCGAACCGACCACCAGCGAGGCGCCCTTGAGCCGGGCGATCTGGCCGACCAGCGAGCCGACCGCGCCGGCCGCGCCGGAGACGAAGACCTTGTCGCCCTCCTTGAGGGCGCCGACGGCGAGCAGTCCGGCGTAGGCGGTCAGGCCGGGCATGCCGAGCACGCCGAGGTAGGCGGAGAGCGGGGCGGCGGCCGGGTCGACCTTGACGGCGCGCGCGGCGTCCAGGGTCGCGTACTCGCGCCAGCCGAGCCCGTGCAGCACCGCGTCGCCGGGGGCGAAGCCCTCCGCCTCGGAGGCGACCACGTAGCCGACCGCGCCGCCGTCCATGGCCCGGCCGAGCTGGAACGGGGGCACGTACGACTTCACGTCGTTCATCCGGCCCCGCATGTACGGGTCGACCGAGAGGTCGGTGTTGCGGACCAGGATCTCGCCCGGGCCCGGGGTCCGGACCGGGGCCTCGACCAGGGCGAAGTCGGTCGGCACGGGCCAGCCCTGGGGGCGGGCGGCGAGGTGCCATTCACGGGCGGTCGCGGGGGCGGCCTGCTCTGCCATGGAGTGCTCCTTGGAGGGGGTTCGGCAGGTAAAAGGTTGAGCAACTGAAGTAACGATGGACATGAAAGGTTCACCTTGTCAACTTTTCAGGTAGACTCTGGGGCATGGACACTCAGCAGACCGAGGCCGCCACGCCGCAGTCCGACGAGATCACCCGCGAGGTCGTCGACCTGATGGCCAACCTGGTCGCACTGTTCCACCGCGAGTACGAGGACGCGGCCGCCGCCCGGTCGCTCACCGGCGCCCAGGCCAAGGTGCTCGCGCTGCTGCGGCGCGGCCCGTTGCCGATGCGCCACATCGCCCAGACGCTCAGCTGCGAGCCGTCCAACATCACCGGCATCGTCGACCGGCTGGAGGCCCGCGGCTTCGTGACCCGGGAGGCCGACCGCCAGGACCGCCGGGTCAAGCTGGTCGCCGCCACCGAGACCGGCGCCGCCGCCTCCGAGGAGCTGCGCGAGTCGCTCAACTTCGCCCGCGAACCGCTGGCCGCGCTCGACACCGAGGAGCGGGCGCTGCTGCGGGACCTGCTCCGGCGGATGCTCACCGGCGCCTCCGGCCCCGGGGCGTGATCAGCATCACAGGCCCGCGGCCGGATTCACCCGCCCCACGGGGGTAACCGAACGGCCTTCCGGAGCGTCTAACGTTCGAACTATCGAACGCTGAGACCTGAAGACGGGGGGCACGGGGATGAGCAGCAGCACGCGCCGGCGCCGCTACCTGCGGACCGCCATCGGCCTGGCCGCCGTTCTGGTGCTGTCGGTCGTGGGGGCCGGAGCCTGGTTCTACCACCGGCTGGACAGCAACATCACCACCTTCGACGCGGGCGGCGTCGCCACCGAGCGCCCGCCCGCCCCCGTCCCGGCCGCACCCGGCGCCCAGGTCCCGGTCAACGTGCTGCTGCTCGGCTCGGACACCCGGGACGACGGCAACAACGCGCTCGGCGGCGGCGACGACGGCGTCGGCAACTCGGACACCGCGATCCTGGTGCACGTCTACGCCGACCACAAGCACGCCGTCGGCGTCTCGATCCCCCGCGACACCCTGGTCACCATCCCGTCCTGCAAGCTCGCGGACGGCACCTGGACCAAGCCCCGCACCGACCAGATGTTCAACTCGGCGTTCAGCGTCGGCGAGCTCGCCAAGGGCAACCCGGCCTGCACCCAGAACACCGTGGAGAAGCTCACCGGGCTGCGGATCGACCACACCGTCGTGGTCGACTTCAAGGGCGCCGCGGCGATGACCGACGCGCTCGGCGGCGTGGAGGCCTGTGTGCCCAACGACGTCAACGAGTACGGCATCCAGCTGAAGAAGGGGCTGCAGAAGCTCTCCGGGAAGTCCGCGGTGGACTACCTGCGGGCCCGCCACGGCATCGGCGACAACTCCGACATAGGCCGGATGAAGCGCCAGCAGGCCTTCCTCTCCTCGATGATCAAGAAGGTCCAGGACCAGGGCTTCTCGCTGCCCACCCTGCTGCCACTGGCCGACGCCGCCACCAAGTCGCTCACCGTCGACGAGGGCCTCGGCACCGCGATGAAGCTGGTCGACTTCGCCCGCTCGGTCGAGGACATCAAGCTCTCCGACGTCACCTTCGTCACCGCCCCCTGGCGCTTCGCCGGCGAGCGGGTGCGGCTGGTCCAGCCGGACGCCGACGACCTGTGGAAGCTGCTGCGGGAGGACCGCACCCTGGACGGCCACAGCACCGCCGGCACCGGCGCGGCCACCGCCTCGGCCTCCGCCTCCGCCTCGCCCGGCGCGACCGGACCGCTCACCCCCGAGCAGGCCGCCGCCCCGGTCACCGTGGTCAACGGCGTCGGCACCGCCGGGCTGGCCGGCTCCGGCGCCGAGACCCTCAAGGGCCGCGGCTTCCAGAACGTCGTGCTCGGCGCCAACAGCCCCGGCAAGCAGCAGACCGAGGTCTCCTACGACCCCGCCCTGAAGGCGGCCGCCGACCAGGTCGCGGCGCTCTTCCCCGGCGCCCGCACGGTCGAGGACCCGGGCTCGGGCGGTATCACCCTCACCCTCGGCGCGGACCGGCAGTCCCCCGGCACCCAGCTGAACTCGGTCTCCTCGCCGTCGCCCTCGGCCTCGGCCGGCGGTGCCGGCACCGGCAGCGGCAGCGGCGCGCCCGGCGGGATACCGACCGGCATAGCGGAGAACACCCGGGGGGCCGACACCGATCCGTGCGCCGACCTGACCTTCGGGTCGTAGGACGGATCGTCGCAGCGCTGCTCCGGTACGGCTACTCCGGGTCCGGCAGTCCGGTGACCACGGCCGTCAGGCGGGTGCCCCGCAGGAAGGCACCCGCCGCGGCCAGGTCGGCCAGCGCGGCCAACAGCTTCGCCACGTACCGGAGTTCCACCGGGATGCCGTGGCGTCGCTCGAACTCCTGGGCGAACGAGGCCAGTTCGGCCGGGACCTTGCCGTAGCCGCCGCCGTGGTGGCCGTGCTCGACCCGCCAGTTGTCGAACTCGCGCCCGAAGGCGGCCCGGTGCAGCCGGGTGACCTCCGCCTCCAGGTAGCCCTCGCCGCCGCGCAGCACCGCCACCCCGAGCGCCAGGGCGCCGGTCGGCAGGCCCGCCGCGATGCCGGCCAGCGTGCCGCCGGTGCCGACCGGGCAGCAGACCACGTCCCGCCCGTCCAGGTCGGGCAGTTCGGCCGGGATCGCGGCCGCTCCGATCGCGGCCAGGGCGTTGGAGCCGCCCTCCGGCAGCACCAGGCAGCGGCCCCAACGGCGTTGCAGCTCCGTACCCGCCTCCGTGTCGTCCTGCGCTCCTCCCGTCGTGCCGCCCGTCGTGCCGCCCTCGGCGCCGGCCCGGCCGACGGCCTCCCGGTAGGCGGTCCGGGTGAGGAACTCCAGCCGCATCCCGGACCGTTCGGCGGCCCGCAGCGACCAGTTGCGCGGCCGCTCGGCCAGCTCGTCGCCGCGCACCAGCCCGACGCTCTCCAGCCCGAGCGCCGCGGCCGCCGCCGCGACCGCGCGCAGGTGGGTCGAGTAGGCCCCGCCGAAGGTCAGCAGCCGGGTGTGGCCCTGTTCGACGGCGGCGGCCAGGTTGGGCGCCAGCTTGCGCCACTTGTTGCCCGGGACGCCGGGGTGCAGCAGGTCGTCCCGCTTGAGCCGCAGTTCCACCCCGGCCCGGGCGAAGACCCCGTCGGTGCAGTCCACCAGCGGGGTCGGCAGCAGGGCGGGTTCGAGCATCCGGCCAGCTTACGGGGCCGGACGGCGACCGGCCCGATCACCCGGACGGCCGACGGCCCGGCCGCCGTGGGGCAGCCGGGCCGGGGCACGCTTCCGGGCGGTCAGACCGCCCCGCCGTCCGCGTGCCGCGCGGTGATGGCGCGGCGCAGGGCACGCGGGACGGGGCCCGCCGCGGGTGCCAGCTTGTCGATCCGGGCCCGGTGCTCGCGCCGCCGGCGCCAGGCCAGGACCGAGCCCAGCCGGGCCGCGTCGACCAGGGCCACCAGCGCCGCGTCCGCCGGGTCGACCCGGCTGAACGGACCGGTCAGCGCCGACTCGACGCCCGCCGCCAGCGCCTTGCGCACCCGGGGCTCCCGAAGGGTGACCCGGGCGACCGGGAACAGCCCCAGCAGCCGGTGCTCCTCGACCCGGATCCGGCCGGCGGCCGCGAGTCCGTCGCGGACCACCCGCACCGATCCCCGCTGGCGCCCGATCCAGCTCCGCCAGGTGCGCCGCCGCCCCTGGCGGATCTGCTCCAACAGCGCGGCGGAGAGCGGGTCGAGCCCGTCGGCCACGGCGTCGACGGGGGCCGGGTGCCGGCCGTCGTCACGGATCAGCCCGCGGCGGAGGAGTTCGGTGAGCGCCGCCGCCCGCAGGGCCAGGTCGAGGTCGGTCGCGCGGGTCGGCCGCCCGCGCTCGGGGTCGCAGGCGAGCAGGTAGAGCTTCTCGGGCAGATTGACGGGCAGGTCCATCTCGGTCTCTCCGAAAGGTCTGTGGCGCCCGGCCGCCGCGGTCGGTCCTCGTCAGTCCTCGACGGGACCGCCGCTCTCCGGGCTCTCCTTGGGCGGTCGGCCGCGCCGGGGAAGCCGGGCCGCACCGCTGGGCATCCGGCCGGCCTCGGTGAGGGCACGGCGGAGCACGAACTCGATCTGCGCATTGGTGCTGCGCAGCTCGTCCGAGGCCCACCTGGCCAGCGCGTCGTGAACCGAAGGATCCAGTCGCAACAGGAGCTTCTTCCGTTCCGTCGCCAATGCCGCGCCCTTACTGGTAGAGGGAGCCCGTGTTCACGACGGGCTGGGTGCCGCGGTCGCCGCAGAGCACCACCAGGAGGTTGCTCACCATGGCGGCCTTGCGCTCCTCGTCCAACTCCACCACGTCCCGCTCGGCGAGCCGGTCCAGCGCCTCCTCGACCATACCGACGGCGCCCTCGACGATCAGCCGCCGGGCGGCCACCACGGCCCCGGCCTGCTGCCGCTGGAGCATCACCTGGGCGACCTCGGGGGCGTACGCGAGCCGGGTGATCCGGGACTCGATGACCCGCACCCCGGCCGAGGCGACCCGCGCGGCGATCTCGGCGGACAACTTGCGGGTGATCTCGTCCGCACCGTCGCGCAGCGACAACTGCCCCTCGTGGTGGGCGTCGTACGGATAGCTGGTGGCGATGTGCCGGACGGCCGTCTCGGTCTGGATCGCGACGAAGTCGGTGTAGTCGTCCACCTCGAAGACCGCCATCGCGGTGTCCTCGACCTGCCAGACCACCACGGCGGCGATCTCGATCGGGTTGCCGTCGGCGTCGTTGACCTTGGCGGTCTCGGTCTCGTGGTTGCGGATCCGCAGCGAGAGGAGCCGGCGGCTGGTGAACGGGTTGACCCAACTCATCCCCTCGGCGCGGATGGTCCCCCGGTAGGTGCCGAGCAGCTGGACCACCCGGGCCGAGCCGGGCGAGACCACCGTCAGCCCGCACAGCAGCACCAGCGAGGCCAGCACCACCAGCGGCCCGAGGACCACCAGCGGGATGCCCACCCCCTGGTTCCCGCCGGCCAGTTGGACCCCGCCGGCGATCAGGGCGCCGAGCCCGGCGAGCACGCCGAGCAGCGCCCCGCCGAGCACCGGCAGCCCGGGAGCGCCGGTGATGACCCGCTCGGTGGTCTTCGGAGCCGGAAGGTCGAGGACGGGGCCGTCCTCGACGTCGAAACGCGGTGTGGTCATGGGACCCACTCCCCCCAGAACGATGTCCGCCGACGCGAGTGCTCGCGCCTGCTGTCAAAGTGATATCACTTTTTGCGCGTGGAGCACCAGGGGCGGGACCGGGGATCCGGTCGTACGGGGGGGCGCGCGCGTGCGCCACGTGCGCGCGGCTCGGCGACGCAGCGACGCAGCGACGCAGCGACTCGGCAGCCCGGCGGCTCAGCGGCTCTGATCAGCCGTCGGCCCCGGAGCCGAAGTGGTTGCGCTGCCTGCCCGCGACCAGGACCGGCCCGACCACCTCCGACCGCCCCTGCCGACGGAACAACCCCACCGCCCGCTCCCGGAGTTGGCCCCACCCCTCGGTGACCATCAGCCCCGGCGGCCCCCATCGACGCCGAACGACGCATGCGGTCGACGGGCCAGGGCCCGCGCCTCGACCCGACCGGACGTCAGCGCGACGTGGTCACGGCGTTCCCATGCGGGTGAACCTCGGCGTGTAATCGCCGCCGGGGGTTGTCGGGTGCGTACAGTTCTCGCAGGCGCGCCGCATCTCCGCAGGTCAGCGACTCTGCACAGGCGCGCCCGGGGCACGATCGGAAGTGGGGCGGGTGGGACTCGAACCCACGACCAAGGGATTATGAGTCCCCTGCTCTAACCGGCTGAGCTACCGCCCCGGTTCGCCGCGTGCGCCGGTGGTCGGCCACGGCAGCAGCAGACGGCCCCGCGAGGCCGTCCCGGGCAGCATAGCCGGTCGATCAGTCGTGGTGCGCGCCGGGGGCGCAGCTGGGTGCGCGACGGCGTGCGCCTCTCCGGGCGGGGGTGTCCGGGTGGCGGGGGTGGGGCCCGGCAGGGCAGCCTGGAGCGATGACGATGCGTGGGGCGGGAGCCGCGGCCGGGGTGCTGGTGCTGGTGCTCGCGGCGGCGACGGGGTGCACCACCGCGGCGCGGCCCGGCAGTGTCGCCCCGACGGTCAGCTCGGCGCCGCCGTCCGCCGGCACGAGCGCCCACGGGTGGAACCGGCAGCGCTTCAAGGGGGCCGTCGGCCGGCACACCGGGGTCACCCGCACAGCCAAGCCGACGGTGCTCAACGGGTTGGTGGGCGCGGTGTTCACCCGCAACGCGGACGGCGACCACTTCTGCACCGCGAGCGTGGTGGACAGCGCCGGGCTCAACCTCATCGTCACCGCCGCCCACTGCGTCTGGGACCCGAAGATCGGCCAGCGCAGCGACCTGGTCTTCGTCCCCGGCTACCGCAACGGGGACACCCCGAGCGGCGTCTGGCCGCTGGTGGCCGTCACCGTGGACGACGGCTGGAAGGACCACGCCGACCCGGACATGGACGTCGCCTTCGCGGTCGTCCAGGCGCAGAACGGGCGGCAGGTGCAGCAGGTGCTGGGCGCCAACCAGCTGGGGGTCAACCGCGGCTACCGGGTCCCGGTGCGGGTCACCGGCTATCCGGGCAGCAGCGACGTCCCGATCACCTGCGCCAACACCACCTCCGAGCAGAGCGCCACCCAGCTGCGGATCGACTGCCCCGACTACACCGGCGGCACCAGCGGCAGCCCCTGGGTCACCGACTTCGACCCGACCACCAGGACCGGCACCGTGGTCGGCGTGATCGGCGGCTACCAGGAGGGCGGCAACAGCCCGGACACCTCGTACAGCAGCTACTTCGGCGACCGGGTCCAGGCGCTCTACGACCGGGCCACCGGCTGAACCACCCGCTGTTCGAACACCCGGCAGTGGCGCCGCCGGGCACGGCCTGGTAGATCTTCCTCTCGAACGGCGGAACGCACGGCCCGGATGCCCGCCCCGAGGAACGAGACGGAGCGTCGATGGCCCCCCGCCCGGTGCCGCCCCCGCGCACGGCCGGAGCGGCCGCGCTGGCCGCCCTGCTGCTGGCCACCGGCACCGCGTGCAGCGGTGGGTCGGACGGGTCGCCGAACGCCGAGGTCGCCCAGCAGAGCGCGGCCCGGGACCGGGTCGGCACCCTGTCCATCCACTCCGCGCAGGGCTCCCGGGCCTGCACCGCGAGCGTGGTGCGCAGCCCCGGGCACAACCTGCTGGTCACCGCCGCGCACTGCGTGCAGAACCAGCAGGTCGGTCTGCTGGACGGCCTGGTGTTCACCCCCGGCTACCGCAACGGGGCCACCCCGTACGGGACTTGGCAGGTGCAGTCGATCACCGTCGATCCGCGCTGGGCCGACGACGACGACCCCGACTACGACGTGGCGTTCGTCACGGTCGGCGCGCTCGGCGGCCGGCAGATCGAGGACGCGGTCGGCGGCAACCCGCTCGGCACCGGCAAGGGCGTCGGGCTGGCGGTCTCGGTGACCGGCTACCCCAACGACAGCGACGAGCCGATCACCTGCGCCGTCCGGACCCGGTCGCAGAGCTCCACCCAGGAGCGCTTCGACTGCGGCGGCTACACCGACGGCACCAGCGGCAGTCCGTGGATCACCGGGGACGGCACCGTGGTCGGTGTGATCGGCGGCTTCCAGGAGGGCGGGGACAGCCCGGGCACCTCGTACAGCGTCGCCTTCGACCAGCGGGTCGCCGACCTCTACCGGAAGGCGACCACCTGACCGCGGCCCCTGACCGCGGCTCCCGCCCCGGCCCCGCCCGGGCCGGGGTGACGCAGGCGACAGCCGCCCGGGCAACACGAAGGCCCCCCGGTCGACCGAGGGGCCTTCGCTCTGAGCAGTCACCGGGCGGACCCGGTGCAGCTCCCCCAATTGGACTCGAACCAATAACCTGCCGATTAACAGTCGGCTGCTCTGCCAATTGAGCTATGGGGGATCGCTGTGCTGAACTTCCTTACCTGCCACGGGAGTCGGGCTCCTAGGAGCACTCGTCCCGAGCTCCCCCAATTGGACTCGAACCAATAACCTGCCGATTAACAGTCGGCTGCTCTGCCAATTGAGCTATGGGGGATCGGCTTCCGCTTCGGCTCCCGTGACCCGGGCTCCTCGGCGCTCGCTGCGGGACATACATTAGCGCACTCGGGGGGGTGGTCCGCCAATCGCTTTCCCCGGCCGCCCCCGACCGCCGGTCCGGCGTGCCCCGCGCGCGCCCCCGACCGGCCCCGGGGGATGCTGAGGGGACGCGGACGGTTCGCCGTCCCGGGCAACGGGTAGGGCAATGCGGCAGAACGCCGCCAGGAGAGGGTGGGTCCGCTCATGTGGAAGCTGTCGTTGGCCGTGGGTTTCGCGGCCGGCTACGTCCTCGGCTCTCGGGCCGGACGCCAGCGCTACGAACAGATCGCCAAGGTCACCCGGCAGATCGCGCAGAACCCGACGGTCCAGGGGGCGACCGACCGGGCACGGCAGCAGGCCGGCGCCGTCGCGGGGAAGGCGGCCGGCGCCGTCGCGGACCGGGTCGGGGACCGGCTGCCCAGCGCGGTCACCGACCGGGTGCCGTACTTCAGCCGGTCCCGGGCCGAGGACGACGGCTGGGGTACCGTCCGGCCGTGACGGGGCGGTGACCCCCGGGCAAAGAAGGCCTCAACCCGGGGTCCCGAACAGGCAACGGCTCACCCGGCCCGGACGCGTACCGGGCCGGGCTGAGGCATGATCTCGGCATGGCCATCGTCGCGGGGATAGACAGCTCGACCAGCCGCACCCGGATCGTCGCGTGCGACACCGACACCGGTGCCGTCCTGCGGGCCGGCAAGGCGCCCCACCCCGTCCCCGAGGACCAGGACCTGCGCCCCGGCGAGGCCGACCCGCAGGTCTGGCTGCACTCGCTCGGCGACGCCGCGGCCGGCGGCCTGCTGGAGAGCGTCCGGGCGATCGGCGTCAGCGCCCAGCAGCACGGCATGATCGGCCTGGACGCGGGTGGGGTGCAGGTGCGGCCCGCGATCCTGTGGAACGACCCGCGCGCCAGCGGCGCCGCCGCCAAGCTGCTGGACGCCCTCGGCGGCCCCGCCGCCTGGACCGCCGCGATCGGCGCGGTGCCCGGCCCGACGTACACCATCGCCAAGCTGCGCTGGCTGGCCGAGTTCGAGCCGGCCAACGCCCGCCGGATCGCCGAGGTGCTGCTGCCGCACGACTGGCTGGTCTGGCAGTTGCTCGGCCACCCCAAGCGCCGCACCACCGACCGCGGCGACGCCTCCGGCACCGGCTACTGGTCGCCGATCACCGGCGAGTACCGGCAGGACCTGGTCGAGCTGGCGCTCGGCCACGAACTGCGGCTGCCGCACGTGCTCGGCCCCGCCGAACCCGCCGGGCACACCCCCGAGGGCCTGCTGATCTCGGCCGGCACCGGCGACAACATGGCCGCCGCGCTGGGCCTGGGCCTCGGCCCGGGCGACGCGGTGGTCTCGCTCGGCAGCGCCGGCACGATCTTCGCGGTGCACGAGCAGGCCGTGGTGGACGCCTCGGGCCTGATCTCCTCCTTCGCCGACGCCGGCGGCCGCCACCTGCCGATGGTCGCCACCCTCAACGCCGCCCAGGTGCTGCGCTCCACCGCCTCCATGCTCGGCGCGGACCTGGACGGGCTGAGCGACCTCGCCCTGCACTCCTCCCCCGGCGCCTACGGGCTGGTGCTGCTCCCCTACCTGGACGGCGAGCGCACCCCCGCGCTGCCGCACGCCGCCGGCACCCTGACCGGCCTGCGGGCCGAGGCGATGACCCCTCAGCACCTGGCCCGGGCCGCCGTCGAGGGCATGCTCTGCAACATCGCCGACGCGCTGGACGTGCTGCGCGCCCAGGGCGTCGGGATCAAGCGGGTGTTCCTGCTCGGCACGGCCGGCCGGCTGCCCGCCGTGCGGCACGTCGCCCCGATGCTGTTCGGCGTCCCGGTGGTGGTGCCCCCGCCGGGCGCCCACGCCGCCCGCGGCGCCGCCCGGCAGGCCGCCTGGGCGCTCGCCGGCACCGCCGAGCCGCCGGAGTGGGAGCTGCCGGACGCCGAGACGGTCGAGCCCGAGGGCGAGCAGGACCTGGCGATCGGTTCGGCGGTGCGCCAGCAGTACCGCGCCGCCCGGGACCAGATGCACCCGGAGGCGCTCTCCTCCTAGCGAGGGCCGACGGGAGCGAGGGCCGACGGGAGCGAGGGCCGCCGGGAGCGGAAGCCGGAGCCGGCCTGGACCCGGGGCGACGGAGGCCCGGGCTCCGGCCGAGCGCGGGTTGGCCGAAGTCCGCCGATGAAGATGCGTCACCGGGCGCCCGGTGGCAGCGTGGGTCGGGACACGGCCACCGAGGCGAAGGGCGGCAGGAACCCATGGCCCTGCACAAGGGGACCGGCGGCGACCGCCGGCTGAGCGTCAGTCCGTTCCTCGGCATCACCGACCCGCTGGGCGCGATGCAGCTCTCCCCGCCGGTGCACCGGCTCGGCGAGAGCCCGGTCGCGGCCGACACCGCGTACCAGCTGGTCCGCGACGAGCTGATGCTGGACGGCAGCGCCAAGCTCAACCTGGCGACCTTCGTCACCACCTCGATGGAGGTGCAGGCCACCCGGCTGATGACCGAGTGCCTGGACAAGAACATGATCGACAAGGACGAGTACCCGCAGACCGCCGAGCTGGAACGGCGCTGCGTGGCCATCCTCGCCGACCTCTGGCACGCCCCCGACCCGGACGCCGCGGTCGGCTGCTCCACCACCGGCTCCAGCGAGGCCTGCATGCTGGCCGGCATGGCGCTCAAGCGCCGCTGGATGCGCCGCAACGCCGAGCGCTACGCGGCCGGGGCGCGGCCCAACCTGGTGATGGGCGTCAACGTCCAGGTGTGCTGGGAGAAGTTCTGCACCTTCTGGGAGATCGAGGCGCGTACCGCGCCGATGGAGGGCGAGCGCTTCCACCTCGGCCCCGAGCAGGCGGTCGCCCTGTGCGACGAGGACACCATCGGCGTGGTCGGCGTCCTCGGCTCGACCTTCGACGGGTCGTACGAGCCGATCGCGGAGATCTGCGCGGCCCTGGACGAACTCCAGGAGCGCACCGGCCTGGACGTCCCGGTGCACGTGGACGGCGCCTCCGGCGGCATGGTGGCGCCCTTCCTCGACCCGGAGCTGGTCTGGGACTTCCGGCTCCCCCGGGTGCAGTCGATCAACACCTCCGGCCACAAGTACGGCCTGGTCTACCCCGGCGTCGGCTGGGCGCTCTGGCGGGACAAGGCGGCGCTGCCGGAGGAGCTGGTCTTCCGGGTCAACTACCTGGGCGGCGAGATGCCGACCTTCGCGCTCAACTTCTCCCGGCCCGGCGCGCAGGTCGCGGCCCAGTACTACATCTTCCTGCGGCTCGGACAGGCGGGCTTCCGGGCCGTCCAGGGCGCCTGCCGGGAGGTCGCCACCTACCTGGCCGGGGAGATCGGCAAGCTGGGCTGCTTCCGGCTGCTGACCCACGGCGACGAGGTCCCGGTGTTCGCCTTCACCACCACCGAGGACGCCACCTTCGACGTGTTCGACGTCTCGCGGCGGCTGCGCGAGCGCGGCTGGCAGGTGCCCGCGTACACCTTCCCGGCCGATCGGGAGGACCTGTCGGTGCTCCGGATCGTCTGCCGCAACGGCTTCTCCCGGGACCTCGCCGACCTGTTGCTGGCCGACCTCAACCGGCTGCTGCCGGAGCTGCGGCGCCAGCCCGTGCCGCTCCAGGAGCTCGGGGTGCCGGTGCGCGAGGGGTTCCACCACTGACCGACCCTGACCGACCTCTGACCGGCCCTGAGCGAAGGCCTGCCGGCGCCGTCGGCCGGTGCCCGGAAATGCCGCGGCGGGTCGGGCTCGGATATCAGGTAGCGCACGCCCAAGGGGCGGCTCCCTTCGAGGTCAGGGGGTGCGGGCGCTCTCGGAC
>NZ_JBFBGS010000018.1:123294-161292 GCF_040684795.1 Kitasatospora sp. NPDC089797 | reverse complement strand
TGATCCCCCTTTACTGGGGTGGTGGTGCCTGCTTTCCCCCGGTTGCTCGCAGGACCGGCGCGGGCGCCCCCCCCCCTGGCGGGGGGCGCGGGGCCCGGATCCTGCGGGCGCGTACCAGGACGGAGCGGGCGTCGCGCCGTGCGCCGGTGGTGCTCCCCTTGCGCTCTGGTGCGGACGGTGCGGTTCGACAACGCTGGGGCCGGACCGTGTACATGACGGTCCCGGAGTCGACCCCGGACCGTTCAGGAGTGCGAAAGGCCTATGCCCCAGGACATCGAGTTCACGGTGCCCATCGAGAGTCGGGTCAGCCCCGAGCTGGACCGGGCCCGACAGCGCCACCTCGCCTGGGCGCGGTCCTGCGGCCTGGTCCGCAGCGACGAGGCGCTGCGCCGCTACGCGTTCTCCCGGGTGGCCGACAGCGCCGCCCACGGCTTCCCGGACGCCGTCGGCGAGGACCTGGACCTCTGCTTCGACCTGCTCGGCTGGTTCTTCCTCTTCGACGACCAGTTCGACGCCCGGGACGGGCGTACGGACGACGCGATCGCCGTCTGCCAGGACCTGGTGGACCTGCTGCGCTGGCCGAAGTCGGCGGCGACGAACGCGCCGCCCGTCGTGGCCGCCTTCGCGGACTGCTGGCGGCGGATGAGCCGCGGCGGGTCCGAGCAGTGGCGCCGGCGCACCGTCCACGACTGGGTCGACTACCTGGCCGGCTGGCCCACCAAGCTCGCCGACCGGGCGCACGGCGTCCTGCCCGACCCGGCCGCGCACCTGCGCGCCCGCCGCCGCACGATCGGGGTCCGCCCGCTGCTCGCCCTGGCCGAGCGGGTCGGGCACTACGAAGTCCCGCTGCTGGCCTGGCACTCCACCCACCTGGAGGGCATGCGGATCGCGGCCTGCGACGCGATCATCGCCATGAACGAGATCCACTCGCTGGAGAAGGACCGGGCCGGCGGCTACCCCAACCTCGTCCTGAGCCTGGTCCGCCACTGCGGCCTCCCGCCCGCCGAGGCCCTGGAGCGGGTGCGCGAGACCGCCCACCGCTCCGTCGGGTCCTTCCTCGAACTGCGCGCCGGACTCCCGCAGTTGGAACAGGCGCTCGGCGCCGGCCCGATGCCCGAACTCGCCCGCTACGCCGACGCCCACGCCGCCTGGATCCGCGGCTACCACGACTGGGGGCAGGCCGCCCCGCGCTACACCGCCACCGGGGACCACCCGGGCGACCTCGGCCTGGAGAACCTGGTGGCCCGCCGGCCGAACTGACGTCACCGCGGCCGAGGACCTCCCCCTATCATCAGATGCCTCCGTGGATACCCCCGGCTTCAGCCGGGGGAGGAAACGGATCTCCTGCGGAGCAGGGCAACGGGCTGCGTTTCGCCGTCAGGCGGACCGCAGTGCTCTGACCGGCAGATTTAATCTTTACAAGTTGCCGCACTAGGTTGTGAGCATGACCATGAACCACGTGAAGCGGGCGTTCAAGTACCGCTTCTACCCGACGGATGCGCAGGCGGCCGAGCTGTCGCGCACCTTCGGGTGCGTGCGGAAGGTCTACAACATGGCGTTGCAGGCCCGCACGGAGGCATGGGTGCTGCGCCAGGAGCGGATCAACTACAACGCCACCTCGGCGATGCTCACGGCATGGAAGAAGTCCGAGGAGCTGGCCTACCTGTCCGAGGTGTCGTCGGTTCCGTTGCAGCAGTCCTTGCGGCACTTGCAGGGAGCGTTCACCAACTTCTTCGCGAAGCGGGCGAAGTACCCCACGTTCAAGTCGAAGCGGAAGTCGCGCCGGTCTGCCGAGTACACCAGCTCTGCGTTCCGGTTCCACGACGGTCGGCTCACGCTGGCGAAGATGGCCGCTCCGCTGGACATCGTGTGGTCCAGGCCGCTGCCGGACGGCGCGATGCCGTCCACGGTGACCGTGTCGCAGGACGCGGCCGGTCGCTGGTTCGTCTCCCTGCTGTGCGAGGACCGTCCGGTGATGGCCACGCCGGTCAACAACGCGGTGGGTGTCGACGCCGGCATCACGAGCCTGGTGACGCTCTCCACCGGAGAGAAGATCAGCAACCCCGAGCACGAGCGAAAGGACCGCCGGCGCCTCGCCAGGGCCCAGCGGGATCTCGCCCGCAAGGCGAAGGGCTCCAACAACCGGGCGAAGGCCCGGATCAAGGTCGGCCGGGTGTATGCCCGGATCGCGGACCGGCGCACGGACTTCCTGCACCAGCTCACCACTCGACTCGTTCGTGAGAACCAAACGATCGTGATCGAGGACCTGACCGTCCGCAACATGCTCAAGAACCGCACGCTGGCCCGCGCCGTATCCGATGCGTCGTGGTCCGAACTGCGGAGCATGCTGGAGTACAAGGCCCACTGGTACGGCCGCGAGCTGATCGCCATCGACCGGTGGTTCCCCAGCTCCAAGCTGTGCTCCGCCTGTGGCAGCTTGCAGGGCAGGATGCCGCTCAACGTCCGCGAATGGACGTGTACCTGCGGGACGGCCCACGATCGGGACGTCAACGCGGCACGCAACATCCTGGCCGCCGGACTGGCGGCAGCAGCCTGTGGAGACGGTATAAGACCTCAACGGAGCACTCCGGGCGGGCAGTCGTCGGTGAAGCAGGAAGTAGTCCCACCGCCGCGCTCACGCGCAGCGGCTCAGCCGCGAGGCTGAGGGGAATCCCCCTCCTTTAGGAGGGGGAGGAAGTCAAGGGCGCGCTCCACACAGCATGATCACCAATCCCCGGGGGGACCCCACATGACCGCTACCGTCGTCGTGCACGCCGAGCCGCCGCTGACCGGCCTGGTGAGGGGCTCGTTCGGCGTGGTGATCGACGGCGTGCGGGCCGGCAGGGTCAGGCAGGGCGCCCTCGCCCGCTTCCCGGTGCCGCCCGGGACCCACACTGTCCGGGTCACCACCTGGGATCCCAGCCGCTCCAACACCGTCACCGTGGAGGTCGCCGAGGGCCGGGAGGTGCTGGTCGCCGGCCGGGGCACCGGGCTCGGATTCGCCCTCCTGGTCCCGCCGTTGGCCGTGGTCGCGGTGGACTGGTCCTACGTGATCGCGGCCCTGCTGGTGATGCTCGCGGTGTTCGCCGCCGTGCCCGGCCTGCTGTTCCGCCTGCGGGCCGTCGGCGACTCCGCCCTCCCCGAGGCCGACCCCGCGGACCCGGCCGACCCGGCCGCACCCGCGGGGCCCGCCGACGGCGAGCAGGGCGGCGGCGCCCTGTGGTGGGAGTCGGACCCGGCCCTGGCCAAGCGCTTCCGCAAGGACGCCTGACACCTGACGGTCCACCACCACCGGGGCACCCGAACGCCTCCGACCAGCCGCACACGAACCTGCCGCCGCGTTCCGGCCGACCCGGGAACCCGCGCCCGCGCCGCCCTCCCGGGCCTGGCGGGAAGCATGTAACGCGATATACCCTATCGCGATATAGCGTAAGTTGATGTTCGTGCCGCCGACCCGGCGCGCACGCACCTCCGTAGAGCTCAGGACGGGACACATGCCTGGAGAGATCGCGCCCGCCGGGAGCCGCTCCGGCAACGGCGGCCCGCTGCCCGCGCTGCGCGCCTCGCACGCGGACCGCGACCGGGTGGTCGCCGCCCTGGGCGTGGCGGCGGGCGACGGCCGGCTGACCGCCGAGGAACTGGACGAACGGGTGGAGGCCGCCCTGAGCGCCCGCACCCTCGGCGACCTGACCGACATCACCGCCGACCTGCCCCCCGTCTCGGTCTCCACCACCGGCGTGGTGGCCGAGGGCCGGGACGTCCTGCGGATCGAGCAGAAGTTCACCAGGACCGAACGGGTCGGCAGCTGGGTCCTGCCGCGCCGCCTGGAACTCCACGCCGAGTGGTGCAACGTCACGCTGGACTTCACCCAGGCCGTCATCACCCACGACACCCTGGAGGTCGACGTCGACATGCAGGGCGGCCACCTGACGCTGATCGTCGGCCCGGGCATCGTCGTCGACCCCTACGGCCTGGCCCTGGAGTTCAGCAAGATCAAGGGCCACCGGAACCCGGACCCGCACGCACCGACCCGGCTGCGCATCGAACTGGTCGGCCGCAAGAGCTTCGGCCGCCTCACCGTGCGCCACCCCCGCCGCCGACTGCTGGGCCGCTCCGGCGCGGCCTGAGCCGGGCGGCGCGCCGGGGCCGAACCCCCGGCGCCCCGCGCCCGGTCAGCCGATCTGGCCGGAGGGCCGTACGACGAGCTGGTTCACGTCCACGCCCTCGGGCTGCTCGACGGCGAACACGATCACGGCGGCGATCTGCTCGGGGGTCAGCGCCGGAGAGGCCTGGGGCGTGCCGCCGCGCTCGTCCCAGAACGGGGTGTCCACCACGCCCGGCGCGACCAGCGTGACGCCGACGCGGTCCCCGGCGACCAGCTGCCGGACGTTCTCGACCAGCGCGTGCGCGGCCCACTTGGTGACGGAGTACAGGTTCCCGGGCGTGTTCCGCAGGCCCGCGACCGAACCGACGACCACGATCCGGCCCCTGGACCCGCGCAGGTGCGGCAGCGTCTCGCGCACCAGCAGCGCCGGGCCGAGGACGTTCGTCAGGACCATGGCGCGCATCGCCTGCGGGTCGTGGTCCTCCAGGCTGCCGGGCAGCGAGTAGCCGGCGTTGGCGATCACCGTGTCCAGCCGGCCCCACCGGTCGACGACCCGGCCCACGGCCGACGCGACGTCGTTCTCGTCGGCGGCGTCACCGGCGATCGTCAGCAGCCGCTCCCCGGCGTCGACGGAGGCGGCGAAGGCGGCCAGGCGGCCGGCGTCGCGGCCGGTGACCGCCACCAGGGCCCCCCGCTCCAGCAGGGCCCGGGCCGTGGCCGCACCGATGCCGCTCGAACCGCCGGTGATCAACGTGACGCGTTCCATGGGCCCCGATGCTACTACGGATGATCATCCGGCCCACGAACTCCCGCCCGGCACCAGCGCCTTCGGCACCGTCCCGCCGCCCCGCCGCCCCGCCGCCCCGCCGCCCCGCCGCCCCGCCGCCCCGCCGCCCCGGCGTCCCGGCCGCCCCGCCGCCGGCCGTCGTCCCGCGCCTCCCCCGCGCGGGGGAGGGCCCTCCCGACCGGTCCGCCGCGCAGACGATGCCCGCCCACCGCGCCGACTGCGATCCTCCACCGCATGAGCACCCCCGCAGCGGCGACGACCCCCCGACGGCTGCGTGCCGCCTGGCACGCGGCGCACGCGCCCGTACCCGGCGTACCGCGGTGGGCGCGGATCGCCGCCCACGCCGTCCCGTTCACCGCGCTGCCGGCCGGCGCCTGGCGGATCGCGGTGGTGGTCTGCCACGTCCCCCTCGACGGCGGCGCCGTGCGCGACAGCGGGAGCCTGCCGTCCTGGCTGCCGATCGAGGCCTACGTGCTGGTGCTGTCGCTGGTCTCCGAACTGCTGGCCTTCACGGCCGTCGGCCTGGTCGCCGGCTGGGGGGAGGTCTTCCCGCGCTGGCTGCCCCTGCTGCGCGGTCGGCGCGTGCCGGTACCGGTCGCGGTGGTCCCCGCCGCCCTCGGCGCGACCGTCCTGACGCTCCTGTGGACGGCGGTCCTGGTCGTCTTCACCACGCGGCGCACCCTCCAGGGCCGCCCGCTCTCCCCGGACAACCCGCTGGCGGCGCACGACTGGCACGCCGCCGTCCTGGCCGCCTGCTACGGCCCGCTGCTGCTGTGGGGGCCGCTGCTGGCGGCGGTCACGGTCGCCTACTGGCGCCGCCGCAGGCCGGCCCGTGCCGGGGGCCCGCGACCCTGACGGGGTGCGCCGGAGGCAGTCCCGCCGGGGCCTCTTCCACCGAGGCCTTTTCCACCGGGGCCGTCAACCGCCCTCCACCGCAGGGGAGCAGGGCCCGTGGAGCGGGAAGTCGGCCGGTCCGACCTCCCACTCCACGCACGGGCTCAGAGCCGGTCGAGCAGCCAGTTCGCCAGGACCGGGGAGACGGCGCTGTGCCCGGTGTTCTCGGTGTCGAAGACGACCTCGCCCAGGTGGAAGTCGTCGGGGTCCCGGTCGAGGAGGTTCTCCTCCGGGTCGACGTCCCAGGCCACCGGGTCGTACTTGAGCGCGGAGGCGCTGACCGACGGGACGAAGGCGCCGCTGCGGAACTCCTCGCCGATCTCGGCCTTCAGCGCGTCCGCGACCAGGCCGAAGGACTCCAGGGTGCCGCCGGGCACCCCGTCCAGGGCCGGGACCTCGGTGGTGGTGGAGCGGCGCAGCTCCCCGAGGATGTGCATGCCGCCGATCGGCTGCTTGCTGCCCAGGTCGGGCTGGAAGCGGGCGGTGGCGCTGGCGGTGTTGAACGCGGCCTTCCAGTCGAAGGCGATCCCGCCGGCCGGCAGCGGGCGGCCGACGCCGTCGCCGCGCCCGTTGGCCAGGCCGAGCAGCCGGGGGCGCCGCGGGAAGTTCCGCAGGCCGGCGAGCTCGTCGACGAACTCGGTGCGCAGCGGGCTGGCGGTGGCGACCTCGCCCGCGTACTTGGCGTCCGGCACCCAGGCCCAGAGCAGTTGCTGGGCGGCCTCGCTGCGGATCAGGTCGGCCTGGGAGGGCTTGCCGGGCTCGCCGGGCGCGAGGGTCTCGAAGAAGTACGCCATCTGCTGGAGGATCAGCGGGATCCAGGCGCCGTTGTGCGGGGAGTCCCAGGACAGGTAGGTGTCGGTCTGGTGGTCGAAGCCCTCGTCCTCCAGCTTGGCGAGCGCGTAGCGGGTGACGATGCCGCCCATGCTGACGCCGCCGACGGTGAGCCGGGCGTCGCCGAGGCGTTCGTCGATGGCCCGCTCGATCGCCTTGGTGGCGACCTCGGCGTTGTGCTGGATGCGGGTGTGGCGCTCCTCGAAGCCGATCAGGACGATGTCGTAGCCGCGGGCGAGGAGTTGGTCGAACAGGCCCGGAGTGCCGTCCTGGTACGGGGTGTTGAAGTGCTCGAAGAGGGCGGGCAGGTCGCTCCTGCCGTAGTTGAAGCCGTCGGCGAACAGGAGCGGCTTCTCCAGGTGGGTGCGGCCGTCGGCGTAGTGGACGGCCGCCTCGCCGCTCGCGTGCTCGCCGACCAGGTCCCAGGTGGTGGCGGCCGCGCGGTGGCCGGGGGAGCCGGGCCGGGTGGCGAAGAGGACGTCGCGGGAGACGGCGGCCGCGAGGTCGGCGCGCCGGGCGGCGTCGGGCTCCGCACCGGCGGCGCCGAGGGAGGTGGAGACGTCGATACGGGGTGCCACAGCCATGGGGTACCGCCCTCGGTCGGGGTCGAATGTGTCATCGACCGTACGGGGACGGTCACTTGGCGCACCACGCGAAGACCGGTACTGCCCGAAGGTGACCGCAGCGGACCGTTCCGGACCACAAAGCCGCCGGCCCGCCCCGGGCCCGCCGGACGCGGGGTCCCTGCGGGAGTGGAGGCAGGGCCCCGGAGCGCACTGCGGCGCGCTCCAGGGCCGATCGGGGGGATATCCTCATGGCGCCGACCACGGGGAATCTGCATATACCTTCAACTTCCTTTTGTCGCAAGGGACATGAGGGTCATCTCGGGGTCGGTCTCAGGGTTCGCCCGGATGCCCGCGCCCGGCGGGGCGGCCGACACTCGGGCCATGCGCAACCTCACTCGGACCGGCTGGGCCGTCATGACGGTGCTCTCGGCACTCGTCGTCCTCATCTCCTCCAGGTACGTGACCTTCGATCCGGACACCTTCTCCGGCAACCAGCGCGCCACCTACCTGGCCCACGAACTCCCGCTCTACATCCACATCTTCGGCGCGATCACCGCCCTGGCACTCGGGCCCTGGCAGTTCTCCGCCCGGCTGCGCCGGCGCTCGCCGCGCTGGCACCGCCGGATCGGCCGGGCCTACCTGCTGGGCTGCCTGGTCGGCGGGATCGGCGCGCTGCTGCTGGCGCCGATCGCCTACGGGGGCCCGGTCGCCCGGCTCGGGTTCGCCGGCCTCGGGGTGGCCTGGCTGATCGCCGGCGGCACCGGGCTGCGGATGATCCTGCACCGCCGGGTGGAGGACCACCGGCGCTGGATGATCCGCAGCTTCGCGCTCACCTTCGCCGCCGTCACGCTGCGGCTGATGCTGATGGTCGCCCAGGCGGCGCACCTGGACTTCCGCGTCTCGTACATGGCGATCGCCTGGCTGTGCTGGGTGCCCAACCTCCTGCTGGCCTGGTGGTTCACCCGTGCCCGCCCCGCCCGGCAGGCCGACCGCTCGCCCGTGCGGGTGAAGGTCACGCCGGGCGGCCGCCAGATGTAGCAGGCTTCCCCTCGAACTGACGAACCGTCAGCGATCCTCGTCCTGCGGAGAGTTCCATGGCCTACCCGAAAGACTTCAAGTACACCAAGGACCACGAGTGGGTGCAGCCCACCGGCAAGAGCAGGGCACGCGTGGGCATCACCGAGTACGCCCAGAACCAGCTCGGGGACATCGTCTTCGTCGAACTGCCCAAGGTGGGCGCCGCGTTCGAGGTGGGCCGGCCGTTCGGCACGGTGGAGTCCGTCAAGTCGGTCAGCGAGCTCTACGCCCCGGTCTCCGGGAAGGTCGCGGCGGTCAACGAGGAGCTGAACGACGCGCCCGAGGACATCAACCATGATCCGCACGGCGACGGCTGGATGGTCGAGGTCGACCTCGCCGAGCCCGCCGAGCTGGACGCCCTGCTCACGGCCGCCCAGTACGAGGCGTACCTGAAGGAGGAGTCGGCGGGGTAGCCGGAGCGTGGACGGCCCGGCCTCGTGGGGGAGGCCCGGCCGTCCGGTCACCGTCCCGCCGCGGAGAAGGCGTAGACCGCCGAGGTGCCCAGGCCGCTGGGCTTGCCGAAGGCCCCGGCCGCCGCCGACCCGCCGAAGCGGCCGGTCAGTTCGTGCCAGCGGTAGGAGCCCGCCAGCGCCCCCTGCAACGCCCGGGTGAACGGCGCGGCCCCGGCCGGGACGGCGGCCGGACCGCCGGCCAGGGTCTCGACCCGGGCGGTGAGCAGGTCGTCGATCAGGGCGGAGGCCTCGCCCCGGCCCAGTCCGAGCGCCAGCCGGGCGACCTCCACGCCGTTGTTGCCGACGGTGCCCTCGGTGACCTCCCGGTCGTAGGACACGATGTCGTTGTGCAGGCTGACGGCGTCCACGAACGCGTCGACGGCGGTGCGCAGGCCCCGGTCGCGCAGCAGCTCCGGGCGCAGCTCGCCCAGCCCGTGCTCCATCAGGATCGCGGTGAACTGGAGGCCGCCGAAGTCCCGCCGTGCGCCGAGGTATTCGATCAGGTCGGTGACGGCGTCGTCGACGTGCTCCAGCTCCCACAGCACCCCCTCCAGGAAGCGCCGCACACTGGCGGTGAACCGTTCGCGCCACAGCGGGCTCATGGTGGCGGCGGTGTCGGTCCACAGGTCGGCGAAGGCCCGCTCGACCGGGTTGTCCGGGATCAGCGGGCGCGGCAGCCCGTCCAGCGGCAGGAACTGCATCAGGCGCTCCACCTTGGCGCCGGCCGAGGCCCGGTCGTGGCCGCGGCGGTAGAGCGGGAGGAAGAGGTCGTCGACGAACCACAGGGCGACGTGCCAGTCCGTCACCGCCTCCAGCTCCCGGGCGTCGGCGTCCGGGTGGGTGAGGGCGATGAACAGCGGGAAGTCCGCCCGCTCGAACGTCTCCTCGCTCCAGCGCTCGGGCCACTTCAGGTACTCGGCGTCGAACATGCCCATCCGGCGGGCCCAGTCCCGGGTGTGGGCGCGGGCCCGCTCCAGGTGCGGGTTGAGGCGGGCTTCGAAGGGCATGTGGAACTGCGGCTGCGGTCGGGATTCCATGATCGGTCGACTTCCCCTCGCGGATGTCGATGATGCCGGAGATCACGTCCGACTTCCCTGCGGGGCAGGGAAGTTCAGGTGTTCGATTGCGGGTGGCGGCTCAGTCGACGCAGAACTCGTTGCCCTCGACGTCCTGCATCGAGATGCAGGAGTCCGTGCCGTCGTACAGCACCTGCACCCGCACCGCGCCGAGCGCCTCCAGCCGGGTGGCCTCCGCTTCGAGCACGGCGAGGCGCTCCTCACCGACCAGCCCGGTGCCGACCCGCACGTCCAGATGCAGCCGGTTCTTGGCGGTCTTGCCCTCGGGGACGCGCTGGATGTAGATCCGCGGGCCCTCGCCCGAGGGGTCGGTGAGGGCGAACCAGGAGTCCCGCTTCTCCTCGGGCTCGGACAGCCGGTACTCCTCCCAGCTGTCGAACCCCTTCGGCGGCGGCGCGGTGTACCCCAGCACCTCGCACCAGAAGCGGCCGAGCCGCTCGGGCTGCGCGGCGTCGAAGGTGACTTGGAACTTCCTGATCACGGCAGACATGGTGCGCCACCGTAGCAGGGGGAGCGCGGGCGCTCACCCCAATATTTCCGCGCGGCCGCCCGCCCGCCCGCGCGGCGGAGGACGGCGGCGTGATCACGAAGGAACGCGCTGTCGAGCTGGTCGAGTCGGTACCGGCCGAGGAGCGGCTGACCTGGGAGCCGCCGGTCCCCGAACTCGCCGTGTGCGGTGGGGAGGGGGACGGGGTGGGCTGGATCGTCTTCTGGGACACCGTGCTGTACCTCCGCACCCGCGACGCGCGGCACCGCCTCGCGGGCCACGGCCCCTACCTGGTGGACCGGTACGACGGCAGCGTCCACGACATCGCCCCCTTGCTGTGGCCGGACGGCGGCTGGGAGGAGCTCTACCTGCGCCAGGTCAAGGGCGTCCGGGCTCCCGACCCGCTGGCCGCCGCCGTCCGCGAACTCGCCGGCTCCGCCGGGGCCGTGGCCGCGATGCGGCACGTGCGCGCGCAGGCCCCGCGCCTGGACGTGCGGCAGGCGCGGGACTACGTCACGATCGTGCGCGACGGCGCCGAACCGCCGCCGGAACTCGCGGACCTCACCCGGGAGCAGAGGTGGCCGCCGGGCTCGATCGAGACGCTGCGCGGGCCGGTGCGCTGACCAGGGTTTGGGCCGGGGAGACGGGTTCAGAACTGCGGCTGGTGGCCCGTCAGTTCGCAGCTGGCCTCCCACAGCCAGGCCGCGGTGGCCGGGTCGGCCAGGTGCTCCCAGAGCGGTTCGGGCCGCGGTTCGCCGCGCAGCCCGAACACCCGGGGGCTCCACAGCACCGGGCCGCCGCGCACCCCCGGGTCCAGCACCGCCCGGACGGCGGGCCGGGCGGCGGCGTCCTTGCCCTGGACGACCAGGCCCAGCGGGAGGTGGCCGAGCCGCTCGCCGGTGCCGGGGGTGTGCAGCGGCGGGCGGGCGGGTGTGAGGGCGTCCAGCGCGCCGCCGGGGTGGACCAGCACGCTCAGGCTCGCGCTGCCGGCGGCGCGCAGCCGGCGGTCGAGTTCGACGGCGAAGAGCATCTGGGCCAGCTTGGAGCGGGCGTAGGCGCGCTTGGGCTTGTAGTCGCGGGCGCTCTGCAGGTCGGCGAGGTCCAGGCGCTCGGACTTCGCGGCGAAGCTGCCGGTGGTGACGATCCGGCTGCCGGGGGTGGCCCGCAGCAGCGGGGCCAGGTGGGCGGTCAGGGCGAAGTGGCCCAGGTGGTTGGTGGCGAACATCAGCTCGTGGCCGTCGGGGCCCGTGCGGCGCGGCGGGTGGTCGAGCGCGATGCCCGCGTTGAGGACCACCGCGTCCAGGCGCTCCAGCCCGAGCCGCCCGAGCCCCTGCGGGGCCGTGCCGACGGAGGCCGGGTCGGCCAGGTCCAGGGGCAAGTGCCGCAGCCGGGCGCCGGGCACCCGCGCGCCGATCGAGGCGATCGCGGCCTGGGCCTTCGCGCGGTCGCGGCTGCCGAGCACCACCGTGGCCCCGGTGCCGGCCAGCTGCTCGGCGGCGAAGTAGCCGATGCCCGCGTTGCCGCCGGTGACCAGGACGGTCCTCCCGTCGGCGCGGGGCAGCCGGTGGACGTCCCACGGCGGGCTCTGGAGTGCGGAGTTCGGCACGGGGTGGCTCCCTGGGTGTGCGTGGTGCGGGTGTGTTCTCTGCCCCGAGGGTCCCGTGGGTCGCTCACGCCCCACCGGCAGCCTGCTGTCCCCGCTGTCGGCCCACTGTCACCTTCGCCTGCACCTTCGCCGTCACGGGGCCTCGTCGACCAGCCAGTCCGCGGAGACCGTGGCGCCGCCGGGCTGGGCGCCGAGCCACCCGGAGTCGGTCGGCGTCAGGTAGAGGTCGTTGTCGTTGAGCTCCGAGGCCGAGCGGACCCGGGAGCGGTCGCCGCCGTCCGGGATGCTCCACGCGGACTCGGTGGTGCCGCACTGTCCGTAGCGGATGCTCCAGTTGTCGCCGATGGCCACGCAGCCCCAGGCGTTCTTCTCCGGGTCGAACACCGCCACGTTCACCGCCGTCACGTCGGCTGCCGCCCCGCCGCCCGGCGCCCCCTGCGGCCGCAGCTGCCAGCGCTGCTCGGGCCCGGGCTCGCACGGCTCCAGCCGCACCTGGGCGGTGCCGAAGGTGTGGTGCAGGCAGGTGCCGGTGAGGGCGTTGCGCAGCGAGTACGCCGCCGGCTCCGCGGCGACGCCGCGCGGGGCGGGCGGGAGCAGGAGCGGCAACAGCAGCAGGGCGGCCGCGGCCGCCCTGCGCCAGGGGCGAACGGGCATGGAAGGGCTCTCCGTTGCGGCCCTGTGGGGGAGGGGCGGGATCATCGGTGGTCGGGTACAGCGATCAACGAGTCACGCCGGGCCGGGAAACGAGGCACCGGACCCTGGCACGGGAAAGCGCGGGAAGTCGGCCCGTCCGACGTCCCGCGCTGTGCGGTGGCGGGGCCGGGCGCCGCGCCGACGCCCGGCCGGGATCACCCCGGAGGGGGGTGCGCTACTGCCGGCGCGGGGGCACGAACGGCTTCGGGGCGAGGCGGCAGGCCTCGGCCGCGAGACCGGCGGAGACGTAGTCGTGCTCCATGATCCCGGTGCACTCCTGGAACGCCTCCTCGGTGCCGGCCGCGCCGATCCTGCAGGCGTCCTTGACGGCCTGCCAGTCGGGCACCTTGGTGTAGTACGCGACATGGGCGAAGCACGCCTCCGGGGTCGCGTGCGCGGCCGGGGCCAGGGCCACGGCGCCGCCGAGGGCGAGTGCGAGGGTGCAGCCGGCGGCGGCCGCTCGTCGTACCAGCTCCATGGTCGGGAAATCCTCTCAGCAGGACGGGAGTTGACGGCCGGGCGCAGGCATCCTTCGCCCACGAACCCGACCGCTCGCCCATGCCTACCGGAAGGGGTGCCAGCCCCGCCCGGGCGCCGCGCCGACGCCCGGGCGACACCACTCCGAAGAGGACGCCTACAGCACCTCGGCCGGGTCGGCGTGGGCGTGCATCCGCACCACCAGGCCGTCGCGGACGGTGAACACGTCGGCCGCCGTGATGTCCAGCGGCTCACCGTCGGTCAGCACCCCGTGCACGTGGTGGACGATCACGACCTCCCCGCCGCGCCGGTACGCGGTGCGCTCGGAGTGGAGCTCGCGCCACATCGCGTACGCGGCGCTCAGGTACGCGTGCACGGCGTCCCGGCCCCGGTGCGCACCGCCGTTGGGGAACTCCTCGGGCTCGACCCAGTCCACGTCGGGGTCCAGGTCGGCGACGGCGGCGTCGATGTCGCCCCGGGCGTACGCGGTGTAGGCGGCGAGCACCAGGGCGACGTCGGGGTCGGTGGGGTCCGCGGGAGAGGTGGTGGTCATGGGCGGGACCGTATCCCGGGCGTCCGCGCCGGACGGCGCTCGTTCGCGGCGCCGGTGAAGCGCGCCGCAACGCCCGGCGCGAACCCGGGTGCGGGGGCCGCGGCGTGCGCCCCCGGCGGTCACGGCCGCCGGGCCAGGAACACCAGCTCCCGCCCCGGCCGGTCCGGCGCCCCGCGCACCTCCTCCAGGGCGAAGCCCCCCTCGGCGAGGTCCCGCTCCACCTCCGCCCGCGACCGGAAGCGCAGCGTCGAATCCGAGGTCAGCACCTGCCCGTCCGCGAACACGTACGTCTGGCGGAACGTCACCAGCGGTTCTTCCACCGCCACCAGCTCCGTCCACCGCTCCACCGGCCCGACCCCGGGCACCTGGGTCACCCGGTGGGTGCGCTCGCGGGTCCACTCCTCCCAGCCCCGGGCCGCCGGGTCGCGGGTCTCGAAGACCAGCAGCCCGCCCGGGCGCAGCGCCTGCCGGGCGCCCCGCAGGGTGCGCCGCCAGGCGTCCGGGTCGGCGATCGCCTGCGCCACGTTGGCCGTCATCGTCGCCAGGTCGGCGTCCAGCGGCGGGAGTTCGTCCGCCTGGCCGCAGATCCAGCGCACCGCCTCGCCGCCCGGCTTGGCGCGGGCCACCTCGATCGAGGCCGCGGCCGGATCCACCCCCACCACCTCGATCCCGAGCCCGGCCAGCAGCAGCGCGAACACCCCGGTGCCGCAGCCGATGTCCAGCGCCCGGCGTGCCCCGCGCTCCCGGGCCAGCTCCAGGTAGGCGTCCAGGTCGGGGCGGTCGGGGTCGAGCGGGTCGTAGACCGAGGCCAGCCGCGGATGCCCGTAACACTCGTCGACAGTCATGTCCGACAGCCTAGGGCGCCCAACTCCTGTTGTTCCGTCGCCGGTTCGGGCGATTGCGGTATCCGGGCCGGCACCGCCACGATCCCTCCCGTACGCAGCAGCGCCGCCGTGCGGCGGCGCGTGCCCCTCGACCGGGAGGAACCCCCATGCGCCGCCGGATCTTCGCCACCGTCCTGCTCGCCGCCGCCGGCCTGTTCGCCCTCGCCGTCCCCGCCCAGGCGGCCACCGGGGTGCTGGTGGTCAACGGCGTGCCGCACGAGAACCCGCAGCGCGGCTGCTACCCGGCCTCCCGCTCGCCGGTCTCCGTGGAGAACTTCACCGACGTGACCGTCCTGGTGCACGCGGCGGCCGACTGCCGGGGCCCGGTGACGGCCCAGGTCGAACCCGGGCAGTCCGCGACCGCCGTCGGCGGGAGCTACTTCGTCTTCTGAGCCCGGCCCGCTCTGCCGACGGCGAAGGCCCGCCCCGCCGGGCCCGGCCGTCGCCTACCGTCCCCTCCCATGGACGCCGTCACCACCCGCACGGTCGAGTACCCCGCCGACGGCCTCACCATGGCCCCGTGTCGGCAGCATAGATTGAATGATAGGAGCTGGGTATCATTGATTCATGCTATATGAGACGCCCCGCCTCGAGTCCGTCGACCACCAGGTCCTGGAGCAGATCAACTCCATGCGGGACCAGCTGAGGTACGCGGTCCAGCAGGCCCCGATGAAGTGGACGCTCGACCTGCGCAAGGCCCTCACGGCCAGTGCCATCGCGGCCTCGAACACCATCGAGGGCTACCGGGTCGACGCGAGGGACGTCGCCGACCTGATGGACGGCGAGCGCGAGGTCGAGGCCAGCGACGAGAACAAGACGGAGACCCTGGCCTACCAGCAGGCCATGACCTACATCCAGTCCCTCCACGACGCCGTCGACTTCCGCTACAGCAAGGAACTGCTCAACGCCCTGCACTGGATGCTCCAGGGCCACCACCACCCGCTCAAGACCGCCGGCCAGTGGCGCAGGACGGCCGTCCGGATCACCGCCCCCGGCGACGAGCTCGCCACGGACTACGAGGGACCGGACCACGAACTGCTGCCCGCTCTGACGGGTGAGCTCGTCGACTGGCTCAACGAGGGCGACCTCGACAGCCACGTCCTCGTGCGGGCCGCGATGGCGCACCTCAACCTGGTGAAGATCCACCCCTGGTCGGACGGCAACGGCCGGATGTCCCGCTCCCTGCAGACCCTCCTGATCGCCCGGGGCGGAGTCCTCGCCCCCGAGTTCTCCTCGATCGAGGAGTGGCTGGGCATGCCCGGTAACACCTGGGAGTACTACAAGGTGCTGCGCGAGGTCGGCGGCCCCGTCTGGTCGCCCCAGCGGGACACCCTGCCGTGGATCAAGTTCAACCTCCTCGCCTACCACCAGCAGACCCAGCGGGTCCAGCGCCGCGTCGACCGGTCCAACGACTGCTGGACGCAGCTCATCGAGGCGGCCGACCGGTACGGGATCACCGAGCGCCAGACGACCGCCCTGCACGAGGTCGCGATGGTGGGGCGGGTGCGCCGCTCGCGCTACGAGAAGGCCGAAGCGATCAACACCCAGCAGGCGACGAGGGACCTGCAGGCCCTGACCAAGGCGGAGTTGCTGACAGCGGTGGGGCAGACCAAGGGCCGTCACTACATCGCCGGGCCCCGCTTCCCGCAGGAGGTCCTGGAGACCGCCCAGCGGCACCACACCATCGTCAACCCGTACAGCGCCACGTAGCAGGCGGTTCGCGATCGGCACGGAGGCCGGCCCCGGTCGGGGCCGGCCTTCTCGGCTTCAGCGCCAGGTGTCGAGGTATGCCGGCGTGCGGTGACCAGGGTGCACGCGGCGGCCGACTGCCGGGGACCGGTGACGGCCGAGGTCGAGCCCGGGCAGTCCGCGACCGCCGTCGGCGGGAGCTACTTCGTGGCCTGAGCCCGGCCCGCTCTGCCGACGGCGAAGGCCCGCCCCGCCGGGCCCGGCCGTCGCCTACCGTCCCCTCCCATGGACACCGTCACCACCCGCACGGTCGAGTACCCCGCCGACGGCCTCACCATGGTCGGCCACCTCGCCCTCCCGGCCGGCGCCGGCCCCCGCCCCGCCGTCCTGATCGGCCCCGAGGGCCCCGGCCTCAACGACTTCCAGCGCCGCCGCGCCGACGCCCTCGCCGAACTCGGCTACGTCGCCCTGGCCTTCGACCTCCACGGCGGCCGCTGGTTCACCGACCCCCAGGAGATGCTGGCCCGCTGCCTGCCGCTGCTCGCCGACCCCGACCGGCTGCGCGGCATCGGCCGTGCGGCCCTGGACGTGCTGCGCGCCGAGCCGCGCACCGACCCCGGGCGGATCGCCGCCGTCGGCTACGGCACCGGCGGCGCCGTCGTCGTCGAACTCGCCCGCGCCGGCGTCGACCTGAAAGCCGTCGGTACGGTCAACGGCCTGTTCACCGGCCGTCCCGGCGAGGCCGCGAACATCCGCTGCCCGGTGTGGGCGGGCGTCGGTTCCGAGGACCCGATCCAGCCCGCCGCCCAACGCGAGGCCTTCGCCGCCGAGTTGCAGGCCGCCGGGGTGGACTGGCGGATCACCGTCTACGGCGGCGCCGAGCACGCCTTCCACCACCCGTCCGTCCCCCAGGCCGTCCTGCCCGGTGTCCGCCACCACCCGGTGCACGCCCGGCGGGCCTGGCGCGACGTGCTGGCCCTGCTCGACGAATGCCTGCCCCTGGACGGCTGACCCGGAAGGCGCGGCCGGGCACGGCAAGGCCCCGCAGCCGGAGTCCTCACCGGCTGCGGGGCCCTGGGCACGCCGCGTCAGATCGCGCGGACCTGCTCGGCCTGCGGGCCCTTCTGGCCCTGGGTGATCTCGAACTCCACGGCCTGGCCCTCTTCGAGGTTGCGGTAGCCGGTGCCGACGATGGCGGAGAAGTGGACGAAGACGTCCGGGCCGCCGCCGTCCTGGGCCAGGAAGCCGAAGCCCTTCTCGCCGTTGAACCACTTCACGGTACCCGTGGCCATACTGGTCTCCTTCGGGACGACGGGGCGCGCGCTGCCGCGCACCCCGGGGGGTCGGTCGCGTCCAGGAACAGCAGGTTCAGCGGTACCGCGGACGGCGAATCTCGGTGATCACATTACCGGCCGATTGCGGTCCGTGATCACCTGTTGCGTGAATTCCGTCCGGCCGACGGTATCCGGGCAGGTGGGGCGGGTGACGCCCCGCCAACTCGGGGGCCCACCGGGCCCACCGGGCGCCTCGGTGCGGGTGGACGACACGGCCCCGGACGACGACCCGGTCGCCCCCGGGCGGGGGTGCGGGGTGGAGGTCCGGGGCCGGGCCGAGGTGCCGGCCGTCGAGGTGCTGCCGACGGCGCCCGGGCGGTTCGGCCAGGACATCGTCCGCGTCCACCCGCGCCGGATCGTCACTCGGAACCTGGAGACGCCGGGCAGCAGCGCCCGCCACGTCGGGTGACCGTCGGTCAGTCCAGCGGCATGAAGCTGCCGACGTTCGCGACCCGGGACTCGCCCGAGTCCAGCGGGTTGAAGACCTGCGTCGAGCAGGTCTTGTCGGGGAACAGCAGGATCGTGCCGATGGTGACGTTGCTGATGTCGGTGCCCTGGCCG
Organism: Kitasatospora sp. NPDC089797; assembly: GCF_040684795.1. Classification (NCBI taxonomy): domain Bacteria; kingdom Bacillati; phylum Actinomycetota; class Actinomycetes; order Kitasatosporales; family Streptomycetaceae; genus Kitasatospora; species Kitasatospora sp. NPDC089797. The sequence goes on along the minus strand of NZ_JBFBGS010000018.1, from coordinate 143,220 downwards.
AGGCCGGTGTAGCACTGCCCGGCCTTCGGGTCGGCGATGTCGATGTGCAGCAGCGCGCGGTCCATCCGCACGAAGCCGGGGGCGGCCGAGGCGGTGGACAGGTTGACGAAGGACAGGGCGAGCAGGCCGGCCGTGACGGCCAGCAGCGGGCGCAGGCGCAGACGCATGGGGGAACTCCTGAAGGGTGGGGGAGGGGTGGTCACGCGGAAACGCAGGGCCCGCACCGGTACGGGCCCTGCGTCCCAGCTGACGGATTACCCCCGCCCCGGCCCCACCCCCACCTCCGGGCAGGGCAGTTCACCCGAACGGGATGCGCGCGCCCGACGGGTCCGGCGCCCGTCAGCGGCCCCAGCGCTGCTGGTCGGCCGGCGGCGGGAACGGGGCCGGGGCCGGCTGGCGCGGAGGGTGCGGCGGCGGGACCTGCGGGGGCGGCCCGGTGCGGCCGGCGACGGCGGCCGCGAGCGCGAGGATCGCCTCGACCTGGGCCATCTCGACGCGGATCTCGGGGGTGATCCCCAGCACCTTGGACTGGAGCTGGGCGAGGATCGTCTCGGCCCGGGCGGCATGGGTGTGGTAGTCGGACATGGCGGCACCGTAGCGGGTGGCCCCAACCGTGTGCAGGGCAGGGCGTTTTCGGGCGGACCGGGGGATGGACCAGGGGTGGACCAGGGGCGGACCGGGGGCGCTCAGCCGGGCGGCGGCCCGTCCCCGCGGTGGAGGACGGCGCCGTCCCGGAACCCCCAGGAGCAGTCGTGCGGGGCCATCCGCCAGCCCTCGGGTGCCCGGCGGGCCGCCGTGATCCAGGCGGCGAGGCGGGGGAGGGCGTCCTGGCGCAGGGCCCGCCGGGTGGCGGCCCGTTCGGCGGCCGGGACCGGGGCGACGACGATCCGCACCGGGGACCACCAGGCCGGGCGGACGCCGCTGTGGCTGTAGTTGGAGGAGGGCTGCGGCTCCCACCGGGCCAGCAGCACGAATCCGTCGTCGGAGGGGAGCTCGCCGAAGTACACGTCGGCGGCCTCCGCCTCCTGCGCACCGAGGCCCTCGCGCAGGTCCGTCGGGGTCAGGGGCCAGGAGAGGTCGCGCGGCAGGCGGCGGTTGCGGGCTGGCATGGCCCGAAGGATCGCACGCGACCCGCCGCCCGGGCACCCGGTTATTCCGCGCCGCGCCCAACACGCCTTCAAGGAAGGGAAGTTGCACGCACGAACGGCCGCGCCGGGCGGGCGGCATCCGAGGCGCGAGCGGAAGGCCGACGGGAGCGGCGGGGCGACGGGACGGCGCGACGCCCTCCGGCCCCGCCCCGGCCCTCGCCCCGGCGGCGGTGCGGCGGTGCGGCGGGGACGACCGCCGGCGGCCGCGCACCGGCCCCGGTCACCCGCGCCGCGTGCCGCGCACCGGGCCGACCCGACCCGGCGCGTTCACCCGTCCGGGTGGACAGCCCTGCTCGGCGGGTCCTTCTTCCAGGTGTTCCCCCGGCGGGGCGGGCCCGCCGGTGCTGACGGACGGCGTCGATCACGGCCCCCGCCGCGGTGCCCCCACCCCCGCCCCGCCCCCGGCTACGTCCCCGCCCCCTCCCCGTCCCCCGTTCAGCCCAACAGCCCCGCCACCGCCGCCACCCCCCAGTGCCCGGCCGCCCCCGGCCGGCTGGCGAGGTAGCCGGCGGCGCGCCACGGCCCCCACCCGTGGGCCTGGGCCAGCCCGGCGCCCAGGGTGCGCAGGTAGGCCCCGGTCGGGGCGCCCAGCCCGCCACCGGCCGATCCGGCGGGGGAGGTGAAGGTGAGCACCGGGCGCCCCCCGAGTGCGCCGACGCGCAGCAGGGTCCCGTAGCGGCCCGGGGTGCCCGCGTCGTATCCGCAGGCCAGGACCCGGGTGAGGTCGGGGCCTGAGCCCGGCGGGCGGTGCATCTCCTGGGCGGCGACGTCGCTGAACTGGCCGGGGGTGAGGAGGTAGCCGCGGGCGGGGACGGTCCCGGGGCCGTCCGGGTCGTAGAAGGCGGTGGCGCCGCCGCCCCAGGTGGCGGAGGACCCGGCGAAGTAGAGGGTGCCGGGCAGGGTGAGCGCCGCGCTCGCCCGGGGCGGGCGGCGGTCGCGGCAGCCCGGGCAGGCGAGGGCGGCGCCCTCCGTACGGCCGCCGTACAGGTAGCAGGCGAAGCGGGCGGCGTGCAGGTTGGACCCGTACGCCGCGTACCAGAGCAGCGGAATCGAGCCGTCCGGTCCGGGAGCAGTTCCTCCGGGGCACACCGTCTTCACAGGAAAGGTCCGGTTGTTGGGCGGCGGCTGGAGAGTCTCACACGAACGTGAGGCTGACGTGAACAGGATGAGGATCCGACCAAAACCCCCTGATTCGGTAGCCAACCCCTCACTACCGGTACCGTTCCGGACGCCATGGTGTTCATCACTCTTCCCTCTGCCGTCACACCCCTCCGGTTTTCGCCGACTAGCCTTCACCAGCGAAAACACACGGAATTCCCCGAATCGACATTCGAATCACATCGGCATAGGCCCGATTGGCATCGATGATGAGAATTCTCTTTGACCGCACCTTCGCTGCATCCAGCGGACGCACAGTGGAGTCATGGTGAGTGGGCGCATCCCACCACGTGACAACGGCGTCACAGCACGTAGCAAGTGACCACGCGCCTCCCAGGACAACCGGAGCCAAGGAACCCATCCCTATGGACGCACGCCACGACACGGCTGGCCCACGCACGCTGCACCGACCCAACCCGGGGCAGGCCGCGGGCTGGCCGGTGGCCCAGCCCTCCCACCCGCGCAGTCTCCTCGACGTCATCGCCGCCACCGCCGACGCGCACCCGCACGCGCCCGCACTGGACACCGGCGACGCGGTCCTCGACTACAGAACCCTGATGCAGGAGGTCGACGCCCTCGCCGGCGTCCTGGCCGGACACGGCATCGGCACCGGCGACCGGGTGGGTGTGCGCATCCCCTCCGGCACCGCCGACCTGTACGTCGCCATCCTGGCCGTGCTGCGCTGCGGCGCCGCCTACGTGCCGGTGGACGCGGACGACCCCGACGAGCGCGCCGAGATGATCTGGCAGGACGCCCAGGTCTGCGCCGTCCTCGGCGCCGAGCGACGGCTGGCCGCCGGGCCCGCCGCCCGCCCCTCCGGGCACCCCGCCTGGCCCACCCCGGCCGACGACGCCTGGATCATCTTCACCTCCGGCACCACCGGCCGCCCCAAGGGCGTGGCGGTCACCCACCGCAGCGCCGCCGCCTTCGTCGACGCCGAGGCGCGGATCTTCCTGCGCACCCAGCCGCTGGGCCCCGGCGACCGCGTCCTCGCGGGCCTGTCGGTGGCCTTCGACGCCTCCTGCGAGGAGATGTGGCTGGCCTGGCGCCACGGCGCCTGCCTGGTCCCCGCCCCCCGCTCCCTGGTCAAGGCCGGCACCGACCTGGGCCCCTGGCTCGTCCAGCGGCGCATCACCGCGATCTCCACCGTCCCCACCCTGCTCGCCCTGTGGCCGCAGGAGTGCCTGGACCAGGTGCGCCTGATCATCGTCGGCGGCGAGGCCTGCCCGGCCGAACTCGTCGAGCGCCTGGCCGTGCCCGGCCGCGAGTTCTGGAACACCTACGGCCCCACCGAGACCACCGTGGTGGCCACCGCCGCCCGGATGCTGCCCGGCGAGCCGGTGCGCATCGGCGCCCCGCTGGACGGCTGGGAGATCGCCGTCGTCGACCCCGACGGCCGGCCCGTGCCCTGGTACGAGAGCGGCGAACTGCTGATCAGCGGCATCGGCACCGCCCGCTACCTCGACCCCGCCAAGGACGCCGAGAAGTACAGCCCCCACCCCGCGATCGCCTCCCCCCGCGTCTACCGCAGCGGCGACCTGGTCCGCAACGACCCCGAGGGCCTGGTCTTCCTCGGCCGCGCCGACGACCAGATCAAACTCGGCGGCCGGCGCATCGAACTCGGCGAGATCGACGCCGCCCTCCAGGCCCTGCCCGGCATCCGGGCCGCCGCGGCCGCCGTGCGCAAGACCCCGGCCGGCGCCGACCTGCTGGTCGGCTACCTGGTCGCCCAGCCCGGCACCGGCACCGACCTCGCCGACGCCCGCCAGCACCTGCTGGAGCGCCTGCCCGCACCGCTGGTGCCCGTCCTCGCCGTGGTCGACTCCCTGCCCACCAAGACCTCCGGCAAGGTCGACCGCAACGCGCTGCCCTGGCCGCTGGCCACCACCGGCGGCGCCGACCGCCCCGCCGAGACCCTGGAGGGCACCGCGGGCTGGCTCGCCGGCCAGTGGGAGCGCCTGCTCGGCATGGCCCCCGGCTGCACGGACGACTTCTTCGCCCTCGGCGGCTCCAGCCTCACCGCCGCCCGCCTGGTCTCCGAGCTGCGCACCCGCCACAGCGGCGTCTCCGTCGCCGACCTGTACGCCCACCCGGTGCTCGGCGACCTCGCCGACTACCTCGACTCCCTCGCCCCGGCCCCGCGGCCGGCGGCGGCCGCGGCCGGGCCGGAATCCGCCGCGACCACCGCCCCCGCCCGCCGGGTGCGACCCACCCCGCGCAGCGCCGGGTTCTGGCAGACCCTCATGCTGCTCGCCATGTTCGGTCTGTCCGGACTGCGCTGGGTGGTCGTCCTGATCGCCGTCGACAACCTCATGGGCAGCAACATCCCCTGGGCCCCGCACAGCTCCTGGTGGCCCGTCGTCGCCGGCGCCGTCCTCTTCTACAGCGCCCCCGGGCGCACCCTGCTCGCCGCCGGCGGCGCCCGCCTGCTCACCGCCGGCATCCGCCCCGGCAGCCACCCCCGCGGCGGCCAGGTCCACCTGCGGCTGTGGGCCGCCGAGCGCTACACCGCCATGTTCGGCACCGGCAACCTCACCGGCACCCCCTGGGCCGCCCGCTACGCCCGGATGCTGGGCTGCCGCGTCGGCAAGGGCGTCCAACTGCACACCGCGCCGCCCGTCACCGGCCTGGCCAGGATCGGCGACGGAGCCACCCTCGAACCCGAGGCCGACATCGTCGGCTGGTGGCTCGACGGCGACATCCTCCAGCTCGGCCACATCGAGATCGGCGAGGGCGCCAGCATCGGCCACCGCGCCACCCTGATGCCCGGCGCCCGCATCGGCGCCGGCGCCGAGATCGCCCCCGGCAGCTGCGTCACCGGCGCCGTCCCGGCCGGCGAACACTGGCACGGCTCCCCGGCCCGCCCCTCCGGCGAGGCCCGCACCCCGTGGCCGACCGCCCCGGCCAAGGCCTCACGGGTGTGGAACCTCGCCTACGGCTTCGCCTTCGTGCTCTTCGGCCTGGCCCCGGTCATCGCCGCCCTGCCGGCGCTGTTCGTCATCTACCCGCTGGTCGACACCCAGCGCACCCTCGGCTCCGCCCTGCTCCAGGTGCTGCCGCTGACCGTGCCGCTGGCCGCCCTGTCCTTCCTCTGCTACGCCGCGCTGATAGCCCTGCTGATCCGGCTCTTCTCGCTGCCGCTGCGCCCGGGCTTCCACCCGGCCACCGGCCGGGTCGCGTTCTGCGCCTGGGCCGTCTCCCACCTCAGCGACGGCGCCCGCCGGGCCCTGTTCCCCTTCTACGCCAGCCTCTTCACCCCCGTGTGGCTGCGCCTGCTGGGGGCCCGGATCGGCCACCGGGTGGAGGCCTCCACGGTGCTCGCCCTGCCGACCCTGATGCGGGTCGAGGACGGCGCCTTCCTGGCCGACGACACCCTGGTGGCCCCCTACGAGCTGCGCGGCAGCTGGCTGCACCTGGGCCGCGCGCACGTCGGACGCCGCTCCTTCGTCGGCAACTCCGGCATCGTCGGCCCCGGCCGCTCGCTGCCCGACAACTCCCTGGTCGGCGTGCTCTCCGACACCCCCGTCCAGGCCCCCGAGGGCTCCTCGTGGCTGGGCCGGCCCGCCTTCGCCCTGCCGCGGGTGGCCGACAGCGGCGGCGAGGCCCGCACCTACGACCCGCCCAAGCGCCTGATGTGGGCCCGCGCCGGCGTCGAGGTCTGCCGGCTCCTGCCGATCGTCATCGCCGCCCTGCTGGCCGACCTGGTCTTCGCCGCCCTCCAGGCGGTCCGGGACGACTACGGGCTGGGCGCGGCCGTCGGCGCGGCGGGCCTGGTGCTGGTCGCCGCCGCCGTCCTCGCCTGCGCCATCGCCACCCTCGCCAAGTGGCTGCTGGTCGGGCGCTTCCGGGTCGCCGAGCACCCGCTGTGGTCGTCCTTCGTCTGGCGCAACGAGCTCTACGACACCTTCGTCGAGGAACTCGCCATGCCCTTCGGCGGCGGCGCCATGACCGGCACCCCGTACCTGAACCTGTGGCTGCGCAGCCTGGGCGCCAAGATCGGCCGCGGCGCCTGGTGCGAGACCCACTGGCTGCCCGAGAGCGACCTGGTCACCGTCGGGGCGGGCGCCAGCGTCAACCGCGGCACCGTGCTGCAGACCCACCTGTTCCACGACCGGGTGATGCGCCTGGGCCCCGTCCACCTGGGCACCGGCGCCACCACCGGGCCGCACTCGATCGTGCTGCTCAACTCCTCGCTCGGCGACACCACCACGGTCGGCCCGGCCTCCCTGGTGATGCGCGGCGAGAGCGTCCCCGGCGGCACCCGCTGGCTGGGCAACCCGGTCGCCGCCTGGGACGGCGACCCGGCCCCGCCGGCCGGGCGCCGCGCCTCCCGCGGACGCCGGCGCGCGGGTGTGATGTAGCCCACGTCGAACACCCGGACAGGTAGCGGTGCGGTCACGGTTTCCCCCGTGACCGCACCGCTTCGCTTTGCCCGCACTTGAGGGGGAAGCGGACCCGGGCCCGACGGTTGTGAAGACGAACGCCGTGCAGGCCACCGCCGTGACGACCGCCGCCACCAGGGGGAGCGCCGCCCTGGGACCCCTGCTACCCGCCCGCCCGCCGGACATGCCCCGGTGGCCCCCGCCCGCCGGACCGTACCGTGGAGGTGTGCAGTACCGGCCGGGTGCGGAGTTCCACGCGCTGGTGGTGGCGACCGCGGTGGTGTGGCTGGTCGCCGAGGCGCGGCAGGCGCGCCGCCGGCGGCCGGAGGCGAGGGCGGCCGCGCACGGCGGTGCCGGGGCGCTGCAGCTCATGGGGGCGGCCGGGTTCGGCGCCGCCTACGCGCTGGCGGCCGGGGTGCCGCAGGCCGGCCTCGGGCGCGGCTGGGCGTGGGCCGGACTGGTGCTGTGGTGGTGCGGCCTGGCCCTGCGCGGCTGGTCCTTCCACACGCTGGGCCGGTACTTCACCTTCACCGTGCGCACCAGCACCGACCAGCCGGTGGTCGACACCGGCCCCTACCGCTACGTACGCCATCCGAGCTACACCGCGCTGCTGCTCGCCGTCGCCGGCCTGGGCCTGGTGATCGGCAACTGGCTCTCGCTGCCGGCCCTGCTCGCCGCCGTCACCACCGCCGTGGTCCGCCGGATCCGGGTGGAGGAGCGCGCCCTGCTGCGCGACCTCGGCGAGCGCTACCGCGCCTACGCCCGCACCCGCAGGCGCCTGCTCCCGGGCGTGTGGTGACCGGCCGCCAGGAGACGGGGTGACAGGGGACAGGGGCCGGGGCCGCCGACGGCACGATCAGGAACAGGCGGCGGTCCCGGCCCCGGTCCGTTCCCGTACGGGCGGGGGCATCGACCGCGGAGTGCCCGTACGGCTGCGGTCGGCACCCATTCCACGACTTCAACAGCACTTGAAGTCAAGCCCGGGGGCGCCGCCCCGACAGGAAACCGGACACCGGCGCGGGGTAGCCTCGCTCCCGGCGGGGGCGGGACAGGCGGATGGGACAGGGGCGGACGGATGGCGCAGCAGCAGCGCGGCTACTGGCGGGACGCGGACGGCTCGGCGGTCGCCGTCAGCCAGGCGCACATCGTGTGGACCAGGGCGGCCTACCCCGCCCTGGTGGACGTGGCGGGCCGCTACCACGCGGTGATCACCTACGCCGAGCTGGCCGAGGCCGTCCAGCAGGCCTCCGGGGTGCGCACCAGCGTCAACCAGCGGCACTGGATCGGCAAGGTGCTGGCCCTGGTGGTGCGCGAGGCCCACCGGCGCGGCGACCCGCCGCTGACCGCGCTGGTGGTGCACGCCACCGACGGCATGGTCGGCGCCGGCTACCAGGACGTGCTGGAGGTGGCCGGGCAGCCGCCGATCCTGGACGAGATGGACCGCGAGCAGCACGCCGCCGCCGCCCGGCTGGCCTGTTACCGGCACTTCGGCGCCGACCTGCCCGCCGACGGCGGCATCCCGGCGCTGGCCCCGCGGCTGACGACCGCCGTCACCCGCCGCAAGGCCGCCGCCACCGGTACCCGTGCCGCCGCCACCGCGGCGCCGGCGGAGCGCCCGCCGGCGATCTGCCCGACCTGCTTCCTCCAGCTGCCCGCGACCCGGGTCTGCGACTCCTGCGGGGAGACCATCCCGCTCTGAGCCGCCCGTCCTGCGCGGCGCCCGTGGCCCGAGGCCGGTCCGTCAGACGGCGGCCGGCAGCCGGCCGGGCATCTGCCAGCCCTCGGCCAGCCGCGAGGGGGTCAGCCGCCGGCCCCCGCCGAAGAACTCGCAGAACTTCATGATCAGCGGGTCCCAGCCGACCGGGTCCACGTAGTGGTCGGTGCCCGGCACGAGCAGCCGCTCGTCCACGTGGGCGCGCACCACGGTCACCTCGAAGGCGGTGCACCCCTCGTTGCCCGCCAGCGGCCTGGCCTCCTCCACCCGGCACTCCAGCTGCACCGGGCACTCGGCGGCCCGCGGCGCCCGCACCAGCTCGCCGGGCAGCTCGGTCAGCCCGGCCGCGCCGAACTTGTCCCGCTCGTAGCGGTAGCCCTGCGCCCGCCGGTACTCGGCGATGCGCGGATTGGCCGTCAGCAGCGCCAGCCGGTCCACCACGTCGACCTGCGCCGAGCAGGGCAGGTTGAGCACGCACTCGCCCTCGCGCCGCAGGTTGGCCGCCGTCTGGGAGCTGTTGCCCAGACCCAGCACGCAGGTCTGCCCCAGCCACCAGGCCGAGGACATCGGCATCAGGTTGGCGCCGCCGTCCTCGTTGCGCGAACCGATCAGCACCACCGGGGTGCCGAAGTAGAGGACCTTGAGATCGGTGACCTTGTGCACGGGAGGAGCCGTCCTTGCAGGGGGAGGAGCCGGATGAACCGCTGTCGGCCACCGACTCTGCCCCCGCCCGCGCACCCGCGCTGGCGGGGATCGGACGTCCAGTTCCCCGCCGGCGCCGGCCCGCCTCCCGTACTGCGGCTCCCGTACTGCGACTCCCGTACCGCGGCCGGGTCAGCCCACCCCGTGGGCGGCGACGGTACGGGCCTGGCCGTCACGCAGCCGGTAGGACAGGCCCACCACCGCGACCCGCCCCTCCGCGACCCCGGAGGCCAGCACCTGGGAACGCTCCACCAGCAGGTCCACGGTCTGGCGGATGTGCTCGTCCACGATCGCGTCCGGGTCCTCGATGCCCGCCGCCCGCGCCGACAGCACGCTCGGGGTGACCCGCTCCACCACGTCCCGCACGAAGCCGCCCGGCAGCTTCCCCTGCTCCAGCGAGTCCAGGGCCGCCGCCACCGCACCGCAGGAGTCGTGGCCGAGCACCACCACCAGCGGACAGTCCAGCACCGCCACCCCGTACTCGATGCTGCCCAGCGCCTCCGCGCCGGTCACGTGCCCGGCGGTGCGCACCACGAACAGGTCGCCCAGGCCCCGGTCGAAGATGATCTCGGCGGCCAGCCGGGAGTCCGAACAGCCGAACAGCACGGCGAACGGCTTCTGCGCCGGGGCCAGCGCGGCCCGCCGCCCGGCGTCCTGGTTGGGGTGCTCGGGACTGCCGTCGACGAACCGGGCATTGCCCTCCAGCAGCACCCGCAGGGCCTCGGCGGGGTCGGATATCGGACCGGATATCGGAGAGGAGATCATGCCGCCACCCTAGATCGCCGCCAGTGGCACCCGCAGCCGGGGGCCGCCCGATGGCACCCGCCCCCGATGGCACCCGCGGCCCGGCCCCTCAGGGCGCCGGCGCCCGGCACAGCGCCAGAACGGTCACGTCGTCGCGGCTGCGCCCGCCGCTCCAGCCGCGCGCCCGCGCCTCCAACGCCCCGGGCAGCGCCGCCGCGCCGCCGCCCGCCAGCTCGGCCAGCCCCCGCTCCGCCGGGTAGAACGCGCCCGAGGCGTCCCGGGCCTCGGTGATCCCGTCGGTCAGCAGCACCAGCACCCCGCCCGCGGGCAGCACGAAGCGCCCCACCGCGCGCGGCTCACCGGTCAGCGCCGCCAGGCCCAACGGCACCCCGGCGGGCAGCTCGACGGCCTCCACCCGGCCGTCGGCGTGCAGCAGACAGGGCGCCAGATGCCCGCAGTCCACGGCCCGCACGTCCCGGCCTGCCCGCACGCACAGCACCGTCGCGGTGACGAACCGCTCCAGCTCCCCGCTCTGCTCGGCGTAGGCGTTGTGCCGCTCCACCGCCGCCTCCAGCGCGTCCGCCACCGCCGTCAGCTCCGCCTCCCGGAACGCCGCCTCCCGGAACGCGCTCAGCACCGCGAACCCCGCGCCGATCGCCCGCAGACCCTTGCCCTGCACATCGCCCACCAGCACCCGGGTGCCGAACGGCGTGTCCGCCACGTCGTACAGGTCACCGCCGACCAGGGTGTCCTCCTCCACCGGCCGGTACAGCCCGTACAGCTCCAGCTCCGCGGTGCGCACCGGCAGCGGACGCAGCAGCTGGCGCTGCAGGGCCACCGCGCTCTGCCGCATCCGGAACAGCCGCCGCTCGCGCCGCACCCGCCGGGCGCACAGCGCGACCACCGCCGCCTCCGCGGCCACCACGCCCAGCAGGGTGCCCAGCCGGGCCGGCAGGTCGGTGGGCGGGTACAGCGCCGAGTGCACCGCCACCACGGCCGTCACCCACACCGAGGCGGCCACCGTCTGCGCCACCGTGCCCAGCCCCGCCAGCAGCGCCGGCAGGAACACCAGCAGCAGCACCAGCCGCGAACCGGAGCCGCTGGCCGCCTGCGCCGCCAGCACCAGCGCCGTGGCGACCAGCACCCCCAGCGCCGCCGCCCGGTTGCCGGGCGCGCGCGGGACGGACGGTTCGTCGTCTGCGGCCACCCTCCAGGGTGGTCGGCGCGGCGCGCCCGGCGCGAGCGGGCCGCCGCCGGGCGGGGGAGCGCGGCGGCCCGCTCCGCCCGTCACCGGCACTCGGTACGGTGGCCGGTATGCCCACCCGAGTGCCCCTCGACGACCTCGTCCGGCTGCGCCGGGCCCGCGACCGGATGGACCGCGAGTACGACCAGCCGCTGGACGTGCCCGCGCTGGCCGCCACCGCGCTGATGTCCGCCGGCCACTTCTCCCGCAGCTTCCGCGCCGCCTACGGGGAGACCCCGTACAGCTACCTGATGACCCGGCGCATCGAACGGGCCAAGGCCCTGCTGCGGCGCGGCGACCTGAACGTCACCGAGGTGTGCATGGCGGTCGGCTGCACCTCGCTGGGCTCCTTCAGCACCCGCTTCACCGAACTCGTCGGCGAGAGCCCCAGCGCCTACCGCGCCCGCGACCACGCCGACGGCGAGCCGATCCCCGCCTGCGTCGCCAAGATCGGCACCCGGCCGGTCCGGCGGACATGAGGCCCCCGGGCCCGCTAGTTTGACCGGCATGAGCATCGAACTCGCGCAGTGCTTCATCGCCGTCGACGACCACGACAAGGCGCTCGCCTTCTACCGCGACGTCCTCGGCTTCGAGGTCCGCAACGACGTCGGCTTCGAGGGGATGCGCTGGGTCACCGTCGGCTCGCCCGAACAGCCCGGCGTCGAGATCGTCCTGGAACCCCCGCTCGCCGACCCGCACGCCTCCGCGGACGACCGCCGCGCCGCCGCCGAACTCCTCGCCAAGGGCCTGCTGCGCGGCGTCATCTTCCGCACCGACGACTGCGACGCCACCTTCGAGCGCATCCGCGCCGCCGGCGCCGAGGTCCTCCAGGAGCCGATGGACCAGCCCTACGGCGTCCGCGACTGCGCCTTCCGCGACCCGGCGGGCAACATGCTGCGCTTCAACCAGCCGCGCGCCGCGTAGCCCTCCCGGGGCGGGCCGGGGCGGGGCGGGCCCGGGCGGGGGCGTTCAGGCGCGGTGCCGGGTGCGGCCCAGGTGGTGGAGGACCAGAGCGGCCTGGACGGCCTGGGCCAGGGCGACGGCCGGCAGGACCGACCACGGGAGCAGGCCGGCCAGGGCGAGCGGGGGCAGCACCAGGGCGGCCACGGCCAGCACCGGCACGGTGCTCAGCAGGCTGACGCGCAGCCGGAAGCGGTGCGGGAGCACGCCGTGCCCCGGGGTCACGACGCGGCCCGGCGGGCGTGGTCGAGGAAGGCGCGCACGTCGGCCCAGGCGTCGGCGGGGGCCTGCGGGTCGCCGGACAGGGCGGCCGGGTCCTCGCGCCAGGCGGTGCGCACGGCCGCGGACAGGGCGCTGTCGCCGCCGGAGAAGAGCCGGGAGAGCTCGTCGAGGCGTTCGGCGATGCGGCGCGCCCGGGGGTCGGCGGGGTCGGTGCCGGCGGCGCGCAGCTCCTCGGCGCGGCGGTAGAGCTGGGGCCACTCGACCTCCAGCAGGTAGTGGGTGGCCGGCCCCAGGGCGGCGGCGTGGTCGGCGAGGGCGTGCAGCTGGTCGTCGTCGAGGTGGCGGCGCAGCGCCCGGTCGACGGCGGGGCCGGCCGCGGCGGTGGCCCGGAGCAGGCGCAGCAGGTCGGCGGTGCCGGGCTCGCGCTCGGCGGCGAGGTCGGTGTGCAGCCGGGCCAGGCGCTCGCGCAGGGTCTGCAGGGCGGCCAGGGAGGCGTCGGTGGCGGCCAGGTGCTCGCGCACCAGCCGCAGCGGGTCCACACCGGCGTCCAGACAGGTGGCGATGGTCTCCAGCCCCAGGCCCAGGCGGCGCAGCGCGAGGATCTGGTAGAGGCGCACGACGTCCTGCTCGGTGTAGGCGCGGTGGCCGGAGGAGGTGCGCCGGGAGGGGGCCAGCAGGCCGATCCGGTCCCAGTGGTGCAGGGTGCGTACGGTCAGTCCGCTCGCCTCGGCGAGCGGGCCGACCTTCCAGGTCTGTCCGTCGGTGTGCATGGCACGAGCATTCCTCCTGACCCGACGTGAGGTGCAAGCCCCTTCAGGCGTGGGCGGGCAGCGGGTAGTCGGGCAGGGCGATGTCGCCGGCCTTGGCGAACTGGGCGGCCAGGATCGGGCGCAGCGGCCAGCGGCCCATGCAGCGCATGGAGGCGGCGCGCAGCCGGATCATCAGGGCGCTGTCCGGGGCGTAGCCCTGCACGCCGCCGGGCGGCAGCTCCTGGGCGCGGGTCACGTAGGGGCGCATCCGCTCCTCGTAGCGGGCGTAGGCGGTGCGGAAGTCCCCTGCGGAGGCGGCGAGTTCACCGGCCAGCAGGTAGGCGCCGACCAGGGCGAGGCTGGTGCCCAGGCCGGTGAGCGGGCTGGGGCTGTAGCCGGCGTCGCCGAGCAGGGCGACGCGCCCGCGGCTGTAGCGGTCGAGGTGGATCTGGCCGAAGGAGTCGAAGGCGAAGTCGTCGGCGGCGGCCAGCCCGGCGAGCAGCCGGTCCACCTCCCAGCCGGTGCCCGCGAAGCGCTCGGCGAGCAGGCGGCGCTGGGCGGCGCCGTCGTGGCGGTCCAGGGTGAGCGGGGCCGAGCGGAAGCCGAGGGAGGCCTTCACCTCGCCGGGCAGCCGGCCCGGCCGGGCGGAGGCGACCAGCCCGCCGGGGGCGTTGTACATCAGGAACCAGCTGTCCAACTCCCGGGCGAAGGACGGGTCGTGGACGGTGAACCAGGCGTGGTAGCCGCCGAGCGGGCGGTAGTGCCCGGCCGCCGGGCCGAAGGCCAGCCGGCGCACCGCCGAGTGCAGCCCGTCGGCGCCGACGACCAGGCCGAAACGGCGGGCGGGGGAGTTCTCGAAGCGGACGGTGACGCCGGTGGCGTCCTGGTCGAGCGCGGTGACCGTGTCGTCGTAGCGGTACTCGACGCCGTCGGTGGCCTCCCGGAGCAGGTCGGCGAGGTCGCCGCGCAGGATCTCCAGCTCGGAGACGATGCCCTCGCCCCCGAACAGCTCCACGGGCATCCGGGCGGCGTGCCGGCCCCGGCGGTCCACCAGGGCGATGCCGCGCTGCTCCACGCACAGCGCCCGGGCCCGCTCCATCAGGCCCATCCGCTCGATGACGGTGCGTCCGGCGCCGCGCAGGTCGACGGCCTGCCCGCCGGGGCGCGGGCCGGGGGCGCGTTCGACGACGACCGGGCGCAGGCCGTGGCGGCGCAGCCAGTAGGCGAGGGCGGGGCCGGCGATGCCGGCGCCGGAGATGAGGATGTCGGTGTTCTCCATGCCCGCAACCGTACGCCGTACGCATGGCGCTCAACAAGCCTTGTCCTGCGGTTATTTGGGGATTTCAGCACTAGTGCACTAGGGCGGTGGGGGAGTGCTCCCGGGGTGCGGCGGCAGGTTTGCGCAGGCGGGCGCCCGCGCCCGTGCACTAGTGCGGGGGCGTCGGGGGCGTCGGGGGCGTGGCCGGGGTCAGGAGGTCGGGGCGGCCGCGGGGGCTGCGGGAGACGCGGGGGTCGGGGCGGACGCGGGGGTCGTGGGGGTGGGCGAGGTCGGGGCGGCCGCAGGGGCCGCGGGGGTGCCCATCAGGGTGTGCAGCAGGTCCTCGCCCAGGCCCAGGCCGGTCTGTGACTCGTCCGAGAGGTCGTAGTCGCGGTACCACTCCGAGGGCGCCTCCGGGTGCGGGCCGCTGACCGCCACCCGCCCCGCGCCGTAGGAGGCGACCACGGCCGCGGCCCGGTTGTTGGTGTAGCGGGCTAGCACGTCGGCGTCCGGGCCGTGCACGTCGAAGTACGGGCCGTCCTGGAAGTACATCCGCTGCGGCTGCCCGCGCCAGGAGACGTCGACCAGGTGGTCCTGCTCGTCGGTGACGGTGGCGCCGTCGGAGCTGATGTACTGCCCGGAGTCGCCCGGCAGGAGGCCGTAGCCGGGGCCGCGTCCCGCCAGGTAGCCGCCCATGCACAGGCCCAGGTAGTGCCCGCCGCCGCGCACGTACGCGCGCACCAGCTCCGGGGAGAAGCCCGGGTCGCGCTGCATCAGGCGCCAGGCGGTGGTCACCTCCTGCCCGTTGGTGCCGCCCGGCTGCACGTACAGCGCGACGCCGGACAGCGCGTTCGGGCCGAAGCGGTCCTGCTCGTCGGGGCCGATGTAGCGCACCGCGAAGCCGTCGTGCTCCAGCATGTCGTGCGCCGCCTCGGGGCAGCCGTCGCAGGCGGCCGGGCCCCGGTAGACCAGGGCCAGCGGACGGCCGTCGGGCTCCGGCGCCGCCTTGCCCGCCTGGTCGGGGGCGGCGGTGGCGCGGTCCCCGGCGCCGCCGGGGGAGGGGGCCCCGCAGGCCGTCGCCGTCAGCACCGTCGCCGCCAGCGCCACTGCCGCCGCGCCTCGTCCAACCCTCATGACCTGCACTCCTGCCGCCCTCCCGGGGCCGTCCGCGGTTCGCCGCCACGACGCTACGTCCCGTCTGTCCCAGCATGCACACCAGCCCCCCTGATCGGGTGACGCGGGGGCGGCAGTTGACGGAACCGGGGCGGCGGACGGGCGCCGGGCGGGTGACGGGCGGGCGCCGGGCGGAGCGGGCGGACCGCCAGGGGTCAGGCGGACCCCGTCGACGCGGCGGGTGCGGCGGGCGCCGGGTACCGCCCGGGCCGGACCAGGACGAGGGCCAGCAGCGCGGCCGCGCCCCCGGCCGCGCAGGCCACCGCGAACGCCGCGAGCTGGCCGTGGGCGCCCACCAGGGGCCCCGTCCCGGTCACCGCCAGGCCCTGCCCCGCGATCAGCCCGCTGCCCAGCAGCGTCATCGCCTCGCCCATCCGCCCGGCCGGCGCGACCCGCTCGGCCAGCCCGAACACCGCGATCAGCGCCGGGGCCACCGCGAAACCGACCGCCGCCACCGACCACGCCGCGCCCGCCACCCCGTCGACCGCCAACAGGGTCGCCAGCAGCAGCGCCTGCACGGCCACCGCCGTCCGCAGCCGCACCGTGAGGTCGAACCGCCCGGAGGACGACGCCAGCAGGAACCCGGCCGCCGCGCTGCTCACCCCCATCCCCGCCCAGACCAGCCCGCCGACGCCCGCGTCCCCCCGGGCCAGGTACTGCACGCCGGTGTTGGCGGCGCCGAACACCACGCCCTGCAGCACGGTCGCCGCCAGCAGCACCAGCAGCGGCCCGGACAGCAGCCGCCCCGCCGCCACGGTCCGCGGCAGCGCCGGGGGAGCCGTCGGGTGCAGGGCGAACAGCGCGCCGAAGAGCGCCGTCAGCACGGCCGCGCACACCAGGCCCGCCGCCGGGTGCACCGCCCAGGCCAGGATCCCGACCAGCGCGGGGCCCGCCACGAAGCTCGTCTCGTCCAGCACGGTGTCGAAGGCGAGCGCCGGGCCGACCAGCCGGTCACCGTCCTCGCGCCGGCTCGCCAGCGCGATCCACCGGGTCCGGGACAGCGGCCCGACCTGCGGCACGGTGAAACCGGCCAGCAGCGCGCAGCCCGCCTGCGCCGGCCCGGGCAGCGCGCCGACCACGGCCAGGACCAGCGCGGCCGTCAGCGCCGCGTTGGCCGCCGACGCGGCGAGGAGCACCGGCCGGTGCCCGCGGCGGTCGGCCAGCCGGCCCAGCAGCGGACCGCCCACCGCCTGGCCCGCCCACAGCGCCCCCGCGACCAGGCCGCCCCGGCCCACCCCGTCGAGCGCGGTCACCATCAGCAGCGTCCCGGTCGGGCAGAGCGCGGCGGGCAGCCGGGCCAGGAAGGAGACGACTGGCAGCCGGGGCCCGGCCAGCCGGACGATGCCGTGCAGGGTGCCGGGGGCGGTGCCGGGAGCGGCGGTGCTGACGGACAAGGGGCGCCCTTCGTCGGTGGTGGCCGGGCAGCGGCCGGGACAGTGGCCGGGGGAGTCGCCCCACTCCACCGGATGGCCGCCGCCCCGGCCATCGGCACCGCCTACCAACCCGGCCCCCGCATCCCCGCCCCGGGCCTGGACGTTCCTCCCAACAGGCCCCGGGCCGACGGTTCCCGGCGCGCCGGGAACCGGGACGGGCGCTCCGGCGCGCGGGCGCCGGGTAACTCGCTGGCGGGCGGGGCCCGTTGCGGGCGAGGATGCCCGGATGAGCACTGAGCGACCCGAGCGCTGGACCCAGGCCACTGTCTACCCCGACATGTGGGCCGACCCGGCCGACGACCCCCGCAACAGCGAAGGCCCCTCCCCGGACGGTGAGGCAGCCACCCTCGCGGACTACCTGACCAACTACCGCCACACCCTGCGGATGAAGTGCGAGGGCCTGGACGCCGAGCAGCTCGCCCGCCGCTCCGTCCCGCCGTCCACCATGTCCCTGCTCGGCCTGGTGCGTCACCTGGCCCGGGCGGAACGCGACTGGCGCAACTGGATCACCGACGGCGAACCGCTGCCCAAGCTCTACGGCGCGCGCGACGCCGACTTCGACGGCGCCCTGCCCGACCCGGCCCTGGTCGAGGCCGCCTGGCAGGACCTGGCGCGCGAACAGGCCGCCCTCGACGCCCGGTTGGACGCCCACCCCGACCTCGGCGAGCGCCTCGGCGCGCAGCGGCTCTCGGTCCGCGAGATCCAGGTCCACCGCATCGAGGAGTACGCCCGCCACTGCGGCCACGCCGACCTGCTGCGCGAGTGCGTGGACGGACGCGTGGGCCAGTAGGACCGGTACGCCGGTACGCCGGTACGGGGCACGCGGTGGGTGGTGGCGCCGCGTGCCCCGCGCCCGCCTCAGCAGGTGGTGTCGGCCTCCGGCAGCGTGCCCTCGGACAGGTAGGCGTCGACGGCCTGTTGGGCGCAGGCGCTGTACCCGTTGAGGAGGACGGTGTGCACCCGGCCCGGCACGGTGACCAGCCGGGAGCCGGTCAGCCGCCCGTGCAGCGCCACGGCGCCCTGGTAGGGGGCGTGGGTGTCACCGGTGGACTGGATCTGCAGGGCCGGCACCGCGTTGCGCACCCGGACGAACGCCTCCGTCGGGTTGCTGCGCCAACTCGCGCACGGGGTCGGCCCGCTGTACACCGGACCGAACACCGGCTGGGTGGACAGGGAGTTCTGGACGGCGGTGCGGTACCACTGCTGCAGGCGCGGCGCGGCCGCGTCGTCGCACAGGTAGCCCATGGTGGCGGCGAGGTCGGCGCCGGCGTCCGGGCCGGGGGCCAGCAGGGTGGTCAGCAGCTCGTGCAGCGCCGGGCTCGCCTGCACCGGCTTGCCGTCGGCCGCGTCCAGCAACTGGCGCAGTATGCCCGCGTAGTCGGCGCTGTCGCGGTCGTCGCCCTGGCAGAAGGTGAGCAGCACCGGCAGCAGGGCGCCGTCCAGGTGGAAGCCGTCGACGGCGATCGGCGCCGTCCGTGCCCGGCGCACCAGGGACTCGACGGTGGCCCGCACCGCCGCCGGGCTCGCGCCCAGCCCGTACGTGCCGTTGCGCGGCGCGGCCCAGGCGGCGAAGTCGTCCAGCGCCCGCTCGTTGGCGGCGCCCATGTCCTGGAGGAACGCCCCGCTGCCGTAGCGCTCCGGGTCCGGCGCACTGTCCAGCACCAGCCGGTCCACCCGCTGCGGGTACAGCTGGGCGTACACCGCGCCCAGCAGCGCGCCGTAGGACTGCCCGAAGAAGGAGGCGCGCTGTTCGCCCAGGGCCGCGCGCAGCACGTCCAGGTCCCGGGCGGTGTTACGGGTGGTCAACTGGGGCAGCAGGGCGGGGTACTTGTTCCAGCAGGCGTCCGCGTCGGCCTTGGCCAGCTGCCAGGCCTGATCGAAGCCGGACAGGTCGGCGCCCACCGAGCGCAGCCAAGTGCTGCGGTTCAGGCCGCAGTTCAGGCCGCCGCTGGCGCCCACCCCGCGCGGGTCCAGGCCGATCAGGTCGTAGCCGGCGACCGTGGCCGGGGCCAGCTGGGCGTGCAGGGCCACGGGCAGGTCCAGCCCGCGGGTGCCGGGGCCGCCCGGGTTGGTGAGCAGGATGCCGCGCCGCATGGCCGGGTCGGCGGTTCTGATCCGGGAGACGGCCAGGGCCAGGGTGCGCCCGTCCTGCGGGGTGCGGTAGTCCAACGGGACGGTGAGCGTCGTGCACTGGGCGCCGGCGGCGGTCAACTGCGGGTCCTGGCAGGGCTGCCAGGCGAGCTTCTGGTGGCGGAAGCGGTCCAGCGGGTCGGGCGGAAGGGTGCCGGCGGAGGCGGCCGGGGCAGCGGTGGCGGCCGAGGACAGGGCCAGGGCGGCAGCGAGGACCAGGGCGGGTTTCATGCCGCCCACCCTAGAGTCGACCCGAACCGCTCTTCTCCGCAGGGCCGTTGGTGTCCCCTGCGGTGCCGTCGGCATCCGCCGCGGTGCCGCGGCCGGCGGAGCGGTCTCGGCCGGCACACGACCGGGCCGGGGCCGGACCCCTCGGGTCCGGCCCCGGCCCGGGGCGTTGCCGGTCAGCAGCGGGGGCGGACGCTCACCGGCTGAGGATCATCTGTGCGCCGCCGTTGGTGGAGATGGCCTTGACGACGGGGTCGCTCTCCTTGGTCCAGTTGTAGAGGCCGATGCCGTTCTTGGCGAGGACGGTGCCGGAGTTGTCGAGGATCATCTGGGTGCCGTCCGAGCCGGCCGAGATCGCGGCGATGCCCGGGTCGCTCTCCTGTACCCAGTCGTAGAGGCCGATGGTGTTCTTCGCCAGGACGACACCGTTGTCGTCGAGGATCATCTGTGCGCCGCCGTTGGTGGAGATGGCCTTGACGACGGGGTCGCTCTCCTTGGTCCAGTTGTAGAGGCTGATGCCGTTCTTGGCGAGGACGGTGCCGGAGTTGTCGAGGATCATCTGGGTGCCGTCCGAGCCGGCCGAGATCGCGGCGATGCCCGGGTCGCTCTCCTGTACCCAGTCGTAGAGGCCGATGGTGTTCTTCGCCAGGACGACACCGTTGTCGTCGAGGATCATCTGCAC
>NZ_JBFBGS010000018.1:0-123200 GCF_040684795.1 Kitasatospora sp. NPDC089797 | reverse complement strand
GCGCGCCGCCGTTGGTGGAGATGGCCTTGACGACGGGGTCGCTCTCCTTGGTCCAGTTGTAGAGGCTGATGCCGTTCTTGGCGAGGACGGTGCCGGAGCCGTCCAGGATCATCTGGGTGCCGTCCGTACCGACGGCGATCGCCGTGATGCCCGGGTCGCTCTCCCGCACCCAGCTGTAGAGGCCGATGCCGTCCCTGGCCCAGACGACACCGTTGCCGTCGAGGATCATCTGCACCCTGCCGTTGGTGGCGATGGCCTTGATCCCCGGATCGCTCTCCTTGGTCCAGTCGTAGAGGCCGATGGTGTTCTTCGCCAGTACCGTGCCGGTGTCCTGGACCCGGGGCGGGGTGTTGTCGACGGTGAACCAGCCGCCCCCGTAGGTGTGGTTCCGGCCGTCGATCTCGCTGGCGATCATGCTGATCGTGTAGGTGCCGCCGGCCAGGTGCGTCGTGTCGAACGCGTACGGGTAGTTCAGCGCGCCCCCGCCGGCCCGGACCTGGCTGTGGTAGCCCCCCGGCCCGTCGATCACGTAGTCGAGCCACTCGATGACGCCGCTGCGGGTCGGGTGTGCGGTGAGGTTGACGGTGCCCGACAGGGCCTGGCCGGAGTTGAAGCCCCACAGCGTCACGTTGAAGCCGGCCGGGACGGTGGGGGCGACGGTGCCCATCCGGTAGTAGCCGACGTTGCTGGTGGGAGGCGTCCAACGGTGGTGCCCGACGGTGCCCGGGCTGACGTAGTTGGCGTCCACCACGTCGAAGCTGCCGTCGTGGTTGTTGGCGACCACGATCGCGGTGTGCAGCTGGTCGCCGTCGTAGGTGCCCGTCTGGATGATGTCACCCTTGACCGCCGTCGCTGCGGTGACCGCCACGCCACCGGCGTCGAGGTAGCTCCGCTGGTAGTTGCCGCCGGAGTCGACCGGCCACTGGGCGTGGCCGCTGACCAGGTAGACGATGCAGTTGACGAACTGCTTGCACTGGTCGCCACCGCTCTGGTGGGCCTCCGAACAGGCCCTGGTGCCCGAACCGCCCACGTAGGACAGGGCCTTGTCCGCGAGGTTGGCGTTGCTGTACGAGCCGACCGCGTGCGCGGCGGTGGCGCCCAGCACCACGGGGGCGAAGCCCGCGACGGTCACGGTGGCCAGCAGAGCGGCGGACAGCCGGCGGCGGACGGGCTCGGTGCGGGCGCCGGCGGTGCGGGTTCCGGTGGACATGCGGGGTTCCCCCTGTGGGTGACGGGTTGTGAGGCGAGGCGGGTGACGGGATGCGTGACGGGTTGTGCGGCGGATCGACGCCGTACCGCCGGCGCGCGGGCGCCGGTCAGTCGCCCACGGCTGCCGGCACCGCACCGGCCCTCGAGGGTGCGGCGAAGAGCCCGGGACAGAACGGGGCGATCAGGCTGAACGGGGCGAATCGCGGTGCTCCGGGCACGGTTGGACCTCCGTCAGGCGTCTTCGGGGTGCCGGCAGGGGTGCTTGCTCCGCTGCCGGATCCGTCGGAGCGGCGGCATCCTCCGGTGAGCAGAAGTCTTCCGGGCTGCCCGGGCGGGCGGAAGCGGCCGACGCTGACCCGAAGGTTCCATGGCACGATCGGGCCACCCCCCGGGGCGGCGGGCGCGTACCGTGCTCCCGTCGGAGACCGCCCGCACCGGGCTCGGACCGCTTGCGGACGCGGCAGCGCCGTCACACGGGGAACGGGGCAGGGGCGATGCCGCGCGCTGTGGGGCGAGGCAGGCCGGGGCGGGGCAGGCCGGGGCGGGGCTCGACGGGGCGGGGCTCGACGGGCGGGGCGGCGTTCGACGGGCCGGGGCGGGCCGGGTGTGGAACGGTGGAAGACCGGGGGAGACCCGGGGAGCCTCGGGGCCGGTTGCGAGAGGAGTCGCCATGTCGTCGAAGCGTCGTCGCAAGAAGAAGGCCCGGGCCAGGCGCGGGGCCAACCACGGCCGTCGCCCCCAGTGCTGAGCGGCTGAATCCGCCTGACCGTGCGGCTGCGCGTGGCGGCCGTGCGGTCAGGCGCGCTCGCGTCCGGGCCCGGGCTCGCCTCCGGGCCCGTGGTCGGGTCCCTGCTCGCGGCCGCGGCCCTGCTCGCGTCTGCGTTCGTGCTCGCGGCCGCGCCAGGCGGGGCCGCCGCGGCCGGCCGTGTAGTAGGTGCAGGCCGCGCGCCAGTCGGTGCGCAGGTCCAGTTGCAGGACCAGGGCGCGCCCGTCCGCCCGGGCGGTGCGCAGCAGTTCGGCCGCGTCCGCGTCCGGCGGCGTCTGCTCGTTGCTCAGGCGCACCCGGGAGGCGATCCGCTCCCAGGACGGGGCCGGGCGCAGCACGGCGGAGTCCGTGAGGTCCCAGTGCAGGAGGGCGCCGGGGCTGCTCAGGTCGGGGGCGGTCATCCGCCACCCTTCGGGGTCCAGCCGCCAGCCGTCCTCGGCGCGCTCGGCGCCCTGCCAGCGCAGCGCGTAGGCGGGGGAGCCGGTGCGGCCGTCCGGGGAGCCCCACGCCGCCAGGCCCGCCGCCTCGATCCGGGGCAGCAGCACGGCGAGGTCCTCCCGGGTGGCGAAGTAGGCGCTCGCGCTCATCCGGCAGACCAGGGCCGGGCGCCCCTGCGGGCCGGGGGCGTGGATCCCGAAGGCCTGCGGCCGGTCGCAGTGGTCGCTGATCCGGGTCAGCAGGTGCTCCACCCCCGCCACCGCCCCCAGCGCCGCCACCGTGCGCCCGATCCGCTGCCGCTCGGCCGCGCGGGCGGCCCGGGCCGGCGGGGAGTCGGCGAGCGCGCGCAGGCGCCGGTCGGTGGGCCAGGCCCGGCGGCCGGCTTCCAGGGCCCTGCCGGGCAGGCTCAGCAGATGGCCCAGGACGTACGTGAAGCTGTTCACCGGCCGGTGGGTCCTCTCGGAATGGTCAGCGCTCGGGATCGCGGCGCCGGACCACACCCTGGCCCGGCACCGCTGCGCCCCGCAATCCGCTCCCGTACTCAACTCCCGTGCGTCGCCGGGCGATCACCCTTCGGCGTCGAGGGCGGCGGCCTTGCGCAGCAGCACCGCCCGCTCGCGCGCGTTGCGGCACAGCCGGGCGGCGAGCTCCAGCTCGGCCCGGGCCTCGGCGGTGCGCCCGAGCCGGGTCAGCAGTTCGCCGCGCACGGTCGGCAGCAGGTGCGAGCCGGACAGCCGGCCGGAGACGGCCAGCTCGTCGACCAGGGGCAGCGCCCGCTCCGGCCCCTCGGCCATCGCGACGGCCACCGCCCGGTTGAGCTCGACCACCGGCGAGGGCGCCACCCGGCCCAGCGCCTCGTACAGCAGCACGATCCGCTCCCAGTCGGTGTCCGCCACCGAGGCCGCCCCCGCGTGGCAGGCGGCGATCGCGGCCTGGAGGCCGTACGGGCCCAGGCCGCGCCCCGGGGCGGCGGCGCGGCCCAGGGCGGCCAGGCCGCGGCGGATCGCCGAGTGGTCCCAGCGGCGCCGGTCCTGGTCCTCCAGCAGCACCGCCTCCCCGTCCGGGCCGGTGCGGGCCGGGAAGCGCGAGGCCGTGAGCTCGAACAGGGCCAGCTGCCCGTGCACCTCGGGCTCGGCGGGCAGCAGCGCGGCCAGCATCCGGGCCAGCCGCACCGCCTCGTAGGCGAGGTCGGGGCGCAGCAGGTCCTCGCCGGCCGTCGCCGTCGAGCCCTCCGTGAAGATCACGTACAGCACGCTCAGCACGGCGCCCAGCCGGGCCCGCCGCTCCTGCGGGGGCGGCAGCCCGAAGGGCACCCGGGCGGCGGCGATGGTCTTCTTGGCGCGGGTGATCCGGGCCTGGACGGTGGGCACCGGGACCAGGAACGCCCGGGCGACCTCCTCGCTGGACAGGCCGCCCACCACCCGCAGGGTGAGCGCCACCCGGGCCTCGGGGGAGAGCACCGGGTGGCAGGCGGTGAAGATCAGGGCCAGCACGTCGTCGTCCACCCGGTCCGGGTCGAACGGCAGGTCCGGCGGTGCCAGCGGGGCGCCCGCCGCTCCGGTGCTGAACTCGCCCTCGGCCAGCGGGCCGGCGAGGGCCGCGTAGCGCTCGCCCAGCGCCGAGGCGCGGCGGAAGGCGTCCACGGCCCGGCGCCGCGCCGTCGCCAGCAGCCAGCCCACCGGGCCGGCCGGGACGCCGTCGCGGGCCCAGGAGACCAGGGCCTCCGCCAAGGCCTCCTGGGCGACGTCCTCGGCGAGGGCGAAGTCGCCGGTCCAGCGGGCGAGCGCGCCGACGATCCGCGGCGCCTCGATCCGCCACACCGCCTCGACGGCCCGCCGGGCGGCCTCGGTGCCCGTCGGGCCGTCGATCTCGGCGGGCATCAGAGCTGGCCGGTCCGCTCGCGCCAGGCCCGCTCCTTGACGATCCACTCGTTGTCCTGCGGGAACTCCTCGATGCCCGGCACCCGGCGGATCTCGCACTTGGAACCGGGGATCGCGGGCATCCGCCTGGCCCACTCGACGGCCTCCTCCTTCGAGGCGACGTCGATCAGGTAGAAGCCGCCGAACAGCTCCTTGGTCTCCCCGTACGGGCCGTCGGTGACCACCGGCGTCTCCCCGCTGTAGTCGACCACCACGCCCTGCGAGGGGTCGTCCAGCCCCTCGGCGGCGACCAGCACGCCGGCCCGGATCAGCTCCTCGTTGAACCGGCCCACGGTTTCGAGCATCTCCTCGAACGGCGTCGCCATCATCGTCGCCGTCGACTCGTCCGTGCCCCGCATGATCAGCATGTACTTCGCCATCTCGACCTCCTCGTCGGCGGGCCGCCTGCCGGCCCCTTCCACTCCAAGGTCGAACGGCGCGGCCGCGGATCGACACGGTGGACGAAGACGGACCATATTCTCTTCCCCCGCCCCGCCCCCGCCCCCGTCCGCAGGCCGGGCCGCTCTCCGGACCACCTGGCCGGCGTGTTCGCTTACGCCGAGGCCGAGGGGATCCGGTTGCGGACCGACGGCGTCGAGACCCAGGTTCGCCGCCCGAAGGCCAACCGGCCCGGGCGTCGCCATGGAAGTCGCCCGCCCGTCTCGCACAGCCATGCCAGTCCTCTGTGTCGGTACCGTCTCCGGCGCAGGGACGGTCCCACGCTCCGACCTGCACAGGACGGCCGGGCCCTGACGTGCCGCGATGCCCCATTTCCTCCCTATGGACCGGCCCCGGTTGAACCCCGGCCCACCCGCCGAACGTTCGTCCGCTGACGCCCTGTCGAGGAAGCCGCATGCAACGGCGGTACTGTCCGGACGTTCTGCGCAGGAAGTCGGCCTGGTCGACTTCCTGCGCAAAGCCGGTCGAATCCTCGATCCGGCCCCGGCCGCCCCCGGTCGACACCGCCTCACCGGTGCCGCGCCTGATCGCCGCCGGACATGCCCACCGGTGGGCGACGTGGGCCGCCGATCTGCTGCGCGTCAGCGCTCAGGGCTGAGGTTCCCCGCGCGGACGGCGGCGATGAACGCGGTCCAGGCGTCGGTGCTGAAGAGGAGGGCAGGCCCGTGCGGGTCCTTGGAGTCCCGGACCGGAAGCACCCCCGGGAGCCCGTCCGCGACCTCGACGCAGGCCCCGGTCTCCCCACTGAACGAGCTCT
Organism: Kitasatospora sp. NPDC089797; assembly: GCF_040684795.1. Classification (NCBI taxonomy): domain Bacteria; kingdom Bacillati; phylum Actinomycetota; class Actinomycetes; order Kitasatosporales; family Streptomycetaceae; genus Kitasatospora; species Kitasatospora sp. NPDC089797. The sequence continues at coordinate 117,652 of NZ_JBFBGS010000018.1, read as the reverse complement.
TCCGCCAGTTCGCACCACTGAGATCGGGAGTGGACACTTTCGGTACCTCCGGTTGGTACGGCTACAGTACGACGAGTCAGCGCTCAGGGCGGAAGTCTCCCGCGCGAACAGCGGCGATGAACGCCGTCCAGGCATCGGCGGTGAAGAGAAGGGCAGGCCCCTGCGGGTCCTTGGAGTCCCGGACCGGAAGCACCCCCGGGAACCCGTCCGCGACCTCGACGCACTCGTTGTCGGGGCCGCTGAACGAGCTCTTGCGCCATATCGCGGCGGAGAGGTCGGGGGACTGCGTCATGAGCCGAGCTCCTTGATCGAGTTGATGAGTTCCAGGGATTCCGCGGCCGGGAGCGCTTTGGAGCAGACATCGTTCCAAAGCTCCAGGTAGGCCTCCACCTCCGCTGCGCCCTCAAGCCACATGGACCCCGAGGGGTTGTCCAGCAGGACGACGTCCATCGCGGCCTCCGACGGGAACCCCAGGATCACGTAGGGCCCGGCCATGCTGGCGTGCGCGCCGACGCTGAACGGAACGACCCGGATGGTGACGTTGGGCATGGATGCGGCCGTCATCAGGTGGGCGAGTTGATCCCGCATGACGGCGGGTCCGCCGACCTGCTGGCGCAGGGCGCCCTCGGCCAGCACGACTGAGAGGGAGAGCGGGGGATCGGCCGTCAGTCGTTGCTGCCGCATCAGACGAACGGTCACGAACTGCTCGATCTCCTCCGGCCGCTTCCAGCGTCGACCCGCTGCGGTGAGCGCCCGGGCGTAGTCCGGGGTCTGCAACAGGGCCGGGATCATCTGGCTCTGGAACGTGCGTACCGACGACGCGACGGCTTCCAGGGCGATGAAGTCGCGGTAGGTGTCTGCGAGCACGTTTCCGTACTCGCTCCACCAACCGCTGCCCCGCCGCCGCTTGTTGGCCGTGCGAGCCAGCTCGGCAAGACGTTCATGAACTGCCGGTTCATCGACACCGTACAACCGGAGCATCGCAGTGAGATCCGGCATCCGAACAGGGCTGCGACCGTTCTCGATGCGCGAGATCTTGCCCTTGGTGCAGTCCAGCGCCTCGGCGACCGCGCTGGTACTCAGGCCGACACGTTCCCGCATGCCGCGCAGTTCCTCGCCCAACTGCCGTCCCAGCACGGTGGATGGCGCGCTCGCCACCTGATCCGCCTGCATGCGGCCTCCTCTGATCGGCAGTCAGTCCGGGCCCACAGTAGCCGTGCGGGCGATTCCGAACCTTTGCACCTTTTCTTTAGGCAACGTTGCGGATGATCTTAAGGCGGATGCATGCTACTTGGTGTAGCAGATGGCGCAACAGGGTGTGATCAATGCGGGTCGGCTGCCGGGCATTCCTTTGCCTCGATCTCGGATCCCCCAACCGGAGGTGCCTCCGCCATGCCTGAAACCGACGAGCCCGCCAGCCCCAGCGTCACTCGGGGCTGCTGGTTCCCGCGCTCCCGCCGCTCCCCGTCGCTCGCGCGGCGGATGCTGCGCGAACTGCTCGTCACCGTGCCGGACGGCGACCGCTACCGCGAGGTCGGCGAGTTGCTCACCTCGGAGCTGGTCGGCAACGCCGTCCTCTACTCGGGCCTGCCCGGGCGGCTGATCTGGGTGTCCTTCGACGTGAGCGCCGTCCGGCTGCGCATCGAGGTGCACGATGCCGGCGATCGGCCGCCCGTACCCCAGCGGCCCGACCCCGCCGCCACGCGTGGGCGCGGCCTGCTTCTGGTGGAGGCCCTGGCGGCCGGGTGGGGGCACTTTCCGCGACCGGGCGGGGTCGGCAAGGTGGTCTGGTGTGAGTGTGCCCCGGAGTCGGAGCCGTTCGGTGTGACGACGTGAGCGCGATATGTCCGAGGGCGGGGCCGTGGATCCACGGCCCCGCCCTCTGCATGAGAAGTCGGCCTGGTCGACTTCTGCGTAAGTGCTTCCCCCGGTGGCCGGGTCAGGTGCCGTCGGCGTCCAGGTGCTCGGCCGAATCGAGCAGGTGGGCGGGCAGTTTGGCGCGGGCGTCCAGGATCTCGATGCCGATCAGGCGGCCCTGCTCGTCGAAGTCGAGGTTGATCATGCCGTCGACCGCTACCGGATCGCAGGGGTAGGTGTGCGCGGAGAGGGTGTGGGCCTGCGGGTCGGTGAAGTGGACGTACGCGGCGTCCGCAGTCGGGTCGTAGGTGACTTTGAGATCTGCCACCGCTGGCATGCCCCCCTTGGTGAGTTTCGTTCCGGCGCGAAGAGGATCTTCGGCCACGGAGATCCTGCCAGGCCGGTCAGGCCTGGGCCGCGTCCTTTTCCAGGGCGGCGCCGAGGGCGGTGGCGTCGGCGGCGATGCGTTGGAGTTCGGCGAGGTGGGCGGCCAGGGCGCGGCGGCCCTCGGGGGTCAGGCGCAGCCAGGTGCGGGGGCGTTTGCCGACGTAGCCGCGGCGGATCCTGACGTAGGAGGCGGCCTCCAGGGTGGCGGCGACCTTGCTGAGCGCCGAGTCGGAGACGCCGCAGCCCTCCCGTACGGCGCGGAACTCCGCCTCGGCGCAGCCGGAGAGGAAGGCCACCACCGTCAGCCGGGTGGGCTGGTGGATCAGTTCGTCGAAGGCCGGGACCGGCCGCTCGGCGCTCACGCGGCCGCCGTCCGGGCGCACCGCGCGGAGCGCAGGGCGGCGGGGGCGTCCTCGGGGGCGAGGTTGTGAACGGTCATCTGCTGCTCCAACTCCGCTTTCCTGAAAGGCCGCTGACGGTACCGGAGATCTTGGCATTTACTTTCCCGGCCGGCAAGTATTAGCGTGACGGGCAGGGGCCGGGGGAGGTGAAGACATGGCCGCGTGCTGCTGTGCTGGGCCGTCGCGGGCTTCCTGCTGGCCCCCGGACTGCTGCGCCGGATGGCCCGCCGGGAGTCCGGCTCCAGCCTCTCCGAGCGGGAGCGCAAGCGCCTGGCGAAGACCGCCTACTGACCGCCGGCCACCGATGTCCTTCGAAGTCCGAAGAACCGCACCACGAACAGAAAGAGTGACCACCGTGTTCAAGTCGCTGTCCGCCCGCCAGACCCCCTCCGACCTCGACCTGCTCCGGGCCGCCCTGCAGAGCGCGCTGGACACCGCCGACGAGGCCGAGCGTCCGGGCCTGCGCCGGGCGCTCGGCCTCGTCGAGGGCTTCGTGCCCGGCGTCGGCCCCGACGGGGTGCAGCGGGCCCGCACGGTGCTGGCGGAGGCCGGCGTCGACCCCCGTACGGCCGAGGTCACGGCGGTGCGGGAGGTGCGCCGGGCCTACCCGGCGCTCAGCCTCCAGGAGGCGGTCGACCTGGTCCGGCTGCTGGTCGCCCAGGCGGCCTGAGCGACGCTGCCGCCGGCCCCGGGGTCACGGCTGCGGCTGGGTGAGGTAGCCGGCGACGAAAGTGTTCAGGTCGGCCAGGGCGGCCGTCAGGTCGGCCCGGGAGAGCTGCTTGGACGCGGCGCCGGTGGCCAGCAGGTGGCCGAGGGCGGCCTGGCAGAGCGGGACGGGCGAGGCGGTGGCCGGCAGGGTGCAGCTGATCTCCTGGGCGGGGCCGCCGGGGGACTGGAAGGTGACCAGGGCGACCGTGCGGTTGGGCCCGCCGCTGCCGGACAGGTTGGGCTCACGGGTGCCCGCCGGGACGCCGACGGCGGCCAGCAGCAGGCCCGGGGCCCGGGTGGGCACGGTGTGCACCCGGGTCGCGGGGGAACGGTCCGGGGCGTTGCAGGTGTTCGGGGCGGCCCCGGCGGCGGGGACGAGGCCGCAGGCCAGGTCGACGTCCGTCTGCGCGCCGCCGCTGACGAAGACCGCCTGCACCACCGCGTCGAAGCGGGTGCCCGCCGGGTCGGCGGCCGGGGCGCCCGGGTGCACGAACGCCTGCTGGCCGCCGTCCCCGGCGGAGAACACCGCGTCGCAGGTCCAGCCGGCCGGTGCGACCAGGAAGTGCACCTCGCCCGGGTAGCGGGCGCCGTACACCGCCGCCGTCGCCGGCACGCTCACCCCGTCCGGCACCGGCACCGTGGCGGGGACGGCGCCCGGCGGCGGGCCCGGGGCGCCGGCCTGCGCCGGACAGGCCCGCACCGGCACACCGGCGGCCGCGGCCGCCACCCCCGCGCCCGACGTGAACGGCCCGCCCGCGACGAGCAGCCCCACAGCCGCCAGCACCGCCAGCCGCCCCGGGCCGGACACCGACGCGGGCGAGGACACGGGCGAGGACGGTGATGGGGACGGGGAAGCGGGTACGGACGAGGATGCGGCTGCGCCACGCATGCTCCACCTCCAGGCACACCGTGGAAGCCCCCGGGGCCACGACGGGATTCCCGCCACACCCCGCCCACCAGCCTAGATCCGCCTCCCCACCCCCGCGCGGGGGCGCAGGGCCGGGACTGTCCGTGCGCATCCCTACCGTGGGCGCGTGATCGATTCCCGCCTCCTCCGCGACCTGGGCCGACGCTTCCCCGACCGCAGCGCCGAGCGCCGTACACCGGCGCCGCTGCCGGGCCGTCAGCTCACCCCCGCCCTGTGGGTGGGCGACGGGCCGGCGCCGCAGGGGCGGTGGCAGCGGCTGCACCGGGAGCACGCGCGGTCGGGGCGGTGGCCGCTGCTGCTGGCGCCGGAGCTGGAGGGGTGGGGTGTGGCAGCGGAACCGGACGGGTGCGACCCCGAGGCGCTGTTGCGCGGGTGGTGGGAGCGGGCGGTGCTGTGGTGCCCGGGCAGTGATCCGCAGGACCGGGCGGACCTGCTGGCCCGGTTGGCGCCCTTCGGCGAGGCCTGGCCTGGCCGCCCCGGGCCCCCGCCCCGGGCGCGCCGCCGCGCCGGGACCCGCAGGACCGCGCCGACGCCCTGGCCCGCCAACTGCTGTGCGAGCGGCCCGGGTTGCGGACCGGCCTGGTGCGCGCGGCCGACGGCGCGCAGGCGCCGGCCGCCTGCGGCTGGGAGGGCACCAACGGCCACGGCGACAGCGCCGCTATCGCCGCCGTGCTGGGCGACTGGCAGCGGCGCTTCGGCGCCCGGGTCGTCGGAGTGGGCGCCGGCACCCTGGAGTTGAGCGTCGCCGCGCCGCCGGCCGACCTGGCGCGGGCGCTGCCGGTGGCGGCCGAGCACGAGGCGTTCTGCCCGGACACCGTCCTCCCGCACGAGGACGGCCTGTCCGGGTACGCGCGGGAGTTGGTCGGCGCGGGCAGGTGGGGCTTCTGGTGGGACTGAGGGACTGTGAGGGACTTTGAGGGGCTGAGGGGCTGAGGGGCCGAACCGCCCCGGCCCGGACGGTCCCGCTGCGCGGGAGGCGTCAGCGCAGCGCCCGCCCGGTACGGGTCCGTTCGGTACGGGTCCGTTCGGCCCGGGCCCGGGAGCGGACCTCGGCAACGGCCGGGCAGGTGGCGTAGACCCGGGCCAGGTGGGCGAGGTGGTCGGCCTCGCCGTCCATGGTGTCGAGGGTGGCGGGCGCGGTGGCCTCCGGCGCGTCCGCGGGCTGGGGGTGGGCGCCGGCGGCGGCCAGTTCCAGGGCGGCGGCCAGGGCCGCCGCCTCGGCGGTGGCGGCGGCGTGGGCGGCGGGCGGCGGGAAGCGGCGGGTGGCGCCGTCGAGCCACAGCGCGGCGCGCGGGTCCAGGTGCTGGCGCAGGATCAGCCGGGCGTCGTGGATCTCGATGATCCGCCGGTAGAGCGCGAACCGCGGGTCGCGCGGCGGCAGCGGCAGCCGACGGGCCGGGTCGAGGGCGATCTCCGGCAGCACGGTGTGCAGGTCGCGCCAGAGCGGGGTGAGCGCCCGGTAGCGGCGGTGGGCGCGCAGCCAGCCCCGGACCGCCCCGGTCGCCGCGGGCCACAGGGTGCTGCCCAGACCCGCCGCGATCAGCGCCGCGCACAGCCCGCCCAGCACGGCGCACAGCAGGTCCTCGGGGCCGTCCTGGCTGCCGGTGACGGCCGCGCGCAGCACGTCGTCCATGCTCCAGGCGTTCCACAGCAGTCCGGCCACCAGCCCGCCGGTCAGCAGCCGCAGCCCGGTGCCCAGCCGTCCGGGGCCGGCCGCGCGGGAGCGCCGCACCAGTTCGCGCAGCAGCGCGGTGAGGCACACCGTGGTGTGGAGCATGCCCACGGCGGTGTACCCGGCCAGCGCCAGGCGCGCGGACAGCGCGGGCCCGACGACCAGGTCCCCGCCGGTCAGGCCCGGCGCGGCGGCGGTGATCAGCGCCAGCCGCAGCCCCAGCACCCCGCCCAGCAGGCCCAGACCGCCGCGCACCTCGCGCCGCAGCGGCTCCGAGAGGGCGTGCCCGGCCCGCCCGGCCTGCCCGGCGTCGGCCTCGCGCAGCGCCGGTGCCAGCAGCCGCATCGCCGCGGCCGCGCCGTCGCGCAGCCCGTCGCCGAGCACGATCACCAGCACCGCCAGCACCGGCACCCCGGCGGCCTCCACCGCCCCCACGGTCGGCGGGGCGAGCACCAGCAGGGCGGAGCCCAGCAGCGCGGTGCCGTAGCAGGTGAAGCGGGCGGCGGCGCGGGAGTCGATCCGGCTGCGGGCGAAGTGGGCGGCGCTCAGCACGAAGAACAGCCCGACGGGGTAGAGGGCGAGATCGCTCACGGCCGCTGCGCCTCCGGTCCGTCGCCGAGGTCGGGGATGTCGGGCTCATCGGGGCCGTCGGGGGCGCCGTCGCCCTCGGGGCGGTCGGGGCCCAACTGCGGCGCGGCCCCCGCCCCGGCCCCCGTCCCCGCGCCCAGCAGGAAGCCCAGCGCGTCCAGCGACCCGCGGGCGGGCGCCGGCCCCGGCTGGTCGGCCGCGTCCTCCCGCTCCGCCCGGCTCAGGATCAGCGAGGCCAGCAGCTCCGCCTCCCGCTCCTGCGGCTCGTCGTAACTGGTGCGCCCGAGCACCCGCTGCACCAGCGCGGGGGAGAGGTTGGGCAGCAGCGCGGCGGCCGGCGCCAGCGGCGCGGAGCCGGCGTGGTCGAGCAGCAGGTGCGCGATCTCGTGCACCAGGATGTGCCGTTGGTGCAGCACGCCGGTGTCCGCCGCGTACAGGATGTAGTCCGCCGCCACGGTGGAGACGAGCAGCCCGCACGGGGCGTGCGGACGGGCCGGCACCGGCAGCAGTTCGATCGGCCGCCCGCGCCGCACCGCCAGCCGCTCCAGCAGCACCACCGGGTCGAACGGGCTCGGCAGCTCCAGCTGTTCGGCCATCCGGCGACAGCGCCTCAGCGTGGACCGGTAGTCCCGGCCACCCCTCAAGTCACCCCACAAAGCCGATGCTCCCCTCCCCACCGCGCCCCTACGGTTCCATCGCCGACGCATCCGCACGTGCGTCCGGCGGTCCTGCGCCCGGCCCGGTCCTGCGCCCGGCCCCGACCTCCGGTGGCCCCGGCCCCGGGCGGTCCTGCGCCTCCCGGGCCCCGGTGGTCCGGGCCTCCGGTGGTCCGGGCCGTGACCGTCCGTCGGACGACCGGGGCCCGGCCCGCGGTCAGGGCGAGGGGCGTTTGCGCGCCGAGTCCCGGCGGGCGATCACGTCGACCAGCTCGCTGACGGTGTCCAGGCCCTCCGGGGACAGCCCCACCGCCCGCAGCGCCAGGCTGCGCACGCCCGCGTCGCGCAGCGCGCCCAGCAGCGCCAGCTCCTTGGCGATCTCCGCGCCCTGCCGCTCGTCGAAGAAGTACGCGGGCGGGACCTGGAAGAACTGGGCCAGCGCCTCCAGATGGCGCTTGGTCGGGTTGTCCCGGCGCCCGGTGCGCAGCTGCCACAGGTAGGTGGTGGAGAAGGACTCCCCGGTCGCCTCGCGGCAGGCCCGGGCCACCTCCTCGTTGGTGTACTGCTCGCGGTCGGGACGGCGGACGGTGTGGAACAGCGCCTCGATCCGGGCCGCCAGGCCGGTCGCCTCGGCGCCCGCCGCACCGCCCGGCTGCCCGTCCGGACCGCCGTCCGGACCGCCGTCCGGGTCCGGGCCCGGCTCGCCGCCCGGACGCCCGTTCAGCTCGGGTGGAGCGCCCTCCGGTTCCACCTGAACGCCGTCCCCCGTCGACTCCGTCATTCCCCACCTTCCTCACGCCCGGGCCCTCCACGCCGCGACCTCGATGGACGGGTAGGGCCGGCCAGGTCACGATAGCCGAACGGCATCAGCTGGCATGGATCCGAAGATACCCGTAATCAACGCCAGTTGACCCGCGTAGCGTCGGCTGACATCCTGGACCGGCAGGCCCGCAAGCGCCGCCGAGCCGAGCTGACGCGCCCTCACCTCACATCGCCCCGGCAGCGCCCGACGTTTCCACCGGACCGCCCGAACGACCTCGGGGCCCCGGTCGGGGAGGGCCGACTCCCGTGACACCGCACGCCGTCGACACACCGGACCCGGGCAGCCACCGCACACCCACCGCACCGTGCCGCACCGTGTCGCACCGCCGAACCGCTGCACCGCCGCACCGCCGCCCGCCGGGGACGGCCCGACCGGCCGCACCCCCGACGGCACGACGTGAGAAGGGGGCACCCGTGGACACCACACCACCCGGGGACGTCGCACCGCCCGCCAACACCGCGCCGCCCGCGCACACCGCGCCGCCCGGCCGCGTCCCGCCGCAGGGCCGCCCCGTGCCGCAGGGCCGCCCCGCGCCGCCTGCCGGGACACAACCGGGCGGGACACGGCCCGGCCGCCCCGCGCCGCCGTTCCGGCCGGAACCGCGGTCCGTCCGGCTGGCCTTCCTCTGGCGGGCCGCCGGGGCACCCGTCGGCTGCGTCCTCGCCCTCGCCATGGGCGTCGTGCTCGCCCAGACCGGCGTCGCCGGCCGCCTCGGCGCCGTCCCCGCCCTCCTGCTCTCCGGCACCGCCGTCCTCGGCATCGCCCTGCCCGTCCCGTACGGCTTCTGGCTGCGCGCCGACCCCGACGGCCTCACCCTGGTACGGGCCTTCGTCCCGCGCCGCTACCGCTGGCAGGACATCGTCGGCCTCACCATGGAGGCCGACGAGGACCCCGACTCCGGCGCCGCCCGGCTCGTCCTCCTGCTGCGCCTGGTCCCCGCCCGGACCGTCCGGGCCGCCCGCACGGCCCGGACGGTCCGGACGGCCGGCTCCGCATCCGCCGAGCGCGCGGCCCGCGTCCACGGACCGGTCCTCGGCATCCTCGGCACCACCCCCGACGGCCTGCCCCGCGGCACCGAACCCCGCGCCCTGGCCGAGCTGTTCGACCTGCTGCGCCGCCACGGCGTCCCGCTGGAGGACCCGCGCTACGCCGACCTCGTCCTGATCGCGCACGGCTACCCGGCCCTCGCCCGGCCCACCGCCACCCCCGCCCCGGCCCCCGGCACCGCCCCCGCGTCGGCCACCGCCGTCGCCCCCGGCACCGCCCCCGCGTCCGCCCCCGCGTCGGCACGGCCCGGGGCGACCCGCTCGCCCTCCGCCTGATCCGCTGATCCTCCGTACGCCCCGCATCCGTTGACCCCGACGAGGGGCGCGTCCGACTCGCGGCGCGCCGCGAGGACGGGAGGGCGAACGTGCTCAGGTTCCACGGCGCGTGGCGGATCACCGTGGTCGGCCGCTACGCCGACTTCGACCCGCGGGCCGTCGTCCGCGGCCCGCACCGCACCCGCATCCTGCCCGGCCGGCCCGGCGCCGTCCTGGAGGTGGACGAGGAGAGCTGGACCCTCACCCTCGAACACCGCCCGCGCGGCCGCACCTGGCGGCCCAACCTGCGCACCACCCCCGGGCCGCTCACCGAACGCGACGGCGTGCGCAGCCGGTTGCTCACCAGCAACGACTGCCACTGGCCGGGAAAGCCGCCGGCCTACGTCAACTTCGTGCTGCGCCTGGAGCAGGCCGTCGACCCCGGGACGCCGGCAGCGGCCCCGGCGGCCGGTCCCGCCGCCGCCCCGCTCCCGGTAGTCCCCTAAAGTCGCAGGTGAGCACCGTCGCGCCCGGCCGAGGAGAACCACCATGCAGACCGAACCCGCCACCCCGGCCCCCGCCCGCCCGCACGCCGCGCGCCTGGGCCTCGGCACCGCGGCGGTCGGCCGGCCCGGCTACATCACCCTCGGCCGCGCGGGCGACCTGCCCGCCGAACGCACCGTCGAGGCCCTGCGCGAGCGCACCCACGCCCTGCTCGACGCCGCGTTCGCGGCCGGTGTGCGCTACTTCGACACCGCCCGTTCCTACGGCCGGGCCGAGGAGTTCCTCGCCCAGTGGCTCACCGGACACCCGCAGGCGGCCGCCGAGGTGACGGTCGGCAGCAAGTGGGGCTACACCTACACCGCCGACTGGCGCACCACCGGCGTCGAGGCGCACGAGGTCAAGGAGCACAGCACGGCGGTGTACGACCGTCAGATCGGCGAGAGCCGCGCTCTGCTCGGCCCGCGCCTGGACGTCTACCTGGTCCACTCCGTCACCCCCGACAGCCCCGCCCTCACCGACCCCGCGCTGCACCGGCGCCTGGCCGCGCTCGCCGCCGAGGGCGTCCGGGTGGGCCTGTCCACCAGCGGCCCCGCCCAGGCCGACACCATCCGCCGGGCGCTGGCCGTCACGGCCGACGGCCGCCCGCTGTTCACCGCCGTCCAGGCCACCTGGAACCTGCTGGAGACCTCCGCCGCCCCCGCCCTCGCCGAAGCCCACCGGGCGGGCCGGCTGGTCGTGGTCAAGGAGGGCATGGCCAACGGCCGCCTGGCCGGGCGCAACGCCACCGGTCCGGACACCGCCGCCCTGCGCGCCCTCGCCGCCCGCACCGCCGCCGCCCCCGACGCCCTCGCCCTGGCCGCGGCCGCCGCCCAGCCCTGGGCCGACGTCGTGCTGTCCGGCGCCGCCACCCTCGACCAGCTCACCTCCAACCTCGCCGCGGAGCGGATCCCCCTCACGCCGGAGGACCTCGCCGCCCTCGCCCCCATGGCCGAGCCCGCCGACGCCTACTGGCGCACCCGCTCCGCGCTGCCCTGGGCCTGAGCGCACCCGGGGCCCGTGACCGCGGGGCGGGACACGCCGCGTTCGGAGCAACGTCGTCGACCGCCCCGCCCGGCCACGACACGCTGTGCTCCCCGGACACGGTCGTGCTCGCAGGCGGGCACGCCTCCCCTCCCGCCGGCGCCGAGCGGCTCGCACCGTCGCGTGCCGTCGCGTGCCGCCGTGTACCGCCGCGTGCCGTCCGGCCACGAGAGGAAGAGCGTGTCCCCACAGCAGCCCCCGGCGCCGATCCTGATCGAGAACGTGCGCGTCTTCGACGCCGTCGGCCCCGGCCCCGACCTGACCGGGCCGACGTCGGTGCTCATCGAGGACCGACGGATCAGCGCGATCGGCCGGGTGACCCCGCCGGCCGGGCACACCGTCGTCATCGCGGGCGGCGGCCGGGTCCTCATGCCGGGCCTGACCGACGCGCACGTGCACCTCTTCGCGGCCGGCAACACCGCCCTGGGCCTGACCGCCGGGCCCACCGGCACCGGCTACTACCGCGCGCTCGCCGAGGCCGAGCGGATGCTCCTGCGCGGCTTCACCACCGTCCGGGACATGGCGGGCGACGTCGCCTCGCTGCGGCAGGTCCTGGACGCGGGGGTCTTCCCCGGCCCGCGGATCTACCCCAGCCAGGCGGCGATCTCCCAGACCTCCGGGCACGGCGACTTCTCCCACGTGTACGAGGACGCGAAGACCTTCTCCTGCGGCGTGAACTCCCGCGCCGAACAGATCGGCTTCCTGCGGGTCGCCGACGGCCGCGACCAGGTGCTCGCGGCCGTGCGCGAGCAACTCAAGCGGGGCGCCGCCCAGATCAAGGTCATGGCGGGCGGCGGGGTGACCTCCCCCTACGACCCGCTGGACGCGCTCCAGTACACGCCGGACGAACTCAGGGCCGCGGTCGAGGCCGCCGCGGACTGGGGCACCTACGTCTGCGCGCACGCCTACACCGACGAGAGCATCCGCCGCGCGGTCGCCGCCGGGGTCAGGTCGATCGAACACGGCCACCTCGCCGCCGGCCGCGAGACCCTGCGGCTGATGGCGGACGAGGACGTGTGGCTGAGCACCCAGCCCTTCGTCGAGAGCGACCACGAACTCCCCGACCCGGACGGCGCCGAGCAGAACCGGCAGGTCTGCGAAGGCGTCGCGCGCACCTTCGAGTGGGCCCGGAGCGAGGGCACCAAGGTCGCCTTCGGCACCGACCTGCTGCTCGAACCCGAGAAGGCCGGCCGGCAGAACGAGATGCTCACCCGGCTGTCCACCACCTTCGGCTTCCCGCCCGCCGAGGCGCTGCGGACCGCCACCTCCGGCAACGCCGCGCTCTTCCGCCTCGCCGGCGAACGCGACCCCTACAAGGCGGCCCGGCTCGGCGAGATCACCGAGGGCGCCTGGGCCGACGTCCTGCTCGTCGACGGCGACCCCACCCGGGACCTCGGCGTACTCGGGGACCCGGAGGGGAACCTCGCCGTCATCATCAAGGACGGCCGCGTGTACAAGAACCTGCTCGGCTGACCGGGCCGCCGGGCCGGTCGTGCCGCCGGGCCGGTGGGCCGGTGGGCCGGTGGTGTCGGTTCAGCCGCGGTGCACGACCTCGTGCTCCCAGGCCTCCCGCGGCTGGGTGTGCAGCCGCCAGTAGTGCTCGGCGATGACGTCGGGGTCGAAGGCCGTGCCCGGTGCGACCGGCCCGTCCACCGTCACGCTCGCCGCGTGGACCCCCGAGGCGCCGTACGTCTGGTCCAGCAGCGTCACGAGCGCGCGCACGCCGGCCTTGCCGAGGGAGAGGCTGACGTACGCCGGCTTGGGGTCGGGCATGCCGCCCGTGACCAGGACCGTGCCCCGGCCGCGCCCGGCCATCCCCGGGGCGACGTGCGCGGCGGCCGTCAGCGCGCCCACCACGTTGACCGCCCAGGCGTCCAGGTGCTCGCGCGCGGACAACTCCCCGACGGTGTCCGGCCGGATCAGCGCGGCGTTGTAGACCAGGACGTCCGGCGGCCCCAACTCCTGGGCCAGGCCGTCCAGGGCGGCGCGCAGGGCGGCCTCGTCGGTGCTGTCCGCCGTACGGGCCGCGACCGCGCCGCCGCCACCGGCACGCAGGACGGCCTCGGCGGCGGCCCCGGCCGTCGCGTCGGTGCGGGCGACGACCCCGACCGGCAGCCCCTCCCGGGCGAAACGACGGCCCACCGCCTGCCCGATCCCCGGCCCGGCCCCGATGACCACTGCTCCTGCCATGACGCTCCTCCTCGACCCGCTGATCTCGCCGCGCCGTCCTTCGACGCGGCCGCTTCCGGACGAGCGAACAGCCGTGCACCACAAGCGCATTCCCCTGCCCCACCGGGCGCGTCCGGCGGGCGGGGGCGGAGTGGGAAGTCGGCGGGCCCGACTTCCTGTGCGGGGGCGACCGGCTACTCAGAGGGCGGCGTGCTGTACCGGGCCAGGGTCTCGCCAGCCGTGGACCTGTCGAGGAGCCGGAGGTCCCAAGGGCCGGTGTTGACGTCGAACTCCTTGCCGAAGCCGACCCATTGGCCGGCCATGCGCCGACCGGTCGGATCGACCAGCAGCTGAACGGCCCCGTGGTAGCGGGCGCCCCGGTAGTAGCCGTCCGGCGCGGTCTGCTCGACCCAGGTACCGGTGACGATGTTCCGGTCGACGGTCAGGTCGAAGGAGAGCGGGGAACCGGGGTTGGACGACGCGCCGGGCAGCGAACGGCCCGTGATGCGGTTGCCGTGCTGGGTGAGGACGACATGGTGCAGGCCGGTGAAGGTGCTGTCGCGGCCGCTGCTGAAGAACTCGTAGCTGCTCAGCCATACTCCGCAGTGGTCCTCGCCCGTCGGGGCGGGATCCACCTGCACCGGTACACCCGGCTTGCCGTTGGCCATGACGTGCCTCCTGGGGGAGTAGGAAGTCGGCAGGGTCGACTTTCTATGCGGGGGCCGGGGTGGAGTGGATGTCGCGGCCCCGGGACCAGAGTTCCTCGATGTGCCCGGCGAAGCGGTCGAACATGCCGCCCTCCGCGCTGCGCCGCAGGTGCATGAGCGGGGAGTCATGGCCGACCGTGCGGGCCAGGTGCGGGGTGACGAGGGCATGCTCGTCGAAGCGGAAGACGGACAGGCCGACATGGTTCGGACCGTCCTCCGGGTCACTGAACCGGGCTTCGACGCCCGCGGTGCCGGAGAGCTCGGCCAGGTTCTCCAGCGTGACCCCGATCCGGGTGGACACGGTGAGGGTCACGTCCTCGATCTGCTCACGCTGACGCGTCGTGTCGGATGCCGGGTCACCGAGGAGGAAGCGCACCCGGCAGCCGCTCCCGGCCTTGCGGCGCAGGGTCTGCACGAGCGCGGGCTGCTCCAGCCAGACGAAGTAGTTGGTGTATCCGGCGAGGAAGATGTCGGACCGCGCCTCGGCGATCAGCTGCGCCCACACCGACCGGGGGCAGGCCGAGCGGTACGGGTAGACGGCGAACACCTCCCGGTCGTGCCCGGTTTTGACGTTCGACTGGAGGAGGGAGGGCAGGAGCACGGTTCACCAACCCTGGTCTCGGTGTTGGAGGAGCTGGAGATGGCGCTGCCGCCCCGGCTCGGGGCGGCAGCGCCGTCAACTGCGGTCAGCGGGCGTCGAATTCACCGGTGCGGACGGCGGCGACGAAGGACTGCCAGGCGGCGGCGGGGAAGACGAGGGCGGGGCCGGAGGGGTCCTTGGAGTCGCGGACGGGCATCACGTTCGGGAAGCCAGGAGCGACCTCGATGCACTGACCCCCGTCGGTGCTGTGGGAGGACTTGACCCAGCGTGCGGAGGACAGATCGAGGCTGGAGCTCATGGTGCCAGTTCCTTCCGGATGCTTCCGATCATGCCCAGGGACTCGACCCTGGGCGGCGCGTCTACTTGGAGGCGATCGTATCTCCTGCGCCACGTCACGACAGTGGCCCGATCCCGTTCGAGGAAGCCCCGGTGCAGGGTCTCGGTGTATCCGATCTGGGTTCCCTCTCCGACGGTCAGCAGTGTGACGGCCGAGCGGAACGACCGGTGGACGCCCATGGTGAAGGGGACGACCTGCAGCAGGACGTTCGGCATCCGGTGGGCCAAGTCTTCGAGGTACTGGAGCTGTTCGGCCATTACGGAGGGACCGCCGAGCTGCCAGCGCAGAGCGCTCTCGTCGAGGGCGACGAAGATCAAGGGCGGAGATGCGCGTTCCAGGAGCTTCTGCCTGGTCATCCGGTAGTTGAGACGTTCCTCGGCCTGCTCGGCGGTGACCTCGCCCAGCTCCACGGCGCCCGCCAACTCGGCCTCGGCATAGGCCCGGGTCTGGAACAACCCTGGGATGGCGCCGATTTCGAACAGCCTTATCTCCGTGGCCTGGGCCTCGTGCTTGGTGAACTCGGCGAATCCCTCGGCGAGACCGGCGCTGTTGGAGGCCTGCAGCCACATCAGCGTCAGTGAGCCGTGGGTGCCGAGGACTTCATCCGCCTTCTCGGCGAAGAGTCTCGACACCTGCTTCGTGGCAGTTTCAGCGACGGAGACCGTGGACGGGTGGCAGCCCATGCGCCTCGCGAGCTGCTTCTGGGTGAGGCCGACCGCCCGTCGTGACCTGCGGAGCAGCACTCCGAAGGGGGCCCAGCGGCTTGACTCCGGGTCAATTTCCTTGATGTTCACCATGGGTGCTCCAACTTGGATGCCCTGAAGGACAAGTCCAATTCCACTTCCGATGCTAGGTGACTCCGGGCCACCATGTGCAACAGAACGTGAAACTACGATCGCAGAGAGTTCGACTGCCATGGCTCATGCCCAAGTCCCCCGTCTCCACGGCTACGGCGTCCTGTGGGACACCGGTGACCGCTGCTACCGGGTGCGCAACGAGATGACCGACGAGTGGCTGCTGGACGCCGCCACCGGCGAGCGTGCCCGCTACTCCTCCTTCAACGCGGCCTTCAGCGCGTGGCGTTGCTTCGAAATCCACAAGCGGCCGGGGGAGCGGTGACCCTCTCGCGGATCACGGCCGAGCAGCGCCGGCAGGCCGCCGCCGTCCTGGACGACCTGACCACCGTCCTCGCGCTCGGCCGGGTCCAACTCCCCACCCTCGAGGTCGACTGGGACACCGGCCGCCAGAGCTGCGAGTACCTGCTCCACCTCACCGCCCGGCCCCTCGACCTGCTGCGCGTCGTGGACCTGCTGCGCAAGGGCCTGCGCTACGAGCGCCTCACCTATGACGACTGAACTCCTCGCGCGCATCGCCTGGTTGGCCGCGTTCGGCGTCGTCCTCCTCTGTGCCCTCAGAAAGTGAACCCCCTCATGCACGACCCCCGTCTGCTCGCCAAGCCCCCCATCTGCCGCCTCGGCTGCCTCGTCCTGCTGCGCAACCAGCGCGGCGACGTCCTGCTCGTCGACCCCGACTACCTGGACGGCATGATCCTGCCCGGCGGTCCCGGCAAGGCCAACGAGCCCCCGCACCGCGCCGCCGCCCGCCACCTCCATGCCCAGACCGGCATCATCGCCCGCCTCACCCACGTCACGGCCCTGGACTACAACCCGGCCGACCGCAACCTGGAGCGCCTGGCCCTGGTCTTCGACGGCGGCACCGTGCGCGACGAGCACCCCGTCACCGTTCCGCCCCAGCACCGCAGCCGCCTGCACGGCGCCCGCTTCGTGCCCGTGCGCGAACTCCCGCGCCAGATGGCGCCCTCCCAGGCCGCCCGTGTCACCGAAGCCCTGGCCGGCCGCACCCTGCCCCTCCTCCAACACGGCCAACGCCCCGACTGACAGGCAGGTGTCAGTGCCCACTCCTACGGTGGGCGGCATGACCTGGCCTTTCGACGTCGCCCCGCCCGTCCCGTTGCCGCCCGGCCGTCCCGTCCTCGCCGACGAGAGGCCGCTGCTGTGGATCAGCGACGGGCCGGCGCCCGTCGGCCTGTGGGAGCAACTGCACCGCGCGCACCCGCAGAGCGGGCTGTGGCCGCTGCTGCTGAGCCCGCTGGACGACGCGGACCCGGCGTTCCGGCCGTGGCTGTCCGGGGAGCTGTACCCCGAGCTGGTCTCCGACTTCGAGTGGTACAACCCGGCCGCCCTGCTGCGCACCTGGTGGGAGACGGGCGGCGAGGACGACGACGAGTACGGCGACGACGACGGGGAACTCGCCGAGGCCCTCGCCCCCTACGGCCTGCGCTGGCCCGGCACCGCCCCCGCCGTCCCCCTCCCGGACGGCGCGGCCGGCGCCGAGGCCCGCGGCCTGGCCGGGGCGCTGTGCTCTGTCAAGGACGTGCGGCTGGGCCTGGTGCGGGCCCGCAGCGGCGCCGAGGCGCTGGCGGTGTGCGGCTGGAGCGGCCCGGCCAACCACGTGGGCGACACCGCCAAGATCGCCGCCGTACTCGCCGACTGGGAGCGCCGCTTCGGCGCCCAGGTCGTCGAAGTCGGCTTCGACACCCTCCAGTTGAGCGTCCCGGTTCCGCCCACCAATCTCGCGGAGGCCCTGCCCCTGGCCGCCGAGCACGTCGCCCTGTGCCCCGACCAGATCCAGCACGGCGCCCCCACCCTCACCGCCTATGCCGAACTGCTGGTCGACTCCCACCAGTGGCACTTCTGGTGGGACTGACCGGGAAGGGCGGAGGGATGAGCAGCACCCTCGGCCGGCTCGGGGAGCTGATGGGCGACCCGGGGCGGGATCGCGTCGAGGTGCCGTGGGAGAGGTCCGTCGAGCGGCTCGGCATCGAACTTCCTGCGGATTTCCGGGAGTTCGTGGAGCGGTGCGGGCGGGTCGAGTACTCGGGTGACCTCCTGGTGGTCGCGCCGTCGCTCAGGGCCGGGGTTGCGGACGGGGAGAGGTTCGACGGCCTCCACCAGTTCAACAGGGACGTCGGGGAGATGCTGGAGGAGTGGTACGGCTGGGACGGGGTGGACGGTCGTCCGTACGAGCCGTTTCCGGCGGAGGGGTGTCTGCTCGCCTGGGCGAACAACACCTCCTCCGACTACTTCTGCTGGGACACCTCTGCCGGGGAGCCCGATCAGTGGCCGGTGGTGGTGTGGCGTTTCGGCATCAGTGAGTGGGTCCGGTTCGACGGCGGCATGACCGACTTCCTCGCCGCTGTCCTGACGGGCGAGTTCCCCGACTCCGACGAGCTGATCGACCGGTCGATGAGCGCCGACGCGTGGCTCTCGCGCTCGCCCTGAACGGTCCGGGAAGCGGAACCGGCGTTTCCGCGGGGCCCGAGCCGGAGGGGAGGATAGGGCCCATGGCAGCCACATTCGACATCGATGGACTCCTGGAGCTCATGCCCCCGCACGAGGGCGCCGGTGAGGCCGGTGACTGGGCGGTGGTGGAGCAGGCGTGGGGCTTCCGGTTCCCGCGTGACTACATCGAGTTCATCACCCGGTACGGGCAGGGAGGCATTGAGGACTGCATCTCGGTCCTCGCTCCTGACGAGCTGGTGCCACCGGATGCCCCGCAGCCTGGCATGCGCGGCATGACGGAGGAGGCGCGCTGGCTGTTCGAGGAGGACGGCGAGCCGACCGACGAGGTGAGGTCGGCCGAGCAGATCGTCGCCTGGGGAGGTTCCTGCACCGCGGACACCCTGGGCTGGCTGACGACCGGTGACGACCCCGACGCGTGGCCGGTGCTGGTCCTCGGCCGGAACGGCGGCGCACCCAGGGTCTATGACATGGGGATGGTGGAGTTCCTCCGCGCGATGCTCAGAGCGGAGATCGACCCGTGCCCCGTCGGCATCACCGACGCCTGGGGTTGTGCGTCCCCCCGGTTCGTCCACTGGCGGCTGGAACGGCAGCGGAGGCGCGACAGGCTCGACCCGCTGACCGGCGCGCCGAGGAACTGACACACCCCGGAGCTGCCCTTCGACGCCAGGGGAGCGGGACATGACCGCCGATACGATCATCCAGGTCCGGTGAGTTCGAGGGGATTCGGAGGGGCGACCCCACCAGGTCGTCAGAAGGAACATGAGTGTGGAGCTCGTCTGTCTGTCGGAGATCCTCGGGGAGCCGGTGCGAAGGCCTGCCACGACCCCCTGGGAGCGGTCGGTCGAGGAAGTCGGCTTCGCCTTCCCCTCGGACTACCGGGAGTTCGTGGACCGGTACGGGTGCGTGCGGATCAACGGCGAGCTGTCCGTCGCGGTGCCGACTCTGCGTTCCTACGACGGTGGGTCGATCGTCGGTTTCCCGGGCTTCGTGTGTCTGACCACGGAGGGGATCGCCGCGGAACTGGCCGCTGACGACGGCTGCCCGTACCCCGTCCACCCGGAGCCTGGTGGGCTGCTTTCCTGGGGGTCCAACCTCAACGCGGACCAGTTCTTCTGGCTGACTGAGGGCGACGATCCGGACGCTTGGCCGGTGGTGGCGTTCTACCGGAGCCTGGAGGAATGGGACCGCTTCGACGGCGGCTTCGCGGCCTTTCTCCTCGCCGTCGTCGACGGTACGTACGCGTACACGGACGAAGTGGCGCCGCCCGGCGCCGATGAGCCGCTGTTGCGTTGCCAGGGTGACTGGAACTGGGTGGAGTAGCAGGCGGGCTGTGATGTGGAGGGGGGTGAGGAGAGGACGAGCGGTATCGGTCGGCTCGCGGAGATCATGGGTGATCCCGGGCGTGAGCGCTCGGAGGTGGACTGGGCGGGGGGATGGTACGAGTGGAATCCAGAGCTCGGCCGCCCGTAGGAGCCTTTCCCCAAGGAGGGCTGTCTGCTCGCCTGGGCCAACAACACCATGTGTGACTACTTCTGCTGGGACACTTCGGTCGGAGACCCCGAACAATGGCCGGTGGTGGTGTGGCGCTTCGACACCAGTGAGCTGATCCCCTTCGAGGGTGGCATGGCCGATTTCCTCACCGCTCTCCTGACGGGCGAATTCCCCGATGCCCGCGAGATGATCAACCCGTCCGTTCCCCAGTGGCGGTCGCGGTAGCCCGGAACGGTCCGTGAAGTGGAACCGGCGTTTCCGTGGTGCCCGGACCGGAGTGGAGGATGGGTCCCGTGGCAGGCAACTTCGACATCAACAGGTTGATCGGGCTCATGCCCCCGCACGAGGGGGCCGGTGAGGCCGGTGACTGGGCGGCGGTGGAGCAGGCGTGGGGCTTCCGGTTCCCGCGTGACTACACCGAGTTCATCACCCGGTACGGGCAGGGGGAGATCGACCGGTCCCTCGCCGTGTTCGCCCCCGACGAGCTGATGCCGGCGGGTGCCCCGCAGCCGGGCATGCGCGGCATGACGGAGGAAGCGCGTTGGCTCTTCGAGGAGGGCGGGGAGCCCACCGAGGAGGTGCGCTCCGCCGGGCAGATCGTTGCCTGGGGCGGTTCCTGTACCGCCGACGTCCTCGGTTGGTTGACGGTCGGTGACGACCCCGACGCGTGGCCGGTCCTTGTCCTCAGTCGGGACGGCGGTGCGGCCCGGGTCTTCGCCGCGGGGATGGTCGAGTTTCTCCACGGACTGGTCTCGGGCGGGATCAGTCCGAGCCCGGTCGGCGCCGTCGTCGCGTGGGGAGAGCGGCCGCCCCGGTTCGTCCACTGGCGGGACGAGTAGGGGAGGACCTGCCGCCGGGATGACGCACGGTCATCCCGGCGGGCCGGTGGGTCAGCCGTGTGGGGTGACCGGGCCGAGGGTGATGACGGGGCCGATCGGGCGGCAGCCGTCCCAGGTGATGGCCTGGCCGGGTGGGCAGGGGGTGTCGGTCCGGACCGGCTTGGGGGTTTCCGGGACCGGCCGGGGCGGGACGGTCGGGTCGAAGTGCGGCGGTGGGGCCGCCTGCTTGGCCGCGGGCTGCTTGGTCGCCGGAGCGGCTTGAGCCGCCGGAGCCGCGGGGGTGTTGGTGGCGCGCGGGCGGGGCGGGGCGGGCTTGGGGGCGGCGGGCTCGGGCGCGGCTTCGGTCTCCGGCCCGGTCTCGTCGGCGGCCGGCGCCACCGTGGGCGTCTCGGAGGGGAGTTCGGCCGGAGCGGTCGGCGTCGGCGCCTCGGCGGACGGGGAGGCCGACGGCGAGGCGGTGGGGGCGGCTGCCGGGCTGGGGCTCGACGTGGCCGCCGCGTCCGGTGCGGCCGGGGTGGTGCCCGTCGTGCCGGTGAGCAGCAGCGCCCCGCCGAGCCCGGCCGCACCGAGGACGCACGCCCCCGCCGTGACGGCCAGGGCCTGTCGGCGCCGCTTCGTTCTGCCGTCGTCCTGTGGCATCCGTTCCACCCCGTTCACCTGGTCACCTGTTCGAGCTGGACGGATGCTATACGAACCGTCAGGAGTGCGGGCGAACGGGTGGGGGCGGGTGCCGTCGGTCGGCGCCCGCCCCCGGGTGGTCGGTCAGTGGTGGTGTGCCGTCAGGGTGGTCAGTTCCACGGGTTGGCCGGCTGGTCGTCGATCGCGGTCCAGAAGCGGGTCTGGGTGGGCAGGGTGCCGTTGGCCCACAGGCCCCAGCCGGAGGCGTCGTGGAACTCCGTCATCCGGAAGCCCGACCCGAAGGAGGTCGCGCACAGCTGGTCGGCGGCGGCCCGGCTGCCCAGCTGGGTGCCGGCCACCGGCGCGGTGGCCTTCACCTCGCCGCCGGCCCAGCTGTGGAAGCCGCTGGTGGGCACGCCCGCCGGGGCGGGGCGGCCGTCCTTGCGCAGGCACAGCACCGGCAGCTGGGTGCCGGCCGGGGTGTCGCCCTGGTAGGCGTTGCTCGACGCGTCGTTGCCGACGTGCACCACGTTGTCGGCGCGCTGCTCCAGGTTCGCCCAGGTCATGCCCTTGTGGGCGCCGACCGGGCCGAACAGGGCCTCGTAGCTGCTGCGGTAGATGTTCCACTGCTGGTAGGCGCCGTCGTTGCAGCCGAACATGTAGAGCTTCCAACCGCCGAAGTTCTTCGCGGTGTTGTCCAGGCACAGCGAGCTGGCCACGTTCTGGATCCGCACCCCGACCATGTCGTACTTCGCGGTCTGGCCGGCCGCCGTGTACGGGGTGATCCGCCACATCTGGCTGGTCACGTTCGCGTAGCACTGGGTGCCGCTCGGGCGGTCGTCGGAGGCGGTCAGGCAGGAGCGCCGGTCGGCGTCGTTGTTGATCGTGTAGAAGCCGCTCCAGCCCGGGACCGGGGTGAACACCCACTTGCCCGGGTTGTTGGAGGGCGCGCAGGGGTGCATGTCCTGGGTGTCCCACACCCGGCCGTCGGGACAGCGTTCGGAGGCCTGGTTGAACAGGACCGTCGCGGGGGTGTCCGCCGAGGCGGCGCCGGGGGCGAGGGCCAGGCCGCCCAGGGCGAGTGCGGCCGACAGGACGATGCGTCGGATGAGAGCGCGCAAGGGATCTCCAGGTCGAGGGGGTCGAGAGGGTCGAGGGGGTCGAGGGGAGCGGGGCCGGGGCGGTACGGCCGGCCGACCGGCACCCACTCTGTCAGGGGCCTGTCACCCGTTGGTATCCGAGCTTTCTCGGACCCGCGCCGCACCCCCTGCCCCCGGCGGCTACGTCACCCCCTGCCGATACGTGACGGATTCGGCCGGGCCCTGCGGCCGCCTACCGTCGGAGGGGTCGGCGGGAACCGCCCGCCACGACCCCACGGGAGCAGCAGCCATGACCGCCTACGCCCTGGCCCAGGTCCACTCCGCCCAGATGTGCCCCGACATCGTCGAGTACCTGGAGCGGATCGACGCCACCCTCGACGCGTTCGGCGGCCGCTTCGTCGTGCACGGCGGCAAGTTCGAGGCGCTGGAGGGCAGTTGGGGCCCGCTCGGGCTGATCCTGATCGAGTTCCCGGACTACGGGCGGGCCCGCGCCTGGTACGACTCGCCCGCCTACCGGGAGATCCTGCCGCTGCGCACCCGGCACATGGTGGCCGACGTGGTCCTCGCCGAGGGTGTGCCGGCCGGGTACCGGGGCGCGGACGGCCTCAAGGGGCACTGAGGGAGCGGGTGTTGGGCGAGAGGGGCGCCAGGGGTCAGGACCGCTCGCGCCACCAGGCGACGGTGGCGGCGAGCTGCTCCGCCAGCGGGGTCGCGCGGACGGTGAAGGCGGCCTCGTAGGCGGTGGAGTCGACGACGAAGGGGCGGTCGAACTGGTAACGGGTCTCGCGCAGTTCGCGCAGCAGCGGGGAGAACAGGCCGGCCACGGCGAGGGTGGCGGGGGAGAGGCGGCGCACCGCGACCGGGCCGGTGCCGGCTTCGGCGGCGAGGCGCTCGACCATGGTGCGCACGGGCAGGGCGGGGGCGGTGGGGACGTGCCAGGGGCGGCCCCAGGCGGTTTCCTCGGCGGCGACTTCGGCCATCGCACGGGCCACGTCCGGCAGGTAGGTCCAGCTGTGCGGGGCGTCCGGGTCGCCGAGGACGGAGACCGGACGGCCCTTCAGTAGGGCGGGCACCGCGCGGGAGGCGAGGTGGCCGCCGTCGGTGACGCCGGGGCCGAAGAAGTCGGAGGCGCGCACCTCGACGGCGCGGATCCGCCCGGCCTCGTGCAGGGCCCGGGCCTGTTCCCAAACAGCCGCGCGGACACGGCCCTTGGGGCCGGTGGCGGCGAGCGGGAGGCCTTCGGTGAGCGGGCCCTCGACCGGGCCGTAGCCGTAGAGGTTGCCGAGCATCACCAGCACGGCGCCGCTGTCCTCGGCGGCCGCGCACAGCGAGGCGGCGAGGGCGGGCCAGTCGTCGGCCCACCGGGGCAGCGGCGGTGCGGCGCAGCCGTGGATGGCGGCGGCGCCGCGGGCGGCCGGGGTCAGTTGTGCGGGGTCGCTCGCGTCGAGGGCGAGGTGTTCGACGCCGTCGACGGGGGCGACGGGGTGCTCGGTGCGGGTGACGACCCGGACCTCGTGGCCCTGACCGGCCAGCAGGCGGGCGGTGGCGGCCCCGGCGGGCCCGTGTCCGACGACCAGATGGAAGCTCACCCGCCCCACCCTAGGGCGTTTCCCGACCGGGTGTGACGTGCTTGCGGAGGGTCTGGGGCGGGCGGCAAATATCTGGTATGGCGAACGTAAAAAACGATCTATGCTGTGCGGCGTTCATGATCTCTTCACAGGAAGACCCAGGTCCCGCTGCATGAAGCTGCCCAAGGTGTCCGCCGTCGTCGCGGCCGCCGTTCTGGCCCCCGCCGTGCTGTTCCCCTCCTCCGCCTCGGCCGCCGAAGCCCCTCAGCCGGGCGGGGTCTCCGGCCCTGACACCGCCTCCGGCTCCGCGCCGGACGTGGCCCCCGCCGGCGGCACCGGCACCGGCACCGGCACCGAGGCCGACGGGCAGGAGCAGCGCGACCGGGCCGAGGTCCAGAAGATCCTGGCCGACAAGAACTCCAGCCGCTACGTGCGCGAGGGGGCCGAGGCGGCGCTCAAGGGCGGCGCGGATGATCTGCGGCGCTTCCTGACGGTCGGCCTGCCCAGGATCCGGATGGACGACCTGCGGGTGGAGCTCCTCCGGGCCATGGACGTCGGCGGCCCGGCCGTGCGCGCGGGGGGCAGCAAGGCGCTGGACAACGGCGACGCGGCCGTCGTGAAGTTCATGGCCGAGGGCCTGGCCGCCGCCCAGGCCGAGGACGCCGACCGGGCCGCGATCGAGAAGATCCTGGCCGACAAGGACACCGGCCCCGGGGTGCGCGCGGCGGCTGAGAAGGCGCTCAAGGGCGGGGCCGCCGAGCTGCGGCACTTCCTGGAGGTCGAGCTCGCCAAGAACCGCGGCGACGACAACCGGGTGAAGGTCTCCCAGATCCTGGCCAACGGCGGCCGCGAGGCGCGCGAGGGCGCCCAGAAGGCGCTGGACGGCAGCGACGCCGACGTCGCCAAGTGGCTCGCCGAGGGCTGGCCGGCCGCCAAGGCCTCGGACGACCGCGTCGCGGTGTTCGTCGCCCTGGCGGACAAGAACACCGGCCCGCGCGTCCTGGAGGGGGCCAAGAAGGCGCTCACCGGCACCCCGGCCGACGTCGCCGCCTTCCTGGAGGAGCTGCCCAAGCTGCGCGCCTCGGACAACCGGATCAAGGTCTCCCAGCTGATGGAGACCGGCGGCCCGGCGGTGCGCGCGGCGGCGGGCAAGGCGATGGAGGGCAGCGACGCCGACATCGCGAAGTTCCTCGCCGAGGGCTGGGCCACGGCCCGCGCCGCCGACGAGGCCGCCGGGAAGCCCGCGGACAAGCCGGCCGACAAGCCCGCCGACCAGGGTGCCGGGCAGCAGGGCCAGGGCGCCCAGCAGCCGCAGACCGTCCAGCCGGCCGCGCTGACCGGCACCACTGGTAGCACCGGCAGCACCGGCACCACCACGGCCGTCACGGGCACCGGCGCCGGCTCGCTCGCCGCCACCGGGGCCGAGGGCCTCGGCTGGGAGGCCGGCGGCGCCGCCGCGGCCCTGGCCGCGGGCGCGGCCATGGTCGTCGCCTCCCGCCGCCGCTCCGCCGAGCGCTGACACCCGAGCGCTGACACCCGGGCGCCGACACCGGAGCGCCGACACCGGAGCGCCGACACCGGAGCGCCGACACCCGGGCGCGTCCCCGGCCGCCGTGGCACCCCACGGCGGCCGGGGCCACGGCATCAGCCCCCGGCGAACCTGCGCGCGAGCTCCTCGCGCCACCGGGCCGCGTTGCTGCCGTCCAACTGCCCCGCGAAGGCCCGGCGGGCGTCCGCCACCAGCTCCTCATCCGTGTGCCGCCGCGCGCCGTAGCCGATCGCCGCGTCGTACACCGCCCACAGCGCCCGGTCGGTCGGATCGTCCAGGCCCAGGCAGTCCGGCACGCCGCGCCCGGCCAGGGCGTCGGCCAGCGCCGCCTCGAAGACCCGCCGCAGCCGCTGCTGCTCCTCCGTCACCCGGTCCTCCGTCACCGCCCGGCCCCCGCCCCGTCCGGTCTCAGGCCCCGTCGCCGCCCCCGCCGTCGCCGCCCCCGCCCCCGCCGAGGAACGGCGGATCCCGCCGCTCCCGCCGACGCCGGCTGCGCGCCGCGCCGCGCAGCAGCTCGCCCGCGCCGAGCGTCACGGCCGCGACCACGCGCGCCCAGCGCGGCCCGCCCCGCTGCGCCCACACCACGCACCCGCACCCCGCGAGCACCAGTACCAGCAGCCCGACCAGCACCGCTCCGACCACCACAGCCACCCCTTCCCGTCCGCCCGGCGGCTCAGCCCGGCCGGTTCGGCTGCGAATCATCCCATGTGCCAGGATGCCGTCCGACCACCGCAGCAGCCGCTACGAAGAAGGAGACACCCGTGGCCAACGCCCGGTTCGCCATCCTGCACACCACCGCGGGCCCGATCCGGCTGGAACTGTTCCCGTTCCACGCGCCGAAGACGGTCCGCAACTTCGTCGAACTCGCCGAGGGGCAGCGGGAGTACACCGACCCGCGGACCGGCGGGGCGGGCAGCGGCCCGTACTACGACGGCACGACCTTCCACCGGGTGGTCAAGGGCTTCATGATCCAGGGCGGCGACCCGACCGGCACCGGCACCGGCGGCCCGGGCTACGCCTTCGCGGACGAGTTCCACCCGGAGCTGTTCTTCACCCGGCCCTACCTGCTGGCCATGGCCAACTCCGGCCCGGGCACCAACGGTTCGCAGTTCTTCATCACGGTGGGCACCCCGGCCCACCTCAACCGCAAGCACACCATCTTCGGCCAGGTCGCCGACGCCGCCTCCAAGGCCGTGGTGGACGCGATCGCCGCCGCCCCCGTGGACGGCGAGCGCCCGGTCGAGGACGTGGTGGTCAACAAGGTCGAGATCACGTACGCCTGACGCCCGCGGGGCCGCGGGGCACGGTCGCCCCACGGCCCCACGGCCCCACGGCCCCGCAGGGCGGGAAGCGGTCAGCAGCGGCCCGCCGGGCGCTCACGGGTCACCAGGTCGGCCCGGCCACCGGTGGCGTCCAGCCACACCACCCGGGTGCCCCGGTCGGCCGCCACCGAGTACTGGCCGCCGCGGTCGCAGGAGACCCGCTGCGGCGTGCCGCCGGCCAGCGGCACCTGCCACACCTTGGGCATCGCGGCGTTGGTCCACTCGCCGGCCGGCCTCGGCGGGGTCAGCTGGTAGCTGACGGCCTGGTCGGAGGCGGTCAGCGTGGAGTCCCACCGGGGGGCCTGCGGGGAGTCCGCGGACACCACGTCCACGATGCCCGAGCCGTCCGCCGCCCCGGAGCGGATGGTGCCGGGCGCGGCCGGGTCGACAGGGGTGTCCAGCCAGACCAGGCGCCCGCCGGCCAGCAGGGTGGAGCCGGTGCGGCTGGGCCCGGAGCCGGCCGGGGCGTGCGCGGTGTACTGGGCGGTGACCTTCCCGGCCGCGACGGAGTACACGGTCGGCGCGTACACCGTCCGGTCGCCGTCCTGCCAGCTCTCGGTCCAGCCGAGCAGGCCGTCGCGCACGGTCAGGCCGGTGGCGGAGTGCCCCTCGGGCAGCGGGAGTTCGACGGCCGGGGCGCCGCCGTGCAGCAGGTAGGGCCGGCTGCGGTGGGTGGTGCGGTCGGAGAGCAGGTAGGCGGTGTCCGGGCCGGAGACCTGGACGGCGCCGACGTCCTCGGTGGTGCGCAGCAGGCTGCGCACCGGGCCGGCGCCGCTGAGCGGGGCGGTGAGGATCTCCGCGCCCGGGCCCTGGGAGCCGCCCTGGGCGATCCAGACGGCGGTGGTGCCGTCGGTGGCGGCCCAGCTGTGGAAGCGCCCGTCCTGGGGGCTGAGCCGGACCGGCCCGCCGCGGCCGTCGAGGGTGCCGGTGTACAGCCCGTTGCCGTCCGGCCCGTCGGCCAGGATCAGCCAGTGGCCGCCGGCGGCGACCGGGACGGACATGCTGCCGGGGATCTTCGTCAGCAGGGTGCGGGCGTCCAGGCCGATCCGCTGCTGCCAGCCGGTCCGGATCCCGTGGGCGTCGAAGGCTGCTGCGACGGCGCGCAGTTGACGCTTGTCCAGGCCCTGGTCGCGGCCGGCGGCGAGCACCGCGTCGCGCCCGGCCAGGAAGTCGTCGTTGGGGGTGAGGTAGTCGGTGAGGGCGTGGTAGACGAGGCGGTCGGCGGTGAGCGGGTCGAGGGTGCGCCGTACGTCCCACAGGGCGCCGCCGAAGATGGTGGAGTTCAGGTGCACCCCGCCGTTGTCGACGTTCAGGGTGCCGACGAAGTCGTCGACGGTGGTGCGGTGGTCGTCCAGGCGGCGGGTCGCGCACTCCTGCGGGGTGCCGGTGGGGCACAGGCTCTCGCCCAGCAGCGGCGCGGTGGGGTCGTCCATCGCGATGCCGCGGGCGGTGACCTCGATGGCGTTGCCGAAGTAGTCGGCCAGCGCCTCGTCCATGGCGCCGGACTGGCCGAAGTAGTTCAGGCCGGCGGTGGCGGTGATGACCGCGTGGGTCATCTCGTGCCCGGAGACGTCCAGCGCGGCGGAGTAGGGGTAGTGGCCGGGGGCGGCGCCGTAGATCATCTTGTGGCCGTCCCAGAACGCGTTCGGGTACGGCTTGCCGCCGTCGGACACGTTGACCACCGAGACGATCGGGCCGCCCTTGCCGTCCAGGCCGTCGCGGCCGAGGCGGTCGTGGTAGAAGTCGTATACGATCCCCGCGTTGACGTGGGCGTCGGTGGCGCCGTGGTCCCCGGTGGCGGCGGGGAAGGCGGGGGTGGGGGAGGAGACGGGGGCGGCGTCGGAGGGCATGACGTGGTCGAAGTCGCCCTCGTCGCGGCCGCCGGCGTCGTAGGTGGTGATGGCGGCGGGCCGGGTGAGGTCGGTGAGCTGGTAACTGCCGTCGGGGCGCTCGGCGATGTTGACGGCGGTGCTGCGCCCGCGCGCGTCGGGGGCGGTGCCGGTGGCGGGCTTGAGGCCGTCGGCTCGGGCCGTGGCGCCGCCGGTCGGGGCGGCCGGTGCCGGGGCGGGGCGGGGCGCGCGGGCGTCGAACGCGGCGGCGACGGTGCCGGAGACGGCGTCCACGTACACCTCGCGGGCGGTGCCGGCCGCGGGGCGCACGGTGTAGTGCTCGGTCAGCCGGCCCGGGCCGCCGGGCAGGACGACCGCGCCGAGGTCCTCGGCAGTGGCGCCGGTGCGCTGCCGGGGGTCGCTCAGCGCGTCGATCGCGGCGCGGCGCAGGGCGTCGGCGGGGACGGCGGGGGTGGTCGGGGCGGTCAGGCCGGTGTAGTAGCGCCCGCCCGCCGACTCGACGTGCTGGGCGGCGCCCCGGCCGGCCAGGTGCACCAGGTACTGGCCGCCGAGGACGGGTATCCCGCCGTGGCGCTGCTCGAACCTGACGGTGCGCCGGCCGTCCGGGCCGGGGGTGGAGGCGAGTTCGGTCAGCTCGCCGGTGTCGACGTGGTAGCGCTCGGGGTGGGCCGCCAGGTGGGCCCGGGCGGCCTGGGCCGGGTCGCCGGGGGCGGGGTCGGCCAGGCCGGTCACCAGCTGGGGCGCGGCGGTGTCCTGGCCCTCCACCAGGGCGGGCACCGGGTCGGCGTCGGGGCCCGGCGCCGGGGCGGCCAGGGCGGTCGGCGCGGTCAGGGCCAGCGCCACGGTGGCGGCGGCGACGGCCAACGCGCGTGCGGTACGCGGATGTTGGGGCACGGCGGTCCTCTCGCGTGCGGGTACGGGGAGGCGACGGCGCGTGATGGCGCGTCGCCGCACCCACAATAGGCAGTCAGGCGACATATGTCGATGTACGGCCTATCGGGGGCGGGTGCGGGGCCGTGCCCGGGCCTGCCGCCGTCCCTCGTCGCCGCCTCTCGCCGACGTCCCGTCGTTCCGTCGTCCCGCTCGAAGTCCCTTGCCGGGCAGTCCCGTTCAGGCCCGCGCCGCCCGGCGCCAGCGCCCCGCCGTGTCCGTGGCCGCCCAGCGGCCCAGGAACACCGCGCCGTACAGGGCGAACGGGACGGGCAGGGCGAACAGCGGCACCGACAGCCAGCTCGGCCGCCCGGTGCTCATCCGCCCCCGGTCGTCCAGCCACACCGTGACCTGCTGGCCCTCCGGGTACGGCCCCTGCGGCCGCCGCGCGCTGAACTCCCGTCCGTCCGCGCTCCAGTGGAAGGTGCACTCGTAGGTCTTCTCGCCCAGGCCGTTGCCATCCACGCCCGGCCGCTGGCCGGACACCCGGCAGTCCGTCACCCGGGCCGTCGTGCTGCGCGGGCTGCTCAGCCGCTCCCGCACCGTCCCGGCGACCTGCGCGGCCAGGAACACCGCGACCAGGGCCAGCAGCAGGGCCGTCAGCGCCCGGGCGCCCGTGCCCGCCGGTGCCTGCCGGTCGCGCCCGCGCAGTCCGGCGGAGGCCATCAGGGCCAGCGCCGCCGCGCCCGCGCACAGCCACCACAGCCACCCGGCCACCGGGTCGTCCTGGGACCAGCGCCACACCGCCGCCGAGCCGGCCGTCGCCAGTGTCGCCACCGCCGCCACCGCCGCCGCCAGGCACCACCGCTCCCGGCCGCCCGCCCCGCCCGCCACCTGCTCGGCCATCCGTCCCGCCCCCCGACGTCGCGGCCCCGCCGCCGGGGCCCCCGCCCGATCCTGGGGCCGCTCCGGCCCCCGTGACCAGGCCTTCCCCCGTACGGTGACAGGGCTGCGACACGGCTGCGGCGGTCCGGCGGGGCCGGCCTCCGTCGCCGGGCTATCCGAGGAGCCGGTCGAGGGCGAAGGCGAACCGCCCGTCGAAGTCCTCGCCCTCCATGTGCCGCACCGCCCGGCCCAGCGCCGGGTAGGTGCCGTCGGCCAGCGCCCCGGCCAGCGAGTGCTCGCCGTCCAGGGCGGCCAGGGCCTGCTCCTCCTGGGTCAGGCCGAGCGCCAGGTACTGGACGCTCCAGAACGTCCAGGCCGCGCGCCGCTCGTCCAGCCCGCCCTCCAGCAGCGCGGCCAGCACGGCGTCGGCGTAGCGCAGGGTGGCCGGTTCGGCGGCGTACGTCCCGGCGACGATCAGCGCGCCGTCGCGGTGGGCCAGCAGGGCGCGGCGGTAGCGGTGGGCCAGCTCGACCACCCGCTCGCGCCAGGGGCCGGGCAGCGCGTCCAGCCGGGCCCCGTCGACGATCGCGTCGGCCATCAGCTCCAGCAGCCGGCCCTTGGTCTTGGCGTGCCACAGCACGGTGTTCATCCGGACGCCCAGGCGCTCGGCGACGCCGCGCACCGACACCGCGCCGGCGCCCTTGTCGTCGAGCAGGTCGAGGGCCGCGCGCACCACGGTGGCGGTGTCGAGTCCGGCCTTGCCGGTGGGCGGAGCTTGCTTCTTGGTCACTGACCTAGTCTACTGGAGGCAAGGCTCCTTGGTCAGTGACCAAGAACTGTGGAGGGGACACCCATGAACACGCACGTCAGCACGCCCACGCACCAGGTCGTCATCGCCGGCGCCGGCCCCGTCGGACTCTGGCTCGCCGCCGAACTGCGCCTGCACGCCATCGACGTCACCGTCCTGGAGGAGCGCACCGAACCCGACCCGCACTCCCGCGCCACCTCCCTGCACCCGCGCACCCTGGAGATGCTCGACTCCCGCGGCCTGGCCGCGCCCTTCCTCGCCGAAGGCGTCCACGTCCCCGGCGGCCACTTCGCCGCCCTGCCCGCCCGCCTCGACTACAGCCGCCTCGACACCCCCCACCGCTACACCCTCGGCCTGCCCCAGGCCCGCACCGAGGAA
This sequence comes from Kitasatospora sp. NPDC089797, assembly GCF_040684795.1. Lineage (NCBI taxonomy): Bacteria > Bacillati > Actinomycetota > Actinomycetes > Kitasatosporales > Streptomycetaceae > Kitasatospora > Kitasatospora sp. NPDC089797. The sequence goes on along the minus strand of NZ_JBFBGS010000018.1, from coordinate 86,332 downwards.
CTGCTCGCCGACCACGCCCGCGCCGCCGGCGCCGACCTGCGCCGCGGACACCGCGTCACCGGCCTCACCCAGGACGACGAAGCCGTCACCGTCCACGCCGAAGGCCCCGACGGCCCCTACCGGCTGCGCACCGCCCACCTGGTCGGCTGCGACGGCTCCCGCAGCACCGTGCGCCGGGCCGCCGGCATCGACTTCCCCGGCACCCCCGCCACCTTCTGGGCCTGGATGGGCGACGTCGTCCTCGACGCCCCGCCCCGCACCCCCGCCCTCACCAACGAGCACGGCAGCCTGATGGTCTTCCCGCTGCCCGGCGGCATCCACCGCGTCGTCGGCAACGACACCGCCACCAGCCGCACCCGCCCCGACGGCCCGCCCAGCTTCGACCAACTGCGCGCCAAGGTCCGCCGCATCGCCGGCACCGACTACGGCATGCGCGACCCCGGCTGGCTCTCCACCTTCGGCAACGCCGCCCGCCAGGCCGCCCGCTACCGCCTCGGCCGCGTCCTGCTGGCCGGCGACGCCGCCCACTCCCACTTCCCGGCCGGCGGCCCCGGCCTCAACGTCGGCCTCCAGGACGCCTTCAACCTCGGCTGGAAGCTCGCCCGCGTCCTGCACGGCACCGCCCCCGACACCCTCCTCGACAGCTACCACGCCGAACGCCACCCCGTCGGCGCCGACCTGCTGCGCAGCACCCGCGCCCAGAGCGGCCTGATGGTCGACCACAGCCCCGAGGTCCTCGCCCTGCGCGACCTCCTCGCCGAACTCATCGACGGCGTCGACCAGTTCTGCGACAACCTGGCCGAACGCGCGGCCGGCCTCGCCGTCCGCTACCCCGCCGCCGACCCCGACGCCCACCCGCTCACCGGCACCCGCGCCCCCGACCTCCACCCGGCCGGCACCACCCTGTTCACCCTGCTGCGCCCCGGCCACCCCGTCCTGCTCGACCTCACCGGCTCCACCCGCCTCGACCACCTCGCCGGCCCCGGCCTCACCCTGCACAGCGCCCCGCTCACCCGCCCCCACCCCGCCTGGGACACCGCCACCGCCGCCCTGGTCCGCCCCGACGGCCACCTCGCCTGGCGCACCGACACCACCGACGGGCTCGGCGACGCGGCCGCCGCCGCCCTGGCCGCCTCGGGGCTGGCCACCGCGGCCCCGGTGGCCTGAGCACCCCCCCGCCCGGCCGGACGCGGCAAGGCCCGAGCACCCCCCATCCGGCCGGACGCGGCAAGGCCCGAGCACCCCCCCGTCCGGCCGGACGCGGCGCCCTACCCCGCCGCGTCCGGCAGCAGCGCCGGACACGTCCCGCCCGGCGAGGTCAGCAGCTCGAAGTGCCACACCTCGTTGCCGTACACCTGGCACAGCCCGTACTTCGCACCGTGCTGGATCAGCCAGTAGTCGGCGTTCGTCGGGCCCAGGTCCACCGCCTTGCCCGCGACGTGCGCCGACTTCTCCGGCGTGTTCACGAACTGCCGGGCCCGCTCCAGGCTCCCGTACCTCTCCACCGCCTGGTCCAGCAGCCGCTGCTGGTAGGCCTTGCTGCGCCAGCCGGAGGTCACGTTCATCCCGATGCCCTGCGCCCGCGCGTCGCCGGCCGCGCTGCGCACCGCCGCCAGCAGGGCCGGGTCCAGGTTGCGCACCGCCGGGGCCTCGGTGTCGAAGGGGCTGAGCGTCACGCCGTCGGGCACCCGGCCGTCCGCCTCGGAAACCCGGGACGGGGCGGGCGAGAGGGCGTCCGCCCCGGAAACCCGGGACGGGGCGGGCGAGAGGGCGCCCGCCAGACCGGTCGGCGAGGCCACGCCGGCCAGCGCCAGCACCACCACCGCCCCGGCGCCCACCGCCAGCCGCCACTTCGCCGTGCTGCTCAACCTGCTCATCCTCTTCACCACTGCCTCCCGGCGTCCGATCTGCCTTGCCGGACCATTGGAGGAAACCCGGTGTTGCGAGGACGTCTGCGCAGGCCGATACGTTTTCGATAGGCCCCATCGGGTCCAATGGAGACAGCCGGCAGCGTCCGGCGACGGCACACACGGAAACGAGCAGGGAGAACAGCGCGTGCGGGTCCTGGTGGTGGAGGACGAGATCTACCTCGCCGAGGCGGTCCAGGCCGGCCTGCGCCTGGAGGCGATCGCCTGCGACGTCGTCACCGACGGTGACGACGCCCTGGAACGCCTCGCCGTCCACGACTACGACGTCGTCGTCCTGGACCGCGACATCCCCGGCACCCACGGCGACGACGTCTGCCGCACCATCGTCGAGCGCCGCCTCGGCTGCCGCGTCCTGATGCTCACCGCCGCCGCCCGCCTGGGCGACAAGGTCGCCGGCTTCGAACTCGGCGTCGACGACTACCTCACCAAACCCTTCGACCTGCCCGAACTCGTCGTCCGCCTGCGCTCCCTGGCCCGCCGCCCCGCCCACAGCACCCCGCCCGTCCTGGAACACGCCGGACTGCGCCTGGACCCCTTCCGCCGCGAGGTCTACCGCGACGGCCGCTACGTCGCCCTCTCCCGCAAGCAGTTCGCCGTCCTCGAAGTCCTGATGACCGCCCGCGGCGGCGTCATCAGCGCCGAACAACTCCTCGAACGCGCCTGGGACGAGAACGCCGACCCCTTCACCAACGCCGTCCGCATCACCATCTCCGGCCTGCGCAAACGCCTCGGCGACCCCTGGCTGATCCACACCGTGCCCGGCGTCGGCTACCGCCTGGGCGACGGGACCCCGGGCGACGGGACCCCCGAATGAGCCGCATCCCGCGCCCGCGCCGCCTCACCGCCCGCCTGCGCCTGACCCTCAGCTACACCCTCTTCGCCGTCACCGCCGGTGCCCTCTCCCTCGCCGTCGTCTACGTCGGCATGAAGTACGTCCCCAACTACCCGCTCACCTCCGCCAACCCCCGCTACCGCTCCGACGCCCCCTCCCGGCAGGAGATCCTCGACTCCCTGCTCAACGCCAGCGGCTACGCCCTCGCCCTGCTCACCGCCGTCGGCATGGCCGGCGGCTGGCTGATCGCCGGACGCGTCCTGCGCCCCCTCCAGGACATCACCCGCGCCGCCCACCGCGCCGCCGGCGGCGCACTCGAACACCGCATCGCCCTCACCGGCCCCCGCGACGAGTTCACCGACCTCTCCGACGCCTTCGACGAGATGCTGGAACGCCTCCAACGCTCCTTCGAGGCCCAGCAGCGCTTCGCCGCCAACGCCTCCCACGAACTGCGCACCCCCCTCACCATCACCCGCACCATGCTCCAGGTCGCCGCCGCCGACCCGGCCGGCCAGGACTGGGCCACCCTCGTCACCCGCCTCCAGGACACCAACCAGCGCGGCATCGAGATCAGCGAAGCCCTCCTCCAACTCGCCGACCTCGGCCACACCCCGCCCGAGACCCGCCCCACCGACCTCGCCGACACCACCGCCCAGGCCCTGGGCGCCGTCCACGACGAGGCCCGCACCCACGGCATCACCCTCACCGCCGACCTGCACCCCGCCCCCACCACCGGCAACCCCGTCCTGCTGCGCCAGGCCGCCGTCAACCTGCTGCACAACGCGCTGCGCCACAACCTGCCCGCCGGCGGCCGGGCCACCGTCACCACCGGCACCGACCCCGCCACCGGCGCCGCCCGGCTGACCGTCACCAACACCGGTGCACAGCTCACCCCCGAGGCCGTCGCCACCTTCACCGAACCGTTCCTGCGCGGGCGCGGCCGCACCGCCCAGCGCGACCCCGCCCGCCGCGGCCACGGACTGGGCCTGGCCATCGTCGCCGCCATCGCCGAGGCCCACCACGGCGACCTGCGCCTGGCCCCCGCCCCGGACGGCGGCCTGCACGCCACCCTCACCCTGCCCGCGCCGCCGCCCCCGTCACCCCAGCCGTAGCGGCCGCGGTCACCCCAGCCGTAGCGGCGGCCGCGCGCCCGGCACCGCCCGTTCCCCGGGGGCCGGCGCCCGGCGCCGGCCGGTCGCCCCGGCTCAACTCCCGTGCCGGGCCGGGGACTCGTCCTCGGCCCGGGCCACCCAGTCCGGCAGCGGCTCGCGCCTGGCGAGCCACGGCGCGGCCGGGCCGCCCACCCCGGTGCGGGCCGCGACCACGCCGCCGGTGACGGCGCAGGTGGTGTCCACGTCGCCCAGGCCCTCCGCGGTGGTCCACAGCGCGTCGGTGAGGCTGTCCAGGTGGTGCGCGGCCGACCACAGGGCGAACGGCACGGTGTCGCCCGCCCGCACCTTCTGCCCGTTGCCCAGCAGGTCCGCGGCCCGCCAGGGCTCGGTGTCCGCGGGCAGTTCGGCGGCCCGCTCCAGCCCCTCGCGCACCGGCCCCGCCGGCGTGCGCCCGGCCACCGCGGCCAGCAGCGCGGCCCCGGCCGGCGCCTCCGCCCGCCCCGGCCGCGCCCCGGCGCCCGTGCGCCCGCGTGCGGCGAGCGCGGCCGCCAGGGCCACCGCCACCGCCCCGGCCACCCCCTCCGGGTGGGCGTGGGTCACCTCCGCCGACAGCGCGGCCTGCTCCGCCGCCTCGTCCAGGTCCGCGTGGAACCAGGCCCCCAGCGGCGCCACCCGCATCGCCGCGCCGTTGCCCAGGCTCCCCTGGCCGCCGAACAGCTTGCGCGACTCCTCGCGCCAACTCGACGGCCGCTCGGCCAGTTCGGGCAGCAGCAGGCTCATGCCGTTGCCGTAGCCGCGGTACGCGTCGGCCAGGTACGTCGCCCCGAAGGCCTGCGCCAGCCGCTCCTGGTGCACCGCCTCGTAGGCGGTGAGGATCCCGTACACCGACAGCGCCATCGCGGTGTCGTCGGTCCAGTGCCACGGCGACTCCAGCGGCACCTGCCGGGCCCGGATCTGGGTGAACGCCAGCTTGGGCTTGCGGAAGAGCGGGAACCACCGCTCCCCGAAAGCGTCCCCGAGTGCCAGGCCCTCCAACGCGTCACGTGCAGCGGAAAACGTCATGGCCGCATCCTCGCACCGGCCCGGCCCCGGTGGGCGGCCCCGGACGCCGACAAGTTGATCAAGATGTGATGGTCCGGCGACCGGATGTGTCAGCCCTGGTCACTACCGTGTGTCGGTATGCGAAACGACGATCCGGGCCGGGGCCGGGACAAGTCCGATGACGACCAGTGGGACGAGCTCGTGAAGACCGTGGCCGCGGAGCGGGAGGCGCAGCTGCGGGCCGCCGAGCCGCCGGTCAAGCGGGTCTGGCCGCGCAACACCGCGCTGGCCCTGGGCGCCGCCGCCGTGACCCTGGCCGGTGCCAAGCTCCTGCAGCCCGCCCCGGACCCGGCCGCCGCCCCGGCGGCCGCGCCGACCGCCACCGCCGTGGCCCCGGCCGCCGCCCGCACCGGCCCCGACCCGGCGGCCGGCCCCGCCACGGGTGCTGCCGCCGCCGGCGCCCCGGCGGCGGGCCTGGCACCGATCCCGCTGGACCGGGTTTTCCCCGCGGAGGTGACGTCGCCCGAGGGCGCCGTCTACACCAGGGTCGCCTCCGTCGTCCTGCCCTCGTGCACCGAGGCGGACTCGGTCGCCCCCGCGCTGATCGCCATGATCAAGGCGGGCAAGGGCTGCGTGGGCGAGCAGGTCGCCCTCTACAAGGACGCCCGGAACAACCAGTACAACCTGGCCGTGTTCACCATGAAGGACCCGCTGGACGCGATCGACCTGGCCACCCGGCTGTCCGGGGACTTCGAGGACTTCGAGGTGGGTGCGCAGGCCCCGCCGCCCGCCTCCGGGCTGGTGACCCTCCCGCCGGACAGCGGCATGGTCCAGGAGTTCGGCAGCGGCGGCCGCGCGATGCTGGTCGCCCTCGGCCAGTGGTCCGACGGCCGCTCCACCGACCGCCAGCAGCTCGTCCGCCTGCTGAGCCCGCTGCACGACGCCGTCGGCAAGACCATCTTCGCCTACGAGTCCCAGCACTGACGCCGGGTCGGGCACCGGTCGCGGCGGGGCGGGTCAGGCCGTCGTGACCGGGAGCAGGCCGCGCTCGCCGAAGACCTTCCTGGCGACGAAGGTCGCGTTCAGCGCCTTGGGGAAGCCGCAGTACACGGCCGCGTGCAGCAGGGCCTCGGTGATCTCGGTGGGGGAGAGGCCGACGTTGAGGGCGGCGTTGAGGTGGACCTCCAGCTGCGGCTCGCAGCCGCCGAGCGCGGTGAGCATCCCCAGGGTCACCAACTGGCGGTCCCGCGGGGCGAGTTCGGGGCGGCTGTAGATGTCGCCGAAGCCCCAGGCGACGACCTGGTGGGCCAGCTCGGGGTGGATGTCGGCCAGCGCGTCCACCACCCGCTGCCCGCCCTCGCCGTCGACCCGGGTGAGGGTCTCCATGCCCCGCTCGAACCGCTCCTGCCGCAGCGCGGCCCCCTGCTCCGAAATACTCATGTCCCGGTCCTCTCCTCGTACTGTTCTCGTGCCGAGGCCCGACCGACCGGCCCTGACCACGGAAGGAACCGTAGGACTTGGAGTGCACTCCAACTCAAGCCGGGGCCGGAACACCCCGCCGCACGACCCCGCGCCGCTAACTGTTGCGGTTGGGTCACGGAGTGTCCGAATCATCGGGTATTGGCGGGAGTGCGGTGATTGTTTCGTTGGTGAGACCTCCGTGGATACTCCTGGCTTTAGCCGGGGGAAAAGCGGACTGCCCGCAGGGCAGGGCAAGTGGTCACGTTTCGCCGTCAGGGCGGGCCGCTGTGCAGGTGGGCCACATCTGATTGTCAGTGCCCGCCGGTAGGTTGATTCCGTGCATCTCAGATACTCCTGTCGCATCTATCCAACGAAGAGTCAGCAGCAAGCGCTGGCCCGTACGTTCGGGTGCGCGCGGGTGGTGTACAACGATGCGCTTGCCCTGCGGAAGGCCGCGTGGAAGGCGGACAGGTCGAAGATCCCGACCGGTGCCCTGGCCAAGTCGGTGATCACCGATGCAAAGAAGACGGATGCCCGGTCGTGGCTGGGGTCGGTGTCGGTGGACGCGTTGCAGTCCTCCCTCCGCGATCTGGATACCGCGTATCGGAACTACTTCGACTCGAAATCCGGCAAGCGGGCTGGTCACCCGGTCGGGCTGCCGGTGTTCAAGTCGAGGAAGGACAGTCGGCAGTCGTTGCGGTTCTCCCGCAACGGGTTCCGGTTGCGGGGCAATGGAAAGCTGAACCTGGCCAGGATCGGCGACGTGCGGGTGCGGTGGTCCAGGCCACTGCCCGCCGATCCGTCGTCGGTGACGATCGTGCTGGACCCGTCCGGCCGGTACCGCGCCAGTTTCGTCGTGGACGTCGAACCCGGGTACTTGCCCGAGCTGGACACCGAGATTGGCATCGACCTCGGTCTGACCACCTACGCCGTCATGTCGGACGGCACGGTGATCGACAACCCGCGCTTCCTGCGGAAGGCGGAGCGCCGGCTGAAGGCCGCACAGCGGGAACTGTCCCGGAAGGCAATGGGGTCGAAGAACCGGGCGAAGGCCCGGCGGAAGGTCGCCAGGGCGCACGCGAGGGTGGCCGACAGTCGCATGGACTGGATGCACAAGCAGACCACCAGGTTGATCGGCGAAAACCAAGCCGTCTACCTGGAGGATCTGAACGTGCGCGGTCTTGGCCGTGGCCGTTTGGCCAAGTCCGTCCACGACGCCGGCTGGGCCACCTTCCGGCGCCTGATTGAGTACAAGGCGGCCCGGTACGGGCGCACCGTCGGCATCGTGCCTCGCGCGTTCCCGTCCTCCCAGCTCTGCTCGGAGTGCGGGCATCGCGACGGACCCAAACCACTTGCGATCCGCGAGTGGGCCTGTAGCGCCTGCGGTGTACTCCATGACCGTGACCTCAACGCCGCTCGGAACATCCTGGCCGCCGGACGGGCGGACAGGCTAAACGCCTGCGGAGGGCCGGTAAGACCCGGTGTGGCAATCCCACGCCAGGCACAGCCCGTTGAAACAGGAACCCATCGGAACGCCAGCCGGCCAGGGCGCAAGCCCCGTGCCGCAAACGTGACCGGAATCCCTGTGCAATAGCGCGGGGAGGATGTCAAAATGCCTGCTGAGACACGTGATGGACGGTCCGGGAAGGCCGCAGGGGGAGCGGATTCCGACGGTGGCTCGCGTGCGAAATTCCGATCATTCCCATGGGGGGAGTCCTTTGTCCGCGCCCGAGAACGAGAGCGCCGCGTTCACCGAACCGCCGCCGGAGCCGGTTGCCGCACCCGAGCTGGTTGCCACACCCGCGCCCCCCGCTGCGCCCGAGCCCGCGGCCGACCCGGCCCCGCGCCGCCTGCCGCGCGCCGTCGGCGTCGCGCTGGCCACCGCCGGACTGCTCGCCGTCACCGCGGCCAGCGCCGCGGTGACCGTCGCGGTCGGCAAGCCGGACGGCCGCCCGGCCGCCGCGCCCGCCCCGCGCGCCACCGCCGGCGCCACCGCCTCGACCGGCGCGAGCGCCACGCCCTCCGCCGCACCCGTCCCGGTGCCGACCGCCGTCCCGACCGAGCCCGCCCCGGCCAGCACCGTCAAGGGCACGGTCAGCGGCGGCAGGCACGACGGCGACCTGCGCTACTTCCTGCTCCCGATCCCGGCCGGCGGCGAGTCCTACGGCCCCGCGGACGGGATGCCGATGACCCGCGACGACGTCGCCGACATGTTCGGCAAGTCGGACGACATCGACACCATCCTCAACCGGCTCGGCTACCGGGACGGCGCCGGCCGCACCTACCGCACCGCCGACGGCAAGGCCATCGTCACCGTCACCCTGCTGCACTTCGGCTCCACCGACCTGGCGAGCAGGTTCCTCCAGGGCTACACGATCGCCTCGCAGGAGTCGATCGACATCGACGGCGACCCCAGCGCCCACGGCTTCCGCCAGAAGCCCAAGCACGAGGCCTACACCGGCTCGATGACCGGCATCTCCAGCCAGGGCGACGTCCAGTACACCGTCGAGGTCGAGGTCAAGGGCACGCCGGACAAGGCCCTGCTGAACGACCTGATGAAGCGCCAGCGCGAGTGGCTCGCCTCCGGCGGCTGAGCCCGCGCCCGCGCCCGCCCCACGACGTCGTCCTCCCTTCCTCCTCTGGAGCCACTTCCGTGACCACCGAACCCGAGCAGCCGCCGGCAGCGGCCGCCGAACCGACCGCGGCCGCCGAACCGCCGCTGCCCCCGGTCCCGCCCGTCCCGCCACCACCGCCCGCGCCCCCGGTCCCCCCGGTGCCCCCGGTACCCCCCGTCCCGTTCGCCGCGGCCGAGCCCGCCGAACCGACGGCGTACCAGAACCCCTACGCCGACGTCCTCTCGGCCGGCCCCGAGGCCGCCCCGCGCGCCCCGCGCCGCCCCCGCCCGGTGCTGCTGTCCGTCTGCGCCCTGGTCGCGGGCGCCCTGGCCGGCACCGCCGTCGGCTACGGGATCCAGGCCCAGCGCCCGCCCACGCCGCTGCCGCCGCTCCAGGTGGCCCTGCCGTCCTACCCGGCCGAGGCGGTCGACCCGGCCGCCTTCGCCGCCGGCCAGCCCGCGCCGCCGGCCGTCGAGGGCGACCTGACCAAGCTGCTGATCAGCGCCCCCTCGGGCAGCGCCGCCTGGGCCGACTACCCGGACCACCCGAGCTGGACGTCGATCGGCGAACTCGCCGAGCGCAAGAGCGACTCGGCCCACGTCTTCAAGAACCTGGCCTCGACCGGCTTCCGGCGCGCCGCCGAGGTCGACTGGAAGAAGGACGACATCCGCTACCGGGTGACGCTCACCCAGTACACGCCCGAGCACCTCGACAAGGCGGAGGCCTTCCACGGTGACTCCTTCGCCGAGGACGCCAACGGCGGCGTCCGGGTGGAGAGCGAGCCCGACCAATGGTCCGACACCAAGGAGCCGTACTACTACGGGCGCGCCGCCGCCCAGCGCGGCACGGTGCTGATGACCGTGGAGGTCTTCAGCCCCAAGCCGGTGGACTCCGGGGACCTCAAGGCCCTCGCCAAGCAGCAGTGGGAGCGGCTGGTATGAGCGACGAATCCGTGACCGCGACGCCCGAACCCGCCGGTCCCGCACCGCAGTTCACCGCCGGGACCGAGCACGGCGCCGAGCACGCGCCCGAGCACGCGCCCGAGAGCGGGGCCGGGGCCGGGGCCGGGGCCGAGAGCGCGCCCGGCACCGGGACCGCGCCCGGCACCGCCGCGCCGCGCCCCGCCTCCCGCCGCCTGCTGCGCGCGGGCGCCGCGACGGTCGCCGCCGCGCTGGTGGGCGTCGTCATCGGTGTGGGCATCATCAGGACCCAGTACGACGACCCCGCCCCGGCGGCCGCCGCCGGCCCCACCGGCGCCCCCGCCCCGACGGCCACCCCCACCCCGTTCGGCGCCAAGTCCAACGGCAGCCACTTCGGCTCGCTGCGCGACCTGCTGCTGCCCGTCCCGGCCGGCTACGAACTGGGCCCCGACCAGGGCGGCTACGGCAACGACAGCGAGCTCGGCACCGGGGAGATCTCCGACGAACTGGACGCCGAACTCCAGCAGATCCCCAAGGACAAGCGCGACAAGCTCCGCTCCTACTGGGAGGGCCTGCACGTCAAGGGCACCGGCGTGCGCAGCTACCGCAACAGCGGCAACGACCTGGTGGTCGGACTGCGGCTGCGCCAGTTCAACCAGCAGGAGGTGCAGCGGATCAACGAGTACACGGCGGTGTTCACCGGCGACACCGGCATCTTCCGCACCGGACCGCAGGTCCCCAACCACCCCGAGGCGCACTGCTACCTGATGCCCGCGCCGCCGTCCGCGCCGATCGACTACCTGGAGTGCTCGGCCGCCGAGGGCGACCTCCTGGTGGTCATGAGCGTCGAGGGCGTGGCACCGCTGCCCAAGGACACCATCGTCGCCCTCCTCACCCTGCAGCTCGACCGCCTCGCCCGCCCCGGAGCGTCCGTATGACCGACCACACCGCCGCACCCCGGCCGGGGGACCAGCCCCCGGCCCCCGAGAACCCGTGGGCCCCCGACAACCCGTGGGCCGCCGACGCCGCCCACGCCGACGCCGCCCACGCCGCCGACGGTCCGCAGGGCTGGCCCGCCGCTCCGGAGGAGAGCGCGGAGAGCGAGGAGGAGCGGGCCGCCCGCCGCACCCGGCGCCGCCGGGCCGCGGTGCGCTGGAGCTGCGCCGCCCTGGTGTTCGCCCTGGCCGGCACCGGCACCGCGCTGGCCGTCACCGCCCCCGAGCGCACCGACCTCCCCGGCCTGGCCACCGCGAGCGACGGCCGCTACACCTTCCCGCCCCTGACGCTGCCTCCGCTGCCCTCGGGCAAGGCCGCGCCGGACCTGAAGGACAAGGGTTCGGGCCACGGCGCGGACCAGGGCAAGGGCTCCCACCAGGCGGACCTGCGCCAACTGCTGCTGCCCGCCCCCAAGGAGGCCGGCGGCTCGGTCAACCCGCCGTCCTTCCCGGCCCCGACCGGCTCGGCCACCTCCTCGGCCACCCCCTCGGCGTCCTCCTCGGCCTCCGCCGCGCCCTCCGCGACCGCGTCCGGCACCCCCTCGGCGGGCCCGGCCGCCTCGGCCTCCGCCCCCGCCGGCGCGGCCCCGGCCGACTGGGTGCCCTGCGACGCGATGACGGGGGACCTGCAGAACCCGGCCCGGCTGCGCGAACTGCTGCTGCAGTACGTCTGCCGCGGCGCCACCGTCCGGGAGTGGACCGCCTCCGACGGCACCCGCACCCGGATCCGGCTGCTGCGCTTCGGCTCCTCGGCCGAGGCCTGGAGCACCTTCTCCCGGCTGCGCTCGGAGGCGCAGCTCAAGGTCGCGCCGGACGCGAAGACCGTGCAGTACGGCGACTGGGGCATCCCCGAGGGCATCGAGCTGACCCGCAAGGACTCCCGGGAGACCGGCGCCAAGGACGTGCCGACCACGCGGGTGGCCTACGTGTCGGCCTCCGACGTGATGGCCGTCGTCACCATGACCAACCCCCGCGGCGTGCCGGCCGCGGCCTTCCGTCAGGTCGTCACCCTCCAGTCCGACCTGCTGGCCTGACCCGTCCCGCCCCCGGGCCCCTCACCCCTGCGCGGGGGTGAGGGGCCGGTGTGCGTGCGGGGCGGGTGTCACGCCGGGGCCGGGGTCGGGACGATCCACAGTTCGGCGGGGCCGTTGATGATCACGGACTCCAGCCGGGCCGGCGGCGGGCCGTAGGGGTCCAGGACGGTGTCGGGGTAGGTGTCGAAGAGGCCGGCCAGGGCGACTTCGGCCTCCAGGCGGGCCAGCGGCGCGCCGAGGCAGAAGTGCGGGCCGTAGCCGAAGGCGAGGTGGTCCTTGTCGGGGCGGGCCGGGTCGAAGTCGTCGGGCCGGTCGGGGTGGGCGTCGGGGTCGCGGCCGGCCGCGCCGAAGCCGAGCAGGATCGGTTCGCCCTGCCGGATGACCACGCCCTCGCCGAGGTCGACGTCCTCCAGCGGGTAGCGCAGCGGGACGTGCATGACCGGGCCCTCGTGGCGCAGGGTCTCCTCGACGACGTCCGCCCAGCCGAGGGTGCCGGCCCGGACGGCGGCCAGGTGGCCGGGGTGGGTGAGTAGGGCCTGGACGGCGCTGGTGATGAGGTTGACGGCGGTCTCGTAGCCGGCGCCGAGCATCAGGAAGAGGGTGTCGCGGGACTCCTCCTCGGTGCGGCCGCCGTCCTCGCCGGTGGGGAGGGCGGCGACGTCGCCGGCGAGGTCGGGCGCGGGCTCGCGCCGTTTGAGCTCCAGCAGTTCGGCCAGCAGCACGTCCATGTCCGCCCGGGCGGCCAGCATCTCCTCGTTCGCCGCCGTGGTGATCAGCAGGGCGTCCATCGCGGTGCCGATCCGGGGCCGCAGGGCGGCGGGGACGCCGAACAGGTCGCAGATCACCGTCATGGCCAGCGGCAGGGACAGCGCCCGGCGGACGTCGACGGCCTCGCCGGGGTCGAGGGTGCGGAAGGCGTCGACGAGGGCGGCGGCGGTCGCCTCGATCCCGGGGCGCAGCGCGGAGACCCGGCGGGGCGAGAAGGAGGGGGCCATCAGGCGCCGGGCCGAGCGGTGTTCGTCGCCGTAGCGGTTGAAGAAGTTCTGCTGGAAGGCGATCGGGCCCATCGGCCAGCCCTGCGGCACCTCGGCCAGGGCGGGCCAGTGTCTGCGCGGGTCGCGGGAGATGCGCGGATCGCCGGCCAGGGCGCGGATCACCGAACTGCGGGTGACGGACCAGGCGATGATGCCGTCGGGCAGTTCGACCCGGACGGCGGGTCCGGCGGCGCGGAGTTCGGCGTTCTGCCGGTGCAGGGTGCGGGCGGTCATGTCGAGTACGGGGCAGCGGGGTTCGTCCGGAGCCATGGGATTGCTCCTCGGAGTCGGTCGGGGTGCCCCTGCCGGGGGTCCGGCGCGGTGCGCTGCCGCCGGGAGCGGGGGCCTGTGCTCCGTTGTAGAGGGCGGTGGGGAGGGCGTCAACGGGCCTTCACCGCAACGGCCCATCGCCTGCGGCGCCTCCGGACGGGCCGTCGACGGCCGTCCGCCGCCGCCCGGTGCGGACGGTGGCGGACGGCGCACGGCGGGCGGCCCGCCGGGTGCTCAGGCGCGGTGGTACTGGATCGGGGAGTGGACCTCGCCGCCCAGGGCGCCGGCCGCGTGGCGGGCCCAGAAGGGGTTGCGCAGCAGCTCGCGGCCGATCAGGACGGCGTCGGCCCGGCCTTCGGCGAGGACGGCCTGGGCCTGGGCCGGGTCGGTGATCAGGCCGACGGCCGCCACCGGCAGGCCGGCCTCGTTGCGCACCGCCTCGGCGAAGGGCACCTGGAAGCCCGGCGCGGCCTCGATCCGGGCGTCGGGCACCAGTCCGCCGGTGGAGACGTCCAGCAGGTCCACGCCGTGCGCCTGGAGCTCCTTGGCCAGGCGGACGGTGTCCTCGGAGGTCCAGCCCTCGCGGTCGTCCTCGGGGTTCTCGGTGAGCCAGTCGGTCGCGGAGACCCGGAAGAACAGCGGCAGTTCCTCGGGCCACACCGCGCGCACCGCGTCGACGACCTCCAGGGCGAAGCGGGTGCGGCCCTCGAAGGAGCCGCCGTAGCCGTCGGTGCGGCGGTTGCTCTGGGGGGAGAGGAACTGGTGGATCAGGTAGCCGTGGGCGCCGTGCAGTTCGACGGCCTGGAAGCCGGCCTCCAGCGCGCGCCGGGCGGCGTCGGCGAACTGCCGCACGATGGCGCCGATCTGATCGACCGTCAGCTCGTCCGGGGTGGTGTGGCCGGGGGAGAAGGCGACGGCGCTGGGGGCGACCGGGGTCCAGCCGTGCTCCTCCTCGGGGGCCAGGGCGCGCCCGCGCTCGACCCAGGGCCGCTCGGTGGAGGCCTTGCGCCCGGCGTGGCCGAGCTGGATGGCCGGGACGGCGCCCTGCTCCTTGAGGAAGGCGGTGATCCGGCGGAAGGCGTCGCGCTGGGTGTCGTTCCACAGGCCGAGGTCGTACGGGCTGATCCGCCCCTCGGGGCTGACCGCGGTGGCCTCCACGATGATCAGTCCGGTGCCGCCGGCGGCCCGCGCCGCGAGGTGGGTGTAGTGCCACTCGTTGGGCGCCCCGGCGCCCTCCCCGGCCGGCGCGGCGCTGTACTGGCACATCGGCGGCATCCAGGCCCGGTTGGGGACGGTGAGCTCCCGCAGGGTGTACGGGGTGAAGAGGGTGGTGCTCATGGCGGACTCCCCGGTGGGGTGGGCGGCAGCCGGTGGCCGCCGGGAGGGTCCGGCGGCGGGCGGCGCGCAGCTGATTGCGGATGACCTTTATGCACCTCCACAATAGTTGCGCGCAGATTAAGTTGCAAGAGCCGTATATTTCGCCGGTGTGCTATCCCGGTGCTCCCCAGTGCTCCCCAGTGCTTCCGGCGCTCCCCGGCGCGCGCTATCCGCTGAGGCCGCCGTCCAGCAGGGCCCGGGCCCGGGCGGCCAGGCCGTCGGCACCGCAGCGCACGGCCAGCTCCAGCCCCCGGGCGAGCGCGGCGTCGGCCCGCGGGGCACGGCCCAGCGCCGCGCCGAGGTCGACCAGGGCGAGGGCGTGCTCGTAGCGGGCCGGCGAACGCTCCAGGCACCGGACGGCCTCCGCCAGCAGCCCGACCGCCCGCGGCGGCTCGTGCACCGCCGCACACAGCCGCAGGGCGCTGCCCACGGCCGAGTCCGTCCCCGACTCCCGGGCCCGCAGCACCCCCTCCTCGGCCAGCTCACGGGCCCGGTCCGGCTGCCCGGGGGCCACCGCCCGCGCCAGGTGCCCCAGCCACGGCGCCCACACCGTGTTGCGCCACCCCCGCGCGTCCAGGGTCGCCCCGGCGGCGGCCAGCACCTTCGCCGCGCCCGCCGCGTCGCCCCGGGCCAGCAGCAGCCGGCCGTACAGCGTCGGGGCGTCCGGCAGCACCATCACCGTCGGGAACGGCGGGGCGAAGCCGTGCTCGCCCGCCAGCTCCAGGGCCTCCGCCACCCGGCCGCGCGCGGCCAGCGTCTCGGCCAGCGCCCCGACCGCGTCCCAGTGCAGCGGGGTGCCCGGCCCTATCCGGGCGGCGCTGCGCAGCGCACGGCGCAGGTAGTCCTCCGCCTCGGCCAGCGCACCGCAGCGGAACCGCAGCATGCCGGTCAGCAGGTAGGCGAAGCCGAGGTGGCCGCCGCTCCACCCGGCGACCTCGTAGGCGCGCACCGCCTCCGTGAACAGCTCCTCCGCCCGGTCGACGCGGTCGGCGTACAGGTAGCTGAGGCCCAGGACCCCGGGCAGTTCGAAC
This sequence comes from Kitasatospora sp. NPDC089797, assembly GCF_040684795.1. Classification (NCBI taxonomy): domain Bacteria; kingdom Bacillati; phylum Actinomycetota; class Actinomycetes; order Kitasatosporales; family Streptomycetaceae; genus Kitasatospora; species Kitasatospora sp. NPDC089797. The sequence goes on along the minus strand of NZ_JBFBGS010000018.1, from coordinate 70,682 downwards.
CCCCAGGTGGTGTTGGTCCAGCCGAGGCTGCCGGGCAGCCGGCCCTGCGGCAGCGCGGACTCGGCCAGCGCGAGCGCCCGCGTGCGGTCCACACCGCGCAGCGTGAGGTCCCAGCAGCGCAGCACGGCCACCGCGTGGGCCAGGCCGTCACGTTCGAACACGGTCTCGCCCGGTGCCGCCGGATCGGCGCCGACGTCGCTGAAGGCCAGGCCCACGGTGGCCAGCATCCGGTGGAACTGCGCGAGCCGCCGGGAGCGGCCCGGGCCGTCCGCGTCCTCGGACTGGAACGCGGCGAACATGAAGTGGGCGACCTCCAGCCGCAGCCGCCCCGGACCGGGCGAGGTGCGCCCGGCCTCCTCGGCGCACAGCGCGGCGGCCTCGCCGAGGCGGTTGCTGTGGGCCAGCGCCTGGGCGAGCCGGAACGTCGCGTCCACCCGCAGCCCCGGAGTCAGCCCGTACGGGTCGGCGAGCGCCAGCCGCAGCTGGTTGACCGTGGTCGCCGGGTCGGTGAGCAGGGCCGAACAGCCCAGCTCGTAGAGGACCGTCGCCCGGTCCTCGTCCTCGGGCGGTTCGCTGATGGCGCGGCGCAGGCAGCGCTGCGCCGCCTCGGGCGCGCCGATGGCCAGGTGCTCCCGGGCCGCCAGGCGCAGTTTGGCGACGATGCGGCCGTCCCCCTCGGGCAGGATCTCCAGCAGGTGCCGGGAGGCCGCGAGCAGGCCGAGGCCGGCGTTCTCGATCTCGACGGCGGCCACCCCGTGCATCCCGGTGCGGGCGGCGGGCGGCATCGACTGGTAGACCGAGGTGGCGACCAGCGGGTGGACGAACTCCAGCCGGCCCGTCGGGGCACTGCTCAGCACCCGGTGCCGGCGCAGCTCCCGGACCGACTGGGCGGCGGCCTCCGGCCCCTGCGCGCAGATGGCGGCGGCGAGTTCGGGGCGGATGTCGGTGTCCAGCACCGACGCCGCCCAGGCGAAGCGCAGCGCGGTGGGCCCGATCCGGTCCAGCCAGTGCCGCAGCGTCATCCCCCGGGCGGTGGCGGCGATCTCGCGCAGCAGCCCGCTGCTCTCCTCCACCGGCTCCAGCCGCTGGTCGGCCACCTCGCCCAGCAGGGTGGCCGTCTCGTACGGGTTCCCGGCGGTGACCGCCCAGACGTGGCGGCAGAAGGCGTCCTCGGCCTGGGCGCCCAGGGCCGCGCGGACCAGGTGCGCGACCGAGTCGGGCCGCAGCGGGCGCAGTTCGTGCCGGCGGTCGGCCCGGTCGGCGAGGGCGCGCTGCAGCGCCAGCGCGTCGTCGGGGAACTCGTCGCGGCAGGCGAGCACCAGCAGGGCCGGCAACTCCCGGGCGCGCACCGCGAAGCCCGCCAGCCAGCCGAGCGACTCCGGGTCGGCCCAGTGGAGGTCGTCGACCAGCACGGCCAGCGGCGAACGCAGCTGCACGAGGCGGGTGAGGACGAAGTCCAGCCCGTCGCGCACCCCTTGCGGGTCGAGCTGCCCGCCGGGCGGCAGCAGCCCCGCCGCGGGGCCGACGACGTCCTCCCACGGCCCGAAGACCTGCGCCCGCTCGTCGTCGGACAGGGCCGACAGCACCGGGCGCACCAACTGGCGCACCACGTGGAACGGTTCGTGGCACTGCCGCTGCCCGCCCCGGGCGAACAGCACCGTGCAGCCCGCGTTCCTGGCCGCGCGCCGCACCTCGGTCAGCATCGCGGTCTTGCCCAGCCCGGCCGCGCCGGTGTACAGCAGCAGTTCCCCGACCCCGGTGCCGGCGGGCCGGGTCAGCGCCCCGACCGCCTGTGCCGCCGAGCGGAGTTCGGCCTCCCGCTCGTGCAGCGGGTCGCCGTCCCGCCCGGCCCCGCCGCTGCCCCCGGCCTCGCCATCGGCCACCGCCGCCTCCCCTTCGCCCCACCCGGGCCGTCGTCGCAGAGGGCCGAGGCTACTGCCGATCGGACGGCTCCGGTACGCACTTGACAACCCCGCCCGCCGACCCCGGTCCGGGGCCGGCGGGCGGCCGGTGGACGACGACGGCGCCGCCCGGGAGGATCCCGGGCGGCGCCGCTCGTGTCGTGGCCGGAAGCCGTCAGCGCACCGTCTGCGGGACGCGCTGGGTCGGGACGCCCGGGGCCTGGGCGGCGCGGGGTTCGGCCGGGGCGGCGCCGAGCGCGGTGCCGCGGGTCTCCTCCGCCCACAGCACGCACACCAGCAGGCCCAGCGCCGTCACACCGGCGGCGATCAGCATGGTGGGGCCGGTGCCGAGGCCGGTCAGGGACAGCGGCAGCAGGTAGGTGCCGATGGCGGCGCCGATCCGGCTGACCGAGGTGGCCACGCCCACGGCGGTGGCCCGGATCTCGGTGGGGAACAGCTCGTTGGGGTAGGTCCAGTCGAGCACGTTCGGCCCGCCGCACAGGAAGGCGTACGCGCACAGCGCGGTCAGCGCGATCGCGGCCGGGGCGGTGGGCCACACGCCCAGCAGCGCCAGCGGGACGGTCATCAGGGCGAAGGACCAGATGATGACGGGCCGTCGGCCCTTGGTGTCGATCAGGCGCAGCGCCGGGTAGCAGCCGAGCAGGAAGACCAGGCTGATCAGCCCGGTGCCCAGGGTCTCCATCACGGTGCCGCCGGGCATGCCGAAGGAGGAGAGGATCTGCGGGCCGAAGGTGAGCATCGCGAACAGCGGGCCGACCTGGCAGAGGAAGAACAGGCCGCAGAACAGGGTGCGGCGCCGGTAGGGCGGGGTCATCAGCAGGCGCAGCCCGGCCGCGCTGCGGGCGCGTCCGGCCGGGTCGGGCATCAGCTCGCGGCCGTCGACGCGCACCCCGAGGTGCTTCTCCACCACCCGCACCGCGTCGCCGACCCGCCCGTTGGCGGCCAGCCAGCGCGGCGACTCCGGGGAGCCGCGGCGGATCACCAGGAACACCACGCACAGCACCGTCGAACTGGCCAGCATCCACCGCCAGCTGCCCGGTCCGGCCAGCTCCAGGAACAGGTAGCCCACGATGTAGGCGAGCACCGAGCCGGCGTACCAGGCGACGATCTGCTGACCGAGCAGCCGCCCGCGGTGCTTGGCGGGCAGCCACTCGGCGAGCAGGGAGGTGGCGATCGGGTAGTCGGCGGCGACGGCCATGCCGAGCACGAAGCGCAGCACGGTGATCGCCCACACCGAGTCGACCCAGAACGAGAGCACCGAGCAGGCCACCATCACCAGCAGGTCGGCGGTGTACATCACCTCCCGGCCGATCTTGTCGGTCAGCACGCCGAACAGGGCGCCGCCGACGAACATGCCCACCAGGGCGGCGGCGCCGATCAGGCTGACCTCCGCGGTGGACAGGCCGAGGTCGGGGCGCATCCCGATCAGGGCGACGCCGACGATGGACAGGATGTAGCCGTCGAGCAGCGGGCCACCGGAACAGGCCAGGGCCAGCCTCCGGTGGAAGGCGGTATACGGGGCGTTGTCGATCGTTTGGGACATGGGCTTCGGGGTCCTCCGGAGCGTACGGCCGCGCGCTCTTCACACGGGCCGTGCGCCGGGTAGACGGCAGGGAACGGCGCCGCCCGTGTGCCGGACGGCGCCATCGCCCGATCACACCGGGCGACCGTCCACGGTTGCCCGGGTCCGGCGTGGTGACCACCGGGTCGAAGGTCGGCCGGATTCGTGACCAAGGTCCCGAAGCGGACAGGACCTCGGCCCGTGCCGATCGGCGCCCTTCCCAGTTCTCGCGGGCCCGGCCGCCGTCCGTTCCCCCGTGCGGGCGCCGCGGGTGACCCTGGTCACGTCCGGGGCGGCGGGGTGTGGGAAGGGCCACGTTTGGGGGCGCTGGTCCGGACCGGCGGGCGGGGAAGGCCCGCGCGGCGGGCGGCGGTTCAGCGGCCGGGGCGGGCCTCGCGCAGCCGGGCCAGGCCGGAGTCCAGGGCGGCCTCCAGGTGGGCGGTGGAGCCGGTGGTCAGCAGGATCAGCACCCCGCCCTGCACCCCGGCCAGCAGCGCCGCCGCCTCCCGGTCGGCGTCCAGGGCCGCGGTGACCTCGCCGCCGGCCTGGAGGTGGCGGATGCCCGCGGCCAACTGCCCCTGCCACTGCTCCAGCAGCCCGGCGGCCACCGCCCGCGCCGCGTCGGTGGTCGGGCCCAGCTGGGACAGCGCCGTGTGCAGCGGGCAGTTCACGCCCTGGGCGCGGTAGCGGTCGACCACCTTCCCGCGCCAGCGCAGCCAGGCCTCCCAGGAGGTCAGCGCGCCCAGCTCCGGCTGCTGGTCGTCCAGCACCCGGTCCGCCTCGTGCCGGGCCACCGCCAGCAGCAGGTCGTCCTTGCCGCCGGGGAAGTAGTGGAACAGCTGGCTCTTGCTGGTCGCGGTGCGGGCCATCACGTCCTCCAGCCGCAGCGCGAACACCCCCTCCGCGCGGATCTGCCCGGCCGCGCCCTCCACGATGCGCTGCCTGGTCGCGGCGCCCTTGCGGGTCAGCGTCACGTCCCCTCCCCGGTGCGGCTGTCGGTGCCCGTCGAAGCCCCCGGCGGGCGGCGCCACCGCCGCCCGGGGGAGCATCATTGCGATAATAGTGCAACACGGTTGCGCTAGGGTGGGCGGGTGACCCAGCCGAAGTTCGAGCGCGCCCGCAGTGCCGAGGCCAAGCGCATCCGCGAGACCGCGATCCTGGCCGCCGCCGCCCGCCTGGCCACCGAGCGCGGCGTCCGGGCGGTGACCCTCACCGACATCGCCGCCGCCGTCGGCATGCACAAGTCGGCGATGCTGCGCTACTTCGAGACGCGGGAGGAGATCTTCCTGCGACTGGCCGGGAGCGGCTGGCAGCAGTGGTCCCGGGAGGCCCGCGACCGGCTCGACCGGCCGGCGGAAGAGGGCACGGACGACCCGGAAGACCGGTTCGCCGCGGCCGCCGCAGCCCTCGCCCGGACGCTCGTCGCCCGCCCGCTCTTCTGCGACCTGCTCGCCCACACCCCCCTCAACCTCGAACGCGGCGTCTCCTTCGAGGCCGTCCGCGCCTTCAAGGCCCTCGCCGCCGCCGAGGCCGACGCCGTCGCCGCGGCCCTGTGCGCAGCCCTCCCGCTCACCCCCGGCCAGGGCCGCGACGCCGTCGCCACCGCCACCGCCATGGCCGGCGCCCTGTGGCAGATGGCCGCGCCCGGCACCGCACTGCGCCGCTTCTACGAGGACACCCCCGAACTCGCGCACGCCGTCGTCGACGTCGAGCCCCGCCTCACCGGCATCCTGACCGCACTCCTGCGCGGCTGCGCCGCCCCGGCCGGGGTCTGAGCGCCTCAGGGCAGGAGCACCAGCTTGCCGGTGGTGCGGCGGGACTCCAGGTCGGCGTGCGCCCGGGCGGCCCCGGCCAGCGGGTAGCGGCCGGTGACCCGCTGGGTCAGCCGTCCGTCCCGCACCAGGGCGAACACCTCGGCGCCGCGCCGCAGCAGGGCCTCGCGGGTGGGGACGTGGTGGTGCACCACCGGGTAGGTCAGCAGGATACTGTTCGGCAGGTCGGTGGGGCGCAGGGTCGGCACGCCCATGAAGGGGCCGTAGTAGGCGTGCACCCCGTGCGGGCGCAGGGCCAGCTGGGAGGACGCGAAGGTGTCGGCGCCGCCGCCGTCGTAGACCACGTCGGCCCCGCGGCCGCCGGTCAACTCCCGTACCCGTCCCTCGAATCCGGGGCCGGAGTGGACGAGGACGTGGTCGGCGCCGGCCTCCCGGGCGGCGGCGGCCTTCTCCTCGCGCGAGACCAGGCCGATCACGCGGCCGCCGCGGGCCCTGACCAACTGGGTGAGCAGCAGGCCCACCCCGCCGGCCGCCGCGTGCACCACCGCGGTGTCGCCGGGGCCGACCGGGTAGGTCTCGGTGCTCAGGTGGTTGGCCGTCAGGCCCTGCATCAGCACGGCGCCGGCCGTCACGTCGTCGATGCCGTCGGGGACCGGCACCAGCGCGGCCGCCGGGACCGCCAGCAACTCGGCGTAGCTGCCCGGGTGGTAGAACCAGGCCACCCGGTCGCCGACGGCCACCTCCGTCACCCCCTCGCCCAGCGCGGCGACGTAGCCCATGCCCTCGGCGCCGAGCACCGCGGGCGCGTCCCAGCCGCCGCCGCCCTGCGAACGGGCGCCGACGTCCAGGTAGTTGACCCCGGCCGCCGCCACGCGCACCACGGCCTCGCCGGGGCCGGGCACGGGGTCGGGCAGTTCGGTCCAGCGCATGACCTCGGGGCCGCCGTGCTCCTCGATCCGGATCGCGTGCATGGGGGTGCCACCTTCCTGCGGTACGGGTTGCGGGTGGGGTTCGTTCGGAGGGAACGTCCAGCACGGTAGGCAGCCGAAAATGGACCCACAAGTCCAGAACGGCGGCCGGTGAAGCGGAGCGGTCGGTGAACCCGTCGGCCCCGGGCGGACGTCCCGTCCAGTGCAGGGGGCCGTCCGGTGAGCGGACGCCCCGGTCGGCGCCGCCTCCGTGGCGCCCGGTACGAAGGACCCGGGGCGCAGTCCGCGCGGCGGGACGCAGAAGAGGGACGACGATGACCCGGCACCACCACTTGGACCAGGCCCCGCACCGGCCGGACGCCACCGGCCCGGTCCGCGGAACCCCGGCCGGACGGCGCCCCGCGCGGGCAGGACGGCCGTGGAAACCCGTCCTGCTGCCGATCCTCGGGCTGGCGGCGGTCTACCTGGTCGCCGTCTGCACCCCGTTCGGGCAGCGGGCGGAGAACGGCCTGATGAACCACAACGGCGGCGAACCGGCGTGGATCTACCCCTGGTCGGGATCGGCCTTCGACTCGGGGGCCATGCCGCCGCTGGAGTTCACCGCCCTGCCCACCCTGCTCGTGGGCACGGCCGCCATCGTGGCCGTCGCCGTGCTGCGGCGCTGCTGGTGGGCGGGGTGCGCGGCGGTCGGGGTCGTCCTGGCCACCTTCGGGGGCACCGAGGTGCTCAGCAAGATCGCCCTGCCCCGCCCCGACCTGGTGGGCGCCCCCGCCATGCTCACGGAGGCGAGCTTCCCCAGCGGGCACGCGGCCGTCCCCGTCGCCCTGGTCCTCGGCGCCGCCCTCGTCGTCTCCCCCCGCGTGCGCCCCCACCTCGTCGCGGCCGGCATGCTCTGGCTCGCCGTCACCGCCGGCGCCGTCCAGGCCCTCTACCACCACCGGCCCAGCGACGTGCTGGGAGCCACCCTGCTGGGCTGCGCCTGCTACGGCCTCGCGGCCCGGCTGCTGCCGCCGTCCGGGGTCGCCCCGGGCGCGGTCGCCCCGTCCGGGGTCGCCCCGGGTCGAACGTCCGGTCCCCGCGCGCTGCGGGCCGTCGCGTTCGGCCTGTCCGCGGTCGGCGCGCTCGCCGCCGGTGCGCGGGAGGACGCCCTCGCGGGGCCGCTGGTCTTCGCGGCGGCGGCCTTCCTGTGCGCGCTCCTGGCCTGGTGGACCGCGGCGCGGGAGCCGGTGGGGTCGGCCGGCCCGGCGTCGTAGCCGGCGAGGAGGGCTGATCCGGGCCGTGCTCGGTGCGCCCCGGACCGGCCGCGTGCTCGCCCCGGCCGCCGGGCAGCCGCAAGGGCCTTGTCCGAAGCGGTGCGATCGTTCTGACGATCCCTCACCCGCGGCCGACGTGCGGTCTAGGGTGGGGGATTATGACGGAGAGTACGCTTCCCGATCCCGGCACCCCGTTCGGGGAGCGGGTCCGGCGCCGGTTGCGCGAAGAGCAGGTCATCTGGATCACCACGGTCGGCAAGGACGGCACTCCGCAGCCGAACCCGGTCGGGTTCCTGCTCCAGGACGACCACTCGATCCTGATCTACAACGCGGTCCGGGCGAACCGGATCGGCCATGTCGCCGACCGGCCCCGGGTCGCCCTGCATTTCGACGGCGACGGCGACGGCGGCGACATCGTGGTCTTCACCGGCACCGCGCGCCGCGTGGATGACGTTCCCCCGCCGCACGAGAACCAGAGGTGGCTCGCCAAGTACGGGGACAGCGCGGCCCGGGCGTTCGGCAGCGTGGAGGCGTTCAGCGAGAGGTTCCCGGTGCCCCTGCGGATCGAGATCACGCGGACACGGGGCCGTTAGGCGGAGCCGACGACGTCCGGCCGCGCCGGGGGCGCGCCGCCCCCTGGGCGCGGTGCGGGCGGCGGGGGCGTCAGTGTGCCGGGCGCCGGGCGAAGACCTGGTAGTCGGCGGGCTCGGGCGGGCCGCTCGGGCCCGCCACCAGGTTGCGGCTGGAGGACTGGAACAGGACGGTGCCGCCGTGCGCGTCCACGTGCGGGGTCATGGAGTCGCCGTTGCCGAGCGAGCCGTCGGCGGCGTCGGTGAGCCGTTCGACGCGGCCGGTGTGCAGGTCGTAGCGGTAGACGTCCCAGTGCTGGTGCTGCGGGCCGGGCACCAGGTTGGCGGCGGAGGAGTCGAAGTACACCCAGTGGTCGTCGCCGGTCACCTGGGGCTCGTCGGAGGAGGCGGTCGAGACCGTGCCGGGCAGCCCGGCGGTGAGCGGGATCAGGGTGCCCTTGTGCAGGTCCCGGGCGAAGACCTGGTCCTGGTACTGGTTGCTGCCGGGGGCGCCGACGGGGACCGTCAGCCCGTAGACGGCGTACCGCCCGCTCGGGCTGAGCGTGGCGTCCAGGCCCGCGTCGGAACTGACCTGCCCGGAGGGGTCGTAGCCGGCCGGGGCGATGGCGCGGGAGCGGACGTCGTAGGTGTAGAAGGTGCCCGTGCGCATCTTGCCCCCGGGCAGCGGCGGGGGCGGGTCGGCCCGTCGCGCGGTGGTGGTGACGCCCAGGTCGGAGGCGTTGGAGAGGAAGCCGACGGTGCGGCCGTCCGCGCTGATCGTCGGGTTGACGGACTGGCTCTGGGAGGCGGTGCCGGCGGCGGTGGCGGACACCACCCGGGTCGTGTGCGTCCACAGGTCGGTGAGGTAGATGTTCGAGTCGAAGTTCGGCCGGGCGAGCTGTTCGCCGGCGGTCGCCGGGGTCGCCGGGGTCGGGGCGGGGGCGACGAGGTCGGTGCGGTTGGAGGTGTAGACGACGTAGCGGCCGTCGGCGCTCATGGACGGCGCCGAGGTGCTGTGGCTGGTGACGGGGTCGGGGGTGCCCTGCGGAGCGCTGACCAGCCGGGTGTGCCCGGTGAGGCGGTCGCGGACGTAGATGTTCGCCCGCCCCGGGGCGGGGACGCCGGGGACGACGTGCGCGGCGGTGCTGTCGAAGGCGACGTAGCGGCCGTCGGCGCTGACCGCCACGTCGACGGTGACGCCGTCGAGCGCGGAGCCGTCGTCGGCGAGGTTCACCCGCTCGGTGTGGCCGTCGGTGAAGTCCCGCAGGAACGCGTCGTAGCCCCCCTTCGACGGCTGGGCGACCAGGTTGGTCGCCCCGGAGGTGAACACCGCGAAGCGGCCGTCGGCGCTGACGGCCCCGGACTGGGACTGGCTGTTCGCCTCGGCCCCGCCCGGCGCGACGCTGACCGGGACGGTCGCGAACCGGCGGGCGTCCTGGCCTGCTTGGGCCTGGACGGGGGCGGCGGTCAGGGCCAGTGCGGCGGCGGCCGCGAGGGCGGTGGCGGGGCCGGCGAAGCGGCGTCGGACGGGATGCATGACGGAGTGTCCTCCCCGGGTCGACCGCCCGCCGCTTCCGGACGGCGGGCATCGGGGAGAGCCAATCCCCGGGCGGTGCGGGCGGTCAACCGAAGATCCGGGGGAGGGGCTCGGATTACGCCAACTTCCTTTCCTTGCTGGGAAGTTGGGTCTCCCCGGACGAGGGTGCGGGGGCGGGGAACGCGGCGCAAAACCTTGGTGAGGGTGTTGTCGTCGCCCGGCGCGGAGCGGAGCGGGGGCCGGTCAGCCGACCGGCACCGGGACGCCCCGGATGAGGAGCGGGAGGCCGGCGCCGTGCTCCCAAGCGTCCCAGGCGTCCTCGGCGCGGTGGTACTGGTCGTCCGCCATGACCTCGCGCAGGCGGGACCGGGGGATCCAGTGGAGGCCGCGGACGTCCGGCGGCGCCTGGTGGCGGTCGACGGCGTCGGCCTGGCGGTGGGTGAGCAGGCCGCCCGCGTAGACGAAGTCGACGCCCTCGGGGAACTCGGCGGCGGGGACGTAGTCGACGGTGAGGATCGTGCGCAGGGCGAGCACGAGCCCGGTCTCCGTCTCGAGGTGGCGCCGCGCGGCGAGGTGGGGGAGTTCGTCCTGCTCGGCGCTGCCGCCGGGCAGGGTCAGGCCCTCCCGGTAGGCGGGGTCGACCAGGAGGACGGCGAAGTCGTCCGCCCGGTCGGGGTCCTGGCGCAGGACGAGGGCTTGATGGCCCGAACGGCGGGCGGGGGGACGGGCCATGAGGCGGGTCCTGCTCAACTCTGCTCCAGGGGTGGGGGAGTGGTGACGGTCGGTCACAGCGGCCGCCGACGCGGCTGCCCGCAGGTGCCGGGCGCGGTCTCCCGGGGGTCGAGGGCCCGGAGCCGGGCCGGATCGGCCCACCACTCGGGCCCGGTCTCCCCGAGGGGCCGGAGTACCACCTTCCCGAGCATCAGCTCGACGAAGACTCCCTCGCGGGGTTTCCCGTCCTCCAGGCGGCTGAAGTCCCGGACGACTTCGTGGAGTTGGAAGGGAGGGGGAGGGGGCTGCGTGTCGGGCATGGGAGTCTCCGCAGGTTGCGCTGTGCATCCGGGGAATCACCGGATGTAGCCATGGTGGGGGTGCAGGCCCTACGATCGGAAGGCTTTCCCACTTGACAGTTTCCCTGGGTGGGATCCTTACAGTGGCGGAGGTCTGACGATGCGTGAGACACAGCTGGACCCATCGGCATCACCCCTCAAGGCGTTCGGTGCCCAACTGCGCAGGCTGCGCAAGGCGGCAGGCCTGACGCAGATCGAACTCGGCGAGCGGACGCAGTTGAGTGATAGTCAGATTTCGAACCTCGAAAGAGGGACCCGCAATCCCACACTTGACTGGGTCCGCAGTGCCGACAAGGCGCTCGATACCGGTGGAACATTGGAACTGACGTACTGGAGCCTCAGTAGGTCGTCCTTGCTGGAAGGCTTCCCCGAGTACGCGCAGCAGGAGGCGAAAGCCCAGGGCATCGCCCACTTCGAGCTGGGCATCGTGCCCGGGCTGGCCCAGACCATGGAGTACGCCGGGGCCTTCGCGTCCGCAGCCGTTCGGCGCGGCAGCATCACCGAGGAGCAGGCCGCGGACCGGCTCGATTTCCTGGCCACGCGTCAGAAGCTGCTCGACCGGGCCTCGGCGCCGCGCCTGCACTTCGTCCTGGACGAAGGCGCCCTGCTCCGGACGGTGGGCGGAACCAAGGTCATGGCACGGCAGTTGGCGCACCTCGAAGACCTCGCGAGCCGTCCGAACATCACCATCCAGGTGGCGCCCTTCTCGCTTGCGGAAGAGCTGCCGTTCACGATGGTTGTTACGCTGCTGACCCTGGCTGATCGAACACTCCTGGCATACTCGGAGTGCCAGCTGCGTGGCTTCCTCGCGCGAGATGCCGAGACTGCCCAGGCCTGGGAGCGGGACTACCACCAGCTTCAGGTGGAAGCACTGTCGAAGGCTGCGTCGCTGGAGAAGATCCGCAAGCAAGGCGTGAGAGGAATGTCATGATTTCCCCCGTAGACCTGGCTGATGCCCAGTGGTTCAAGTCCTCCTACAGCAACAACGGCGGTACTTGCGTTGAGGTGACAGCGGACTTCCCCGGCCTGGCGCCGGTGCGTGACTCGAAGGACCCTCAGGGCCCGGCTCTGGTTTTCCCGTCCGAGGCTTGGAAGTCGTTCGTCGCCGCTGTGCGCAGCGGCGAGTTCGGTGAGCTCTGAGAAGAGCGCCATGGCCGACCGTGGAGACCTGTCCGACGCCGCATGGTTCAAGTCCTCCTATAGCAATAACGGGGGCAACTGCGTCGAGGTGACAGCGGACTTCCCCGGCCTCGCACCGGTGCGCGACTCAAAGGACCCCCAGGGCCCGGCTCTCGTCTTCTCGGCCGAGGCTTGGAGGTCGTTCGTTGCGGCTGTCCATGGTGGCGAGTTCGGTGAGGCCTGAGCCAAAGCCTGGAGGGGGTTGGACCGTGCATGACCCGATGGGCGCCGCGTGGCGCAAGAGCACCTACAGCAATGGTGGGGGTGGTTGCATCGAGGTCGATGATGCGCGCCCGGGCAAGGTCCGTGACTCCAAGGATCCCGGCGGCCCGGTCCTGATCTTTCCGCCCGAGGCTTGGAAGTCGTTCGTCGCTGCTGTCCGCAGCGGTGAGTTCGGTGAGGTCTGAGAGGAGCATCGTGGCTGACCACGTAGATCTGTCCGGCGCCCAGTGGTTCAAGTCCTCCTGCAGTGGCAACGGCGGGCAGTGTGTCGAGGTAGCTTCAGGCTTCCCCGGCCTGGTGCCGGTGCGTGACTCGAAGGATCCGCAGGGTCCGGCTCTGGTCTTCTCGGCCGAGGCTTGGAGGTCGTTCGTTGCGGCTGTCCATGGCGGCGAGTTCGGTGAGGTGTGAGAGGAGCATCGTGGCTGACCACGTAGATCTGTCCGACGCCGCATGGTTCAAGAGCAGTTACAGCAACAACGGCGGGTCTTGCGTCGAGGTGGCTCCCGACTTCCCCGGCCTGGCCCCGGTTCGCGACTCCAAGGATCCTCAGGGGCCCGCGCTCGTCTTCCCGTCCGAGGCCTGGAAGTCGTTCGTCGCTGCTGTCCGCAGCGGGGAGTTCGGCGACGTCTGAGAACACCAACAGGGCCGGACCGCAGTGGCTGCGGTCCGGGCCCTCATCCTCATCCCCCTACGAGCCGGCGGTGGCCGTCTCCAGGGTGGTCGCCATCACCGGGCTGGTGAACGTGTTCGTCGCGTCGCCCGGGTTCTGGTGGTACGAGCCCCACTTGAGGTAATCGGTGTCGCCGTCCCAGGTGGTGCCCTTGAAGGTGCCCGCACCCGTGTTGAACGTCTGCTTCTTGCCGTCGAACCAGAAGTCGATCGTCCCGTCGGTGCGCCCGAGGTGGACCTTCAGCGCGTACTTGTGCCACTCGCCGTTCTTCACCGGCGCCGTCCACAGCGGGTGCGCCACGTGGTCGGTGTCCCACTCCTGGAGCCGCACCCGGGAGTTGGTGATGTCGATCTCGATCGGGTGGTTCGCCGTGTCGGTGCTCGGCGAGCACTTGAGCTGGAAGACGTAGCGGTCCGCGTCGTCGCCGACCTCCACCTTCGACGACCAGCCCAGGTAGAACGTGTCGCCCTCGTCCAGCTCGGGGCCGACCGTCTCGCAGCGCTCCACCCCCGCCGCCTGGTACGCCTTCCACACGTCGCCCTTCACCGGGTCCTTGACGACGCCGAAGGTGCCGGGGGCCGCGCACTGGATGCCGCGGAAGGAGGACGGGCCGGTCTTGGTGCTGGGGGTCCACAGCACCTTGCCCTTCGCCGACGAGGCGGACGGCGCGGCCGGGCTGCTGGTGCTGGCGGTGGCCGAGCTGCAGGAGATCGCGAAGGTGGCGAGGGCCAGGGCCCCGACGGCGAGCCTGCGGTGGTGGGGCAGAGGGGACATGCCACTCCCAGTGGGGGATCGGGTGGTCGGATCGCTGGGAGCGATTCGACCACCCGACGGTCCGTCTGGCCAGGCGGATCGACCGGCGGAAGTAACTTTAGGTCATGTGCAGGTCAAATCTGCCTGTCCTGCGACCGCGCCTACGGAGCGGGCCGTTCCCCCGGGCCGGCCGACGGCTCGTCGTAGGAGGAGGTGCCCTCGTCCAGCAGCGGCTCCTGCGTCTTCAGGTGCGCGGGGGCCAGCGCCCGCAGCGCGTGGTAGCCGGTGATGACCACCAGCGTCCCCAGCGCGATGCCGCTGAGGCTGAAGGTGTCGGTGAACTTCAGCGTCACGTTGCCGATGCCGATGATGATGCCCGCGGCGGCCGGCACCAGGTTCAGCGGGTTGCGCAGGTCCACCCCGGACTTGATCCAGATCTGCGCGCCGAGCAGGCCGATCATGCCGTACAGGATGACGGTGATGCCGCCGAGCACCCCGCCGGGGATCGCGGCCACGACGGCGCCGAACTTCGGGCAGATGCCGAACAGCAGCGCGAAGCAGGCCGCGGCCCAGTAGGCGGCGGTGGAGTAGACCCGGGTCGCGGCCATCACGCCGATGTTCTCGGAGTACGTGGTGTTGGGCGGGCCGCCGAGCGCGGTGGAGAGCATCGAGCCGACGCCGTCCGCGGAGATCGCGGTGCCCAGCTTGTCGTCCAGGTTCGCCCCGGTCATCTCGCCGACGGCCTTGACGTGCCCGGCGTTCTCCGCGACCAGCGCGATCACCACGGGCAGCGCGACCAGGATCGCGGACCACTGGAAGGAGGGGCCGTGGAAGGTCGGCAGGCCGATCCAGTCCGCCTTGCCGACGGCGGACAGGTCCAGGCGCCAGTGGTCGGTCAGGTGTCCGCCCGCGTCCACCGAGTGGATCTTGCCGAAGACCCGGTCGAACAGGAAGGAGATCCCGTACCCGAAGAGCAGGCCCAGGAAGATCGCCACCCGCGACCAGAAGCCGCGCAGGCACACCACCGCGAGCCCGGTGAACAGCATCACCAGCAGCGCCGTCCACTGGTCCTGCGGCCAGTACGTCGAGGCGGTCACCGGGGCGAGGTTGAAGCCGATCAGCATCACGACGGCGCCGGTGACGATCGGGGGCATCGCCGCGTGGATGATCCGGGCGCCGAAGTACTGGACCGCCAGGCCCACCAGGAACAGCGCCGCGCCGACCACGAGCACCGCGCCGGTCACCGTCGCGCTGGTGCCGCCCTGGGCCCGGATCACCGCGGCGACCCCGACGAAGGAGAGCGAGCAGCCGAGGTAGCTGGGGATCCGGCCGCGGGTGGCCAGCAGGAAGATCATGGTCGAGACGCCGGACATCATGATCGCCAGGTTGGGGTCCAGCCCCATCAGCACCGGGGCGACGAAGCTCGCCCCGAACATCGCGACCACGTGCTGGGCGCCGAGCCCTGCCGTGCGGGGCCAGGAGAGCCGTTCGTCGGGGCGGACGACCGCTCCTGGTGCGGGCGTGCGCCCGTCACCGTGCAGCTTCCAGCGCACGCCGAGATCCATGTGGGGGGTCCTTCTTCTGAACTTTCGGGGGACTGTCCGCACCATTCTGGTGGCTCCGGGCCCCCGCGCGCGCCACCGACCCCGCTCCTGACCTGCGCACTCGCGCAAGGAGCGGGGCCGGTGTGGGGCCGGTGCGGGGTCGACGGACGGTCAGCCGCAGTCCTCGGCGGCGGCCTTGAGGTCGCTCATCCAGGCGTCCAGGCCCTGGCGCAGGATCGCGGTGGCGGCCGGGACGTCCGCGTCGACCTGCGGCCCGCGGTGGGTCTCCTCGGTGCGCACCAGGACGCCGCCGGGCACCGGGGTGAAGGTCCACACGTGCACGCCGTCGATGTGCAGCCCCTCGGCGTCGGCCGGGCCGGTCCAGCGGATGCAGGAGCCCGGCACGAGCTGACGGACGGTGGAGGTGATGTCCAGACCGGTCGCGGTGGTGGCGGGGTTGGGCGGCAGCGGGGTGGTCCAGTGGAAGGCCGAGCCGGCCCGCAGCGGGCCGCGGTCCAGGCGCTCGGCGCTCGACACGGCGCCCTGCCAGGACGGCCAGCGGGCCACGTCGGTCTGCAGCCGCCAGACGGTGGACAGCGGGGCGTGGATCACGGCCTCGGTGCGGTAGCGGATCCGGGCGGCGGGGTCGACGCCCTGGCCGCGGCAGGTGAGCGGGGCAGTGGTGGTGGCAGCGGGGGAGCCGGCGCGGGCGGTGGCACGGGCGTCGGCGGCCTGGGCGGGTGCGGCGACGGCGCCCAGCAGGGCGGCGGCGAGCGCGGCGGCGGACAGGGCGGTGCGGGCGGCACGGGTGCTGCGGATGCCGGACATGGTGGTCCCCTTGGACTCCGATGAAGGAAGCGCTAGATGCTCCTTCTTTCGTGAGAAGTTGTAACTCCTCGATCCGGTCCGGGTCAACAGGTTCAGTGATAGCCTCTAACTAAATCTTGAAGCTGTAGCCGAAGCGGCGCGGAAGGCGGTCGGAGCATGGCGGAGGAGACCCCGAGGGAGCGCTACCGCGCCCAGGTGCGCGAGGAGATCAAGCGGCACGCCCGGGAGCAGATCGCCACGGCCGGGGCCTCCGCGCTCTCCCTCAACGCCATCGCCAAGCAGATGGGCCTGAGCGGGCCCGCGCTCTACCGCTACTACGCCGGCCGCGACGAGCTGATCACCGCACTCGTCCGGGACGCCTACCGCAGCCTCGCCGACACCCTGGCGGTGGGCGCCGGGGGCGGCGCCGACCTGCCCGCCCTGGCGCACGCGCTGCGCCTGTGGGCGCTGGCCGACCCCCAGCGGTACTTCCTGGTCTACGGCACCCCCGTGCCCGGCTACCACGCGCCCGAGGACACCACCGCGATCTCCGCCGAGATCATGACGATCCTGCTCGACGCCTGCGCCGCCGCCCTCGCCGGCCAGGCCCCCGGCCAGGAGCCCGCCCCGCTCGCCGCGCACCTGGCCGACCACCGCGACTGGACCTTCGGCAACCCCGCCCCGCCCGAGGCGCTGCACCTCTTCCTGACCCTGTGGACCCGCCTGCACGGCGTGCTGTCCCTGGAGCTGGCCGGCCACTTCGCCGGGATGGGCTTCGACGCCGCCCGGCTCTACGAGGCCGAGGTCGCCGACCTGCTCGCCCCCTCACCGAGGGGTTAGAGCAGCTCCGCCCGGGCCGCCTGGATGCCCGCCTGGAAGCGGGTCCGGGCGCCGAAACGGTCCATCAGCTCCCGCACCCAGCGCTGCACCGTACGCGTCGACACCCCCAGCTGCCGGGCGATCGACTCGTCCGTCAGCCCGGCCGCCAGCAGTGTCAGCAACTGCCGGTGGCGGTCCTCCGGAGGCTCCTCGGAGGGCTCCGGCAGCCGCATCGCGTGCGCCCAGTACAGCTCGAACAGCCCGGCCAGCGCGTCCAGCAGGGTCGAGGGCCGGATCAGCAGCACGCTCTCCAGCTCGGTGCCCGCGCTGACCGGCAGCAGCGCCCACCGGTCGTCCAGCAGGGCCAGCTTCAGCGGCACCTCGGTGTGCACCCGGGCCTGTTCCCCGGCCGCCGTGAAGGTGCGGATCTCCGCCAGCCGCTCCGGATCGCGCAGCACCCGGCTGTGGTACACCACCCGGGTCGCCACCCCCCGCCCCAGCAGGGCGAGTTCGGTCTGCGGGTCGGAGCGCCGCACGTACGGCGGCCGGTCCAGCACCCGCAGCCGCTCGCGCACCCCCAATTGCAGGGTGCGCCACAGGTCGGCGACCGAGCGGCGCCCGCTGATCACCTCCACCGGCCCGGCCGCCTCCGGATCCGGGCGGCCCTGCCGGTAGGTGCGCATCAACTCCCCGATCCGGCCCCGGGCGCGCCGCAGCTCCACCTCGCGCCGCAGCAGCAGCTCCTCCAGCGCCACGTCCGGCGGCACCGCCGCCCACGCCCCCGCCGCGCACGCCTCCACCAGCCCCAGTTCGGCCAGCACCGCCAGCGCGGCCACCACGATCGAGGCCCGCAGGTTCAACTGGCTCGCCAGCAGCTGGGGATCGGCCGCCGGGAGGCCCAGCAGCCGCAGGTAGAGCTGCTCCTCCAGCGCGCCGAGCCCGAGCCCGCCGAGCATGCCCGTCCCCGGCACGACACCCTCCTCGCGTCCCGCACCGGCAGCGGAACAGAGCGACTGTGCGCCACCCGGTGGCCGAAATCAAGGGATTGACTCCTTGACATGTTTACGCCATGTCGGGTTCCTGTCCCCACGCTTCCCTTCCCGGCCCGGCCGCGGCGCCCCCAAGCTGGGCGGCACCCCCACAACGCCCAACCAAGGAGCCCCCCATGGCCCTTTCCCGCACCGGCCGCCTCGTGCTCGCCGCCGTGCTGGCCCTGCCGGCCGCCGCGGTCGCCGCACCCGCGGCCAGCGCCGCCCCCGCCCACACCGCCCACGTCTACGGCGCCCACCACTACGGCCACGGCGCCCGCTACGACGGCGGCGTCTGGGGCGGCTACGTCGCCCAGGGCAACGGCTTCCAGAGCGTCTCCGGCTCCTGGACCATGCCCACCGTCCAGTGCAACACCTCCAACGACCTGTTCGCCCCCTGGGTCGGCATCGACGGCTACGGCTCGCAGACCGTCGAGCAGACCGGCGTGCAGGTCGACTGCTCCAGCGGCTCCCCGGTCTACTCCGCCTGGTACGAGATGTACCCGGCCCCGCCGCAGTACTTCAACGACCCGGTCGACGCCGGCGACAGCTTCACCGCCTCGGTGGTCAACAGCGGCGGCTCCAACTACACCCTGCAGATCACCGACACCACCAAGGGCTGGAGCGAGAACACCGTCCAGCAGCTCAACGGGCAGAACGTCAGCGCCGAGGCCGTCATCGAGTCCCCGAGCCAGAGCTACCCGTCCTTCAGCCGGCTGGACTTCTCCGGCGTCACCGTCAACGGCCAGGTCTTCGACAGCTACTCGCCGCAGTCCATCAACAGCGGCCCGTACACCCAGACCCCGCTCAGCAACGGCGCCTTCGCGATCGTCCCGGCCTGACCCGGCGCGGCCTGACCCGGCGCCGCCCGAACCGGCGTCACCACCACCAACCGACCAGTCCCACCTGACCGGTTGAACACCGACACGTGCGAACACCGCCCGCCCCGGACCGTGCCCCCACGGACCGGGGCGGGCGCCGCACACCGGGGGCGCGCGGCCCGCGCCCCACCCCGACCGCCCGGGCCCGACCCCCGCCACCCGCACGGATTCCGCACCGCCACCACGCACAATGCAGTGGACCGTGTACGTGCGACAAGCCGCCCGGGGCCCGCCGCGAACCCACCGCGCCAGCACCGCCCCGGCCGGCACCGGAAGGGGACGGCGCCATGGAAGGCACCTCCGCCACCACCGTGCTGGCCGACGTCGCGGTGGTCCTGCTCGCCGGCGTCGCCCTGACCCCGCTGCGCACCCGGCTGCGCCAGCCCGTGGTGATCGGCGAGGTCGCCGTCGGCGTGCTGCTGGGCCACGGCGTCCTCGGCCTGCTGCCCGGCGACCCCACCGAACGGCTCTTCCCGCCCGCCGCCCGCGCCCACCTCTCGGTCCTCGCCCAACTGGGCATCGCGCTCTTCATGTTCGCCGCCGGCTGGGAACTCGACCTGCGCCGACTGGCCGGCCGGGTCCGCACCGTGCTGGCCGTCACCACCGCCTCGGTCGCGCTGCCCTTCGCCCTCGCCGCCGGCCTCGGCGCCGTCCTGCTGGCCCGCCACCCCGCCCTCGCCGGAGCGGCCGCCACCCCGGCCCTGTTCACCGTCTTCCTCGGCATCGCGCTGTCCGCCAGCGCCCTGACCGTCCTGACCCGCATCGTCGAGGAGAACCGGCTGCACACCGAGGGCACCGGCGTGCTCGCCACCGCCTGCGGCGCCCTCACCGAGACCGCCCTGTGGTGCGCCGTCGCCGCCGTCAGCGCCGCCGCCCACGGATCCGCCGACGGCGGCCTGCTGCCCGCCCTGGCCCGCATCGCCGGCTACGCCGCCGCCCTGGCCCTGCTGGTCCGACCGCTGGCGCGCCGCCTGCTGCTCGGTCCCGCCCGGCGGGCGCTCGCCCACCACCCGCTGCTGATCCTGCTCGCCGTCGCCAGCGGCGCCCTGCTCTCCGCCTGGACGGCCTCCCTGCTCGGCCTGCACGCGGTGATCGGCGCCTTCGCCTTCGGCCTGGCCATGCCCCGCGACGCGGGGGAGGAACTGCGCCAGGCCGTCCAACTCCCGCTGCGCAACGCCGGAGCGCTGCTCGTCCCGGTCTTCTTCGCGCTCACCGGGCTCTCCGTCGACCTGCACGGCATCGGCGCCGACGGTCTGCTGGCCGCCGCCGTGCTGCTCGGCCTGACCTGGGGCGGCAAGTTCGCCGGCGCCCTGCTGGCCGCCCGCCTCACCGGGGTGCCCCGGCGCGAGGCCGCCACCGTGGCCGTCCTGCTCAACACCAAGGGACTGGGCGAGGTGCTCATCCTGACGCTCGGCCGCGACCTGGGCATCATCGGCGAACGGTTCTTCACCATCCTGCTGCTGACGGCCCTGGCCGCCACCCTCCCGGTCAACCCCCTGATCCACCGCCTCACCGGCCGGGCCCCGGCCCCGGCGCCCCGCGCCCTGCTGGAGGGCCCGGCCCCGGCCCCGGGCGCGCCGGGGGCCTGACCCGGCGTCCGGCCGGCGCGGCGCTACGCGCCGGGGCACGGCAGGGCGGGGCCGGAGCGGTCCGGGCGTCCGGGGCGGGAAGGGGGCTCAGCGCAGGCCGGCGAAGAGGTCCTGCTCCGGCAGGTCCGCGCCCGTGGTGTCGCGGACGCGCACGAAGGTCTCGGTGCCCATCAGCTCGGTGAAGCGCTCCTTGCCCATCCGCAGGAAGAAGATGTTCTCGCCCTGGCTGGCGTGGGCGGCCAGGGCGTCGAACTTCTGGCCGCCGTAGGCGTGGGTGTCCACCCAGGTGGTGACCTGGTCGTCCGGCAGCCCGATCGGGGGCAGCTCGGGGGCCGCGGGGGCCTCGCCGTCCGGCTGCGCGGGCTCGGCGGCCTCGTCCCAGTCGGTGCCGAACTCCCGCATGGCCTCGCCGAAGCGCTTCATCGCCGAGTGCGGCGCGGTGGTCCAGTACACCTTGGGCGCCACGCCGGGGGCCAGCTCCAGGGCGGCCATGGTGATCCGGTTGGCCTGGATGTGGTCGGGGTGGCCGTAGAAGCCGTTCTCGTCGTAGGTGACGACGACGTCGGGCCGGTAGTGGTGCAGCAGTTCGGCGAGCCGGGCGGCGCCGTCGGCGACGGGGGTGCTCCAGAACGAGCCGGGGGCGTCGTTGGCGGCCCAGCCCATCATCCCGGAGTCGCCGTACTCGAGCAGTTCGAGGTGGTCGACGCCGAGGACCCGGCAGCTGGCCTCCAGCTCCTTGCGGCGCAGCGCGGCCACGGCCGCCGGGTCGTGCCCCTCCTCGCCGGGCTTGACGCCGCCGGGGCCGTCGCCGCAGGCGCCGTCGGTACAGGTGACCAGGACGGTGCGGATGCCCTCGGCGGCGTAGCGGGCGAGGACGCCGCCGGTGCCGGTGGCCTCGTCGTCGGGGTGGGCGTGCACTGCCATCAGCGTCAGGGGCCGCTCGGCCATGGTTCCGTCCTCGGTTCGCTCGGGTGGTCCGCCGTCGCGTGGTGCTCGGCGTCGCGTGGTGCTCGGTGTCATGCGGTGCTACGTGGTGCTCAGCGGTTCTGCCGCCGGGTTTCTTCCTGCCCCGGGCGCGCGGCGCCGCCCGTCCGCCCGTCGGCGGGCCGGGCGGGTCGGTCAGCGGGCGCCGAGGCCGTCCAGCAGGGCGTCCAGCCCGGCCCGGAACCGGTCGTCGGCGGGCCCCCGGCCGAGGTGGTCGCCGGCGGCGTGCAGCAGCGGGTAGCGGTCGGCGGGCAGGTCGGCGAGGGTGTGGCGCCACCAGGCGGCGTACTCGGCCTGCTGTTCGGCGCCGGTGCGCGGGAGTTCGTAGAGCACCGAGCCGAGGGTGTGGACGAGGGCCAGGCGGTAGGCGGTCACGGCCTGCTCCAGGGTGCGGCCGTCGGCGGTGAGTTCGGCGAGCACCCACTCGACGAGGTCGGCGAGCTCCGGGCTCCACAGCTTGCGCTGGGTCAGCAGGTGGGCCAGCGCCGGGTGCTCCAGCATGCGTCCGCGCAGGGCGAGGGCGAAGCGGGTGAGCGCCTCGCGGCCGCCGATCCCGTCGGCGCGCTCGGCCTCCAGGCCGCCGAGGACGCGCGAGCACAGCAGGCCGAGCAGCCGGTCGCGGCCGTCGACGTGGCCGTAGATGGTCATCACGCCGCAGCCGAGGTGCCGGGCGAGGCGGGGCATGGAGAGCGCCTCCAGGCCTTCCTGCCGGGTGATCTCCAGGGCGGCGGTGACGATCAGGTCGGCCGTCAGGGCGCCGCGGGCCCGTCGGCCCCCGGTGCGGCCGGCGGGTGCCGGGTCTGTGGCGGCCATCGCTTCACCAACTCCCTTGCGTCGAGTGCGGCGCCAGCCTAACGTAAGGCCGACCGTAAGCCTTACGGTAATGCTTACGGAGAGAGGGGGCGCACCATGCCCGACGAGCAGAACGACCCCGGGAACGACGGGCCGACGGTCGGCGCATCGGCCGGTCCGCCGGACGGGCCGGTGGCCGGGGCGCTGGCCGGACTGCGGGTCCTGGACGCCGCCACGCTGTTCGCCGGCCCGCTCGCCGCGAGCCTGCTCGGCGACTTCGGCGCGGACGTCGTCAAGATCGAGCACCCGCGCGGCGACCCGGCCCGCGGCAACGGCGCCCAGGTCGGCGGCGTGTCGCTGTGGTGGAAGACCGTCGCCCGCAACAAGCGCGCCGTCACCCTGGACCTCGCCGCCGACCGGGGCCGCGAGCTGTTCCTGCGGCTCGCCCGCGAGGCGGACGTCGTGGTGGAGAACTTCCGCCCCGGTACCTTCGAACGCTGGGGCCTGGCCCCGGAGACCCTCGCCGAGGCCAACCCGCGCCTGGTGCTGCTGCGGGTGACCGGCTTCGGCCAGGTCGGCCCGATGCGCGAACGGGCCGGCTTCGGCACCCTCGCCGAGGCGATGAGCGGCTTCGCCTACAGCACCGGGCAGCCCGACGGCCCGCCCACCCTGCCCCCGTTCGGCCTGGCCGACGGCATCGCGGGCGTCGCCGGGGCGTTCGCCGTGCTCGCCGCGCTGCGCGCCCGCGAGCGCACCGGGCGCGGCCAGGTGGTCGACCTGTCCCTGCTGGAGCCGATCCTGGCCGTCCTCGGGCCCCAGCTGACGGTCTTCCAGCAGCTCGGCCTCGTCCAGGAACGGGTCGGCAACCGCTCCGTCAACAACGCCCCGCGCAACACCTACCGCTGCCGCGACGGCCGCTGGGTGGCGGTGTCCACCAGCGCCCAGAGCATCGCGGAGCGCGTCCTGCACCTGGTCGGCCGCCCCGACCTGGCCGCCCGGCCCTGGTTCGCCGACGGCCGCGGCCGCGCCGCCCACGTCGAGGAGCTGGACGCCGCCGTCGGCGCCTGGATCGCCGAGCGCGACGCCCCCGAGGTGATCGCCGCCTTCGAACGGGCCCGGGCCGCCGTCGCCCCCGTCCAGCACGCCGGCGACATCCTCGCCGACCCCCAGTTCCGGGCCCTCGGCGCGATCGTCCACCTGGACGACCCCGACCTCGGCGACCTCGTCCTCCAGGGCCCGCTCGCCCGGCTGTCCGAGACCCCCGGCCGGCTGTGCTGGGCCGGGCGCCCCAGCGGCGCCGACAACGCCGAGGTCTACGGCGCGCTGGGCGTCGGTGCCGGGCAGCTGGCCGAACTGCGCCGGCTCGGGGTGGTCTGAGTGCCCGCCACAACACCCGCCGCGACACCCGCCACAACGCCCGCCACAACGCCCGCCCCGACGCCCACCGGGCGCCCGGAGCCGCGCAGTTGGCTCTACGTCCCCGGCGACCGCCCCGAGCGCTACCCCAAGGCCCTGGCCGCCGGCGCCGACGCCGTCGTCATCGACCTGGAGGACGCCGTCGCGCCCGCGCACAAGGAGTACGCCCGCCGCAGCGCCGCCGCCTTCCTGCGCGAGCACCGCCCGCCCGGCCTCCACGTCCGGATCAACCCGCTGGAGGACGGCGGCCGGGAGGACCTCGCCGCCCTGACCGCACTGGATCCGGACCGCCTGGCCGGGCTGCGCCTGCCCAAGGTCGAGTCCGCCCGGCAGGTGCGGGCCGTCGCCGCGGCCGCCCCCGGGGTGGGCCTGTGGCCGACCGTGGAGAGCGCCCTCGGCCTGGAGCGCGCCCACCGGATCGCCACCGCCCACCCGCAGGTGCGCGGCCTGCTGTACGGCACCGGCGACCTCGCCGCCGACCTGGGCACCACCGACCCGGACGTGCTCGCGGCCTGCGCCGTGCGGGTCCTGGTCGCCGCCCGCGCCGCCGGGCTGCCCCGCCCGCCGCTGAGCGTCCACCCCGACCTGCACGACCTGGCGGCCCTGGCCGCCGACACCCGCCGCGGGCGCGAACGCGGCTTCCACGGCCGCTCGGTCATCCACCCCGCCCACGTCCCCGTCGTCCACGCCGTCTTCGCGCCCACCGCCGCCGAACTGGCCGCCGCCCGCGCGGTCCTGGCCCACGCCGACACCCACGGCACCGGCGCAGGCACCGGCCCCGACGGACGGTTCACCGACGCCGCCGTGGTGCGCCGCGCCCGCGCCCTGCTGGACCGGGCCGACCAGGCCGAGGCCGCCGAGGACCGCGCCGAACCCCCGACCCGCTGAGAGGACCCCGACCGTGCGACTGCTCGACGCCCTGACCGCCGGCACCCGCGTCTACGACCTGGCCCAGCCGCTGGAGAACGGCATGCCCTGCTCGCCCAGCCACCCCGGCTTCCACTTCGCCCTGATCCGCCGCCACGGCGACCGCCCCACCCCCGACGGCGGCTCCGGCTCCAACGAACTGATCACCCTCGGCGGCCACGTCGGCACCCACATCGACGCCCTCGCCCACGCCGCCCACGACGGCCGGCTGCACGGCGGCCTGGACGCCGCCGCGAACAGCCTCGGCGGCCGCCACCGCGCGCTCGGCGTCGACACCGTCGCGCCCATGCTCTGTCGCGGCGTGCTGCTCGACATCCCCGCCCTGCACGGCACCAGCCGGCTGGAACCCGGCTGCGGCATCACCCCCGACGACCTCGAACATGCCCTCGACGGAGGTGAGTTGAACCCCGGCGACGTCGCCCTGGTGCGCACCGGCTGGCCCCAGCTGTACGCCGACCCCGCCGCCTACGTCGGCCACGCCACCGGCGTGCCCGGCCTCACCGGCGAGGCCGCCGACTGGCTCGCCGCCCACGGGGTGCGCGCCGCCGGCAGCGACACCATCGCCTTCGACCGCATCCGGCCGGGCCTGGGCCACACCCGGATGCCCGCCCACCGCAGCCTGCTGGTCGAGCACGGCGTGCACATCGTCGAGGTGCTCGACCTGGAGGAGCTGGCCGCCGACGGCGTCCGCGAGTTCCTCTTCGTCCTCGTCCCGCTGAAGATCCTCGGCGCCACCGGCTCCCCGGTCCGCCCGCTCGCCGTCGTGGAGGTGTGAAGTGCCGACCCTGGTCACCGAGTTGGCGGAGTTCGCGGACCACCACCACCGGCGCGGCCTGCCCGAGGCGGTCGAACGGCGCAGCGCGCTCGCCCTGCTCGACACCTACGGCTGCATCGCCGCCGGCGCGGCCACCGACCCCGCCCGGGCCGTCGCCCGCCACCTCGCCGAGGAGCACCCCGGCCGCCCGCTGCGCGAACTGCCGCGCCAGGACGCCGCGCTGTGGCTGGGCACGGCCGCCCACGCGCACGACTACGACGACGCCCAACTGCCCACCATGGTCCACCCCGGCACCGTCGCCGTCCCCACCGCCCTCGCCAACTCCCTTTCCACGGAATCCGATCCACTGCTGCGCGCGGCCGCGCTCGGTGCCGAGACCGCGCTGCGGGCCGGCGCCGCCGCGCTGGACGGCACCGACTCCGTGCTGTTCGAGCGCGGCCTGCACATGACCTCGCTGTGCGGGACGCTCGGCGCCGCCGTCACCGCCGGACTGCTGCGCGGCCTGGACCCCGGGCGCCTCGCCCACGCCCTGGCGATCGCCACCAGCCTCGCCTGCGGCCTGCTGGAGGCCAACCGCACCGGCGGCACCGTCAAACCCGTGCACGCCGGCTGGGCCGCCGCCGCCGGAACCACCGCGGCCTCCCTCGCCGCCCACGGGCTCACCGGCCCCCCGACCGCCCTGGAGGGCCGGTTCGGCTACCTGGCCGCCTTCGTCGGCCCCACCGCCCGCCCCGAGGCGCTCACCGAGGGGCTCGGCCGGCGCTGGCTCTGCCTCGACACCGTCGTCAAGCCCTACCCGACCAACGGCTTCACCCACCCCGCCGTCGAACTCGCCACCCGGCTGCGGGCCGAGGGCGTCGGCCCCGACCGCATCGAGAGCATCCGCCTCGACCTGCCCGCACCGACCCTGCGCACGGTCGCCGAACCGCCCGCCGCCAAGGCCGCGCCCGCCGACGGCTACGCCGCCCGCTTCTCGGCGCCCTTCGCGGTGGCCGTCGCGCTGCGCGGCGGGGGAGGGCTCGGCGTCGCCCTGGAGGACCTCCCCGACGCCGCCGTCCGCGACCCCGCCCTGCTCGCCCTCGCCGCCCGGGTGCACTGCCGCCCCGGCGCCCGGGAGAGCGCCGCCTTCCCCGCGCACCTGGGCGCCACCCTGCACGCCGTCCTGCGCGACGGCACCACCCGCACCCTGCACGTCGCCGACACCCTCGGCTCCCCGGCCCGCCCGCTGACCCGCGCCCAGGTCGAGGCCAAGTTCGCCGCCAACACCGGCCGGTCGGCGGCGGCCCTGCCCGTCGGCCCGCAGGCCCTGCTGGCCGCCCTGGAGCCCGCGTTCACGGCGGCCGCCGCCCCGCCGCCCGCAGGCAACTGACATGAATCGTTTCCGGACAAGGCATTCACAACAGTTGACGTGTCCTCATATCATCACTCACGCTAAGCGACACCAACCACACGATCCACACATCCGGTTGGGCCCCGCCGACCCGAAGGGACCCCTCGTATGCGCCTGCGACGAACCCTCGCCACCCTCTTCACCGGCCTGCTCGCCCTGGTGGGCGTCGCCGTCCTGCCCTCCGTCGCCCAGGCCGACTCCCCGGGCAACTGCAGCACCGGCCACGGCGGCCCGGTCGCCACCGCGACCTGCAACAACGTGCCCAACGGCACCATCTGGCGCGCCCAGGCCGTCTGCTTCTACGCCGTCGGCACCACGCCGGTCAACTACTGGGTCAACGGCACCACCGTCACCGGCAACGGCACCTCCACCGCCTACTGCAACCCCGGGAACTACGCCACCAGCACCATCACCACGCAGGTCCTCGGCATGCAGGGCCAGCAGGGCCGCCTGGTCGGCTACGGCGGCAAGTGCGTGGACGTCGCCCACGGCAGCGACAACCGGGGCACCCCGGTGCAGGTCTACGACTGCAACGGCACCGCCGCCCAGTGGTGGACCCTGGGCGTCGACAACTCCGTGCGCGCCCTCGGCGTGTGTCTCAACGTCACCTACGGCACCGCCGACAGCCCCAACGGCACCAAGGTCGAGGTCTACACCTGCGTCGGCAGCGCCGGCGAGCAGTGGATCCCGCAGCCCGACGGCTCGCTGAAGAACGTGCTCACCGGCAAGTGCCTGGACGAGCTCGGCTTCGACTCCTCCAACCGCGCCCAGCTGGGCATCTGGGACTGCAATGGCCTGGCCAACCAGAAGTGGGTCCTCACCCCCTGAGCGACCCCCGCCAGCAGGTGCCGGCCCCGTCCCCCGTTCGGGACCGGCACCCCGCAAGGCCCGCCCGGGTGGCCCGCACCACCCGAACGGGTAACCGCCCGGGCCCACCTGAGTCCCCGTACCCAGGTGGGCCCCGGCGCGCGCCCGGCCCCCGGTGTCGCGCCGGGGGCCGGACCCCGGGAGGATGCGGCCCGGGACGCATGCCACGAGAAGGGGGCCCGCGATGCTGATCGCCGACTTCGACAGGTATGGGCGGGGCGCCGACTTCGACCCGGCGACCGGCCGGCTCGGCTCCGGGAGGGCCGTCGATCCCGCGGAGGCCGTCCACGGCCACTACGGCCGGCTCGGCCGCACCGACGTGGTCTTCTACCGGGGCGCGGACGGCCTGCGGCTCCGCGCGGGGGAGCACGACCTCCCGCTGGACGCGGCCACCCCGGTCCGGCACCGGATCGCCGAACCGGAGTGCGTCCTGACCGTCGGCCGGAGCGTCGAACTGCGCTACCCGGTGCCGCCGGAGTGGTACGGCCTGGCCGACGACCCGACGCCGTTCGTCGAGCCCGACCACTTCGACCTCGGCCTCTTCGTCGCCAACGTCCTGGCCGGCCCGGACCGTGGGGCCGGGCTCTACCGCTGACGGCGACGGGCCCGCGGGCTCACCCGCCGCCGCCCGCGGGGGCCGCTCCCGCGCCGCCCGGGCCGGCCGTCAGCGGTGCCCGCGCCGGCCCGGGCGCAGGTCGGGGTCCGGCAGGGCGGCCAGGGCGGCCAGGGCGGCCAGGGCGGCCAGGGCCGCCGACTCGCCCTCCCCGTAGTGGTGGAGGCGGGCCGCGCGCAGGGCCGCGGCGAGGTGGTGGGCGGCCTCCTCGGGGCGGCCGGTGGCGGCCAGGGCGCGGCCGTAGAGGGTCTGGAGGACGACCCGGCGGGCGGCGGGGAACGGGGGCTCGGCGAGGGCGAGGCCGCGGGCCGCGTGGTGGGCGGCCTGCGCGGGGTCGCCGCCGTCCAGGCAGGTGTCGGCGAGGTGCTGGCGGGCCAGGGCCACCAGGTCGGGGCGGCCCGCCCGTTCCGCCAGGGCGAGCGCCCGCCCCAGCAACTCCCGTACCCGGGACGGCAGACGGCCGTCGTCGTCGCCGTGCCGGGCGAGCGCGGCGGCCAGGTTGACCAGCGCGACGGCCTGGGCGCTGCGGTCGCCGGCCAGGGCGGCCAGGCCGGGCGCCCGTTCCAGGTGGACCAGGGCCTCCTCGGGCCGGCCCTCCTCCAGCAGCACCCACCCCAGCAGGGCCCGCGCCCGGGACTGCGCGCCGGGGGCGAGGTCGGCCTCGGCGGCGGCCAGCCCGTGCTCCAGCAGCGGCACCCAGCCGTCCCGGACCTGCCACACGATCAGCGGCCACTGCAGCAGCACCAGGCGCCAGGCCCGGTCGGGCCGCCCGGCGGCGACCGCGGCCAGCGCCGCACCGCGCAGCGTGTCGCGCTCGGCGGCGTACCAGGCGAGGGCGCCCGCCCGGTCGGCGAAGGGCCGCACCCCGACCGGGAACCGGGCGTCGGCGGGCAGCTCGCAGCACGGTTCGCTGCCGGGCTCGGCGGCGGCGCTCGCCGCGAGCAGGGTGTTCAGCAGGTGGTCCAGCAGCCGGGGCAGCGTCTCGGCGTCCTCCTCGCCCGCCCCGGGACGCAGGCTGCGGGCGTAGAGGCGGACGAGGTCGTGCAGGGTGTAGGCGTCCCGGTCGATCCCGACGACCAGGTGGGCGGTGGCCAGCTGCTCCAGCACCCGTGCCGCCTCCGGGAGTTCGCAGCCGGCCAGGGCGGCGGCGGTGCGGCTGTCCAGGGTGGTGCCGGTGTGGGTGCCGAGCCGGTGAAACATCCGGCGGGCCGGCGCGGACAGGTGCTGGACGGTCAGCGCCAGGGCGGCGGCGACACTGGTGTCCTCCACCTCCAGCAGCCCCAACCGGCCCTGCTCGTCCGCGAGTTCGTCGACGAGGGCGGCCAGTCCCCGGTGCGGGCTGGTGGCGATGCGGGCCGCCGCCAGCCGCAGGGCGAGCGGCAGCCCGTCGCACAGCCGGGCGAGCCGGGCCGCGGCCTCGGGCTCGGCGCCGACCAGGTCGGGCCCCAGGTCCGGGCCCAGGGTGGTGGCGAGCAGGGTGACGGACTGCGGGGCGGTCAGCTCGGCCAGCGGCACGGGCCGCGCGGCGTCCGTGGCGACCAGCCCGCCGAGCCGGTCGCGGCTGGTCACCAGCGTCACGCAGCCGTCCCCGTCGGGCAGCAGCGGGCGCACCTGCTCGGAGCGGCGGGCGTTGTCCAGCACGATCAGCATCCGGCGCCCGGCGGTCAGTTCCCGGTAGCGGGCGGCCAGCGCCTCGGGGGAGGAGGGCATCTGCTCGGCCGGCAGGCCGAGGGCGAGCAGCAGTTCGCGCAGCACCGCGCCGGTGGGGCGCTCGGGCAGCGCACTGTGCCCGCACAGGTCGACGAACAGCCGCCCGTCGGGGAAGTCCGCCCGGTGCAGGTGCGCCCAGTGCACGGCCAGCGCCGTCTTGCCGATCCCGGCCCCGCCGGTGACGACGGCGATCGCGCCGGGGGAGAGCGCGGTGCGGTCCAGCGCGGCCAGTTCGCCCTCCCGCCCGGAGAACCCGCGGGGCCGGCGCGGGAAGGGCCACGGCGCGGGCGCCGGCCCGGCCCCGGCCGCCGCGGACGGCGGCACCGCCGACCCCGCAGACACCGGCGCCGCGGCCACCGGCGCCGCCACGGCCCGGAGCGGGTGCGCCGGGTCGCTGCGCAGCAGCACCTCGTGGGCCTCGGCGAGTTCCGCCCCCGGGTCGATCCCCAACTGCTCGGCCAGCGTGCGGCGGGTGCGCCGGAACCACTCCAGCGCCTCCGAGCGCCGCCCGGCCCGCCCGAGCGCCAGCATCAGCGCGGCGACCAGCGACTCCCGCAGCGGGTTCAGCGCGGCCTCGACGGCCAGCACCCCGGCGGCCGCGCCGTGGTCGCCGAGCCGCCCGTGGGCGCGCGCCAGCTCCTCCACGGCCGCCAGCCGCAGCTCCTCCAGCGACTGGGCGGCGCACAGCAGCGGCAGGCTGGGTTCCGTCCCGGCGAGCGCGGGCCCGTGCCACAGCGCGAGCGCCTCGCGCAGCGCCGCCACCGCGACGCCCGGCTCCCGCGCGGCGCGGGCGGAGCGCAGCAGCCGCTCGAACCGCCCGGCGTCCACCGCCGCCCAGGGCGCCCGCAGCAGGTAGCCGCTGCCGTCGGTGGCCAGTTCGACCCCGGCGGCGCCCGCCCCGTGCGCGGCCAGCACCGCGCGCAGCCCCGAGACGTGGTTGTGGATGACGGTCCGGGCGTGCCGGGGCGGCTGCTCCTCCCACAGCGCCTCGGTCAGCCGGTCGACGCCGACCGGCAGGCCGGGGTGCAGCAGCAGCATCGCCAGCAGGCTCCGGCGCTTGGGCGATCCGACCGCGAGCTCCCGCCCGTCCGCGGCCACCACGGCCACCGAGCCCAACAACCGGAAGTCCACCCGTGCCCCCACCGTGACCAGCAAATACGAGAAGCATATGACAGTAGGCGATCCTTCGGTGACGCACCGTTCGCCCCGGCCCGGAGCGCCCCCTGGACGGGCCCCCGCCCGACCGGATCCACTACCACCTCCGGACGCCGACGGCAGGGAGACCTGATGCTGACCGACACCTCGACCAGCGCGGGCAGGGCGATGCTGCTCCACGACCGCTACCCCACCCTCGAGGAACTCGCCGACACCGCCCGCCGACTGGCCGCCCGCCACCCCGACCGCTGCCGGCTGCGCACCCTCGGCACCTCCCGGGCCGGCCGCCCGCTGCTCCTGCTGTCCGTCCACCCCGGCCCCGGCCCCGGCAGCGCCGCCGCCCACGTCCTGGTCGTCTCCGGCGCCCACGCCGACGAGTTCTCCGGCCGGGCCGCCGTCGTCGAACTCGCCCACCGCGCCCTGGCCCGCACCGCCCCGCCGTCCCCCTCGGGCCCGTCCACCCCCTCGGGCCCGTCCGCCCCCTCGGGCCCGTCCGCCCCGGCGACGGCCTGGCACTTCCTGCTCTGCCTCGACCCCGACGGCGCCCACCTGGCCCGGGGCGGCCTGCTCGCCCGCACCCTGCCCGCCTACTTCGCCGGCTACTTCCGCCCCGCCGCCGACGAACAGCCCGAATGGGCCCCGGCGATCGGCGGCGACCTCCCGGAGAGCCGGATCCTGCTCGACCTGATCGACGAACTCCGCCCCCCGCTCCAACTCTCCCTGCACACCGCCGACGTGGGCGGCACCTTCCTCCAGGCCACCGCCGACCCGAGCGCCCTGGCCGGGCCCTTCGCCCGCTCCGCCGCCGCCCTCGGCATCCCGGTCGAGACCGGCTCCTTCGACACCCACCGGCTGCCCGCCGCCGCCCCCGGCGTCTTCCTGATGGAGCCGCACCACATCGACGACCAGGAGAGCACCACCGGCATGCTCGCCCCCGCCGACGGCGCCCCGCCCGGCGCCCGGGCCGCCACCTGGTTCGCCCCCGGGCGCCACGGCGGCCGCACCGTCGTCGTCGAGGTGCCCGCCTGGACCAGCGACCGGCTCGGCGACCCCGCCCCCGCCGGCGACGACGCCGAACGGCACCTGCGCGCCGGCGCCGAGCACCTGCGCGAACGCGGCCGACGACTCACCGAACTGACGGCCGCCCTCGCACCCCACGACACCCCGCTGCTGCGCGCCGTCCACACCCAGCTGACCGCACTGCGCCAACTCGCCGACGCCTGGGACCAGGCCCCCGCCGGCCACCCCCCGCACCCGCTCACCCGCGCCCACCTGGCCGGCATCGACCTGTGGGCCCACCGCATCCCGGTGCGCGCCGCCGCCCTGCTGCGCCGCGCCACCCCCGCCCCCGACCCCCGCCCCACCGAACTGCTGCGCACCTGGTGCGCCCACTACCGCCGCCGCTTCCGCCCCACCTGGCTGCCCGTCGCCCGCCAGGCCGCCCACCACGCCAACATCGCCGAGGCCGCCGCCGCCGTCCACGCCGTCTGAGCAGCGCGCCGCCGTCGGTCCGCGCACCGCCGTCGACCCGCGCGCCCCCGGCCCCGCGCGGCGGCTCAGGACTCGACGGCGCCGCGCACGGTGCGCCGGGCGACGGCGGCGACCCGCCGGGCCCCCGCGACCCGGGCCGGGCCCGTCGCCGGCGCGGCCGGGCCGTGCGCCTCGCGGGCCCGGTCGGTGCCGTCCGCCGGGGGAGCGGGGTCGTCCTCCTCGAGCATGGCGCCGCGCACCCGGTGCACGTACCGGTCGATCAGATGGTTCAGCACGCCGACCGTCGCGGCCACGTCCGGCTCCGGAACGCCGTCCAGGGCGACCGACAGCCCGATGATGTTGGCCTGTTTCAGCCGCTCCAGCACGACCCGCCCGTCGGCCGTCAGCGCGACCTGACGGGCCCTGCGGTCCAGCGCGTCCGGAGTGCGCTCCACCAGGCGCTGGCTCTCCAGGCGGTCGATCTGCCGGGTCACGTGGGAGGGCTTGACCATCAGCCGGGCGGCCAGGTCGCCGACCCGGCTGACCCCGTCCGCCTCGGCGAGCGCGCGCAGCAGGTAGACGTCCGATCGGGCGGCCGTGATGCCGGCCCGGGCGGTGCGGCGTTCGTGCTCCTGGGAGCGGGTCAGCAGGTACGCCAGTGAGGCCAGGACGGCCTCCAGGTCTGCGGTGGCTGTCCGGTCGTCTGCGGGATCGTCTGCGGCGTCCGACATGGGGGAACTGTAGCGAGCCGGTGCCCACCGCAGCTGCGGCGCCGACCGGTGACCGGATTTCGGACAGATTCGCCGTCCGCCCGATGTCCCCTTCCACCGACACGAACCGAGAGTTAGCGTGACGATGAGTTAGTTGCTTTTGGCACGTAAATTCCCCGGGCCTGCTCCACCGCACCGCAGGCCCGTACGGCACCGCACACCCCCACGCCGCACAGGCCTGCCCGTACGGCACCGCACACCCGTACGGCCCCGACCGCCGGCCCACCCAGCTCCGAGAGGGGAGCCCCCTGATGGCCACCGCCGCACAGACCCCCCGCTTCACCCACCCCGCCGCCCGCGGCACCTGCCCGTTCGCCCCGCCGCCCGCCTACACCCAGGCCCAGCAGGAAGAGCCGATCAGCCGCATCTCCCTCTGGGACGGCACCACCACCTGGCTGCTCACCCGCCACGAGGACATCAAGGCGGTCCTGGCCGACGCCCGCTTCAGCGCCGACGGCTCCAACCCCGGCTTCCCCTTCCTCACCGCCGGCATCCGGCAGCTCAACACCGGCCAGCGCACCTTCATCCGGATGGACGACCCCGAGCACGCCCGGCTGCGCCGGATGCTCACCGGCGAATTCATGATCAAGAAGGTCGAGGCGCTGCGCCCCGAGATCCAGCGCATCGCCGACGACCTGCTCGACCGGATGACCGCCGACGGCCGCACCGGCGCCGACCTCGTCCGCGAATTCGCCCTGCCGCTGCCCTCCCTGGTCATCTGCCTGCTGCTCGGCGTCCCCTACGAGGACCACGAGTTCTTCCAGGACTGCAGCCGCGTCCTGCTCAGCCGCGAGTCCTCCGTCGAGGAGGTCACCGCCGCCCAGGACCGCCTGGTCGACTACCTCATCCGGCTCACCGAGTCCAAGCGCACCCAGCCCGACGACGGCATCCTCAGCCGCCTGGTGGAGCGCGGCGAGCTCAACACCGAGGAGATCGGCGCGATGGGCCGGCTGCTGCTGGTCGCCGGCCACGAGACCACCGCCAACATGACCGCGCTGTCGGTCCTCGCCCTGCTGCGCAACCCCGAGCAGCTCGACCACCTGCGCCGCAACCCCGGGGCCATCCCCGGCGCGGTCGAGGAACTGCTGCGCTACCTGACCATCATCCAGTCCGGCCTGTCCCGGGTCGCCGTCCAGGACGCCGAGATCGGCGGGACGCTGATCCGGGCCGGCGAGGGCGTCGTCTGCATGGTCAGCACCGCCAACCGGGACGAGGCCGAGTTCCCGGGCGGCGAGGACCTCGACGTCACCCGCGACGCCCGCCGCCACCTGGCCTTCGGCTTCGGCGTCCACCAGTGCCTCGGACAGCCCCTGGCCCGGCTGGAACTCCAGATCGCCCTCGACACCGTCCTGCGGCGCCTGCCCGAACTGCGCCTGACCGTCCCGTTCGAGGACGTCCCCTTCCGCGGCGACATGCTCATCTACGGCGTCCACGAGCTGCCCATCGGCTGGTGACACCAGGCCCGGCGCGGGCCCGCCCCGCGCCGCGCCGACCACCGCCCCCGTCACCACCACCGCTGCCGCCAACCGCCTTTCCCACCACCACCGTTCGCCCGGCCGGGGCCCCACCGGGGCCCGGACCGGTCACGCCCGAAGGGAAACCCCCATGCTCGTCCGGATCGACCAGGAGAAGTGCTGCGGCGCCGGGTCCTGCGTGCTCGCCGCCCCCGACGTCTTCGACCAGCGCGACGAGGACGGCATCGTCGTCCTGCTCGACGCCCGCCCGCCCGCCGAACTCCACCAGGCCGTCCAGGACGCCGCCGCGGTCTGCCCCGCCGCCGCGATCACCCTGGAACTCGCGTGACCGCACTGCGGGAGGTGGCCGTCGTCGGCGCCGGCGCAGCCGGACTGCACGCCGCCGAGGCGCTGCGCCGGGCCGGCTACGACGGCCGCCTCACCCTGGTCGGGGCCGAGGACGAACCCCCGTACGACCGGCCGCCGCTGTCCAAGCACCTGCTCGACGGGCAGTGGCAGCCCGACCAACTGGCCCTGCGCACCCCCGAGGCGCTCGCCGAGCTGGAACTCGACCTGCGCCTGGGGGCGGCGGCCGAACGCCTGGACCGCAGCACCCGCACCGTCCACCTCGCCGGCGGCGGCCAAGTCCGCTGCGAGGCCGTCATCGTGGCCACCGGCGTCCGCCCGCGCCGGCTCCCCGGCGCCCAAGCCCCCCTCCCCGGCGCCCACGTGCTGCGCACGCTCGCCGACGCCCTCGCCCTGCGCGAGGAACTGCGGCCGGGAGCAAGGCTGTTGGTGGTCGGCGGCGGACTGCTCGGCGCCGAGGCGGCGGCCACCGCCGTCGGGCTCGGCGCCGAGGTGACCTGGCTGGTCTCCGCCGCGGCCCCGCTGGCCGCCGTGCTGGGCGCCGACACCGCCGCCCTGCTGACCGGACTGCACCGCGAGCACGGGGTCCGGATCCACCGGGGCGCGGCCGCCGCGCTGGTCGAACGCGGCGGCCGGGCGGCCGGCGTGCGGCTCGCCGACGGCTCCGAACTGGCCGCCGACGCCGTGCTGACGGCGATCGGCTCGACCCCGGCCACCGAGTGGCTGGCCGGCAGCGGGGTGCCGCTGGAGGCGGACGGCGGGGTGGCCTGCGACGCCCACTGCGCCGCCGGCCCCGGCGTCTGGGCGGCCGGCGACGTGGCCGCCTGGCCCGACCCGCACACCGGCCGGCGCCGGCGCCTGGAACAGCGCACCAACGCCACCGAGCAGGCCCTGCACGCCGCCCGGGACCTGCTGGCCGGCCCGGACGGCGCCCGGCAGGACTACCGGCCGGTCCCGTACCTGTGGACCGACCAGTACGGCCTGCGGGTGCAGGCCTTCGGCAGCCCCGGCGGCGCCGAGCGCTTCGAGGTGGTCGACGGCAGCCTCGCCGAGCACCGCTTCGCCGCCGCCTGCGTGCGCGACGGCCGGGTCACCGGCGCGGTGGGCATCGCCGCCGCCCGGGCCCTGCGCGGGCTGCGCGCCCGGGTCGCGGCCCAGGAGGCCTGGCCGCAGGCCGCCGCCGTGGCCGGCTGACGGGCCTCACGCCCTCCCCGGGCCGGGGCCGACCGTCCCCGTACCCGCCGGTAGGGGCGGGGACGGGCGGTCCCGGCGCCGGAGCCGACCCGGCGACCGGGTGTGCAAATCGTTACATTGGGGACATTTAGCAGCTGTGCCAGGCACTGCGCGTCCACGCCAGAAGGCGACCGCCTTCGGAAAGGGTCCCCATGCACCCCGCCCTCAGCCCCGCCGTCCTCGCCGAACTGCGCCGGCCCCGGCCCTACCCGGCGGTCTCCGTCCTGATGACCACCCACCGCCGCGAGCCGGACAACGCCCAGGACCCGGTGCGGCTGCGCAACCTGCTGGCCGAGGCGAAGGAGCGGATCCAGGCCGACCCCGAGGTCTCCCGCGCCGACCGGATCGACGTCGTCGGGCAACTCGACCGGGCCCTGGCCGAGGTCGACCTCGTGCACGCCGAGGACGGCCTGGCCATCCTCGCCGCGCCCGGCGAGCACCGGATCTGGACCTTCGCCCGCACCGCCCCCGCCCGGGTGGTCCTGTCCGACACCTTCCTCACCCGCAACCTGGTCTCCGCCCAGGCCGCCGAGCGCCCCTACTGGGTGCTCGCCGTCGCCGCCGACCGGGCCGTGCTGTGGGGCGGCAACCAGGAGCGGGTCACCGCGGAGAACATCCACGGCTTCCCGCTGGTGCGCACCTTCGACAACCCCGACCCGGAACGCCGCGAGCGCATCGGCGACACCCCCAGCACCTTCCGCGACGAGGAGACCAAGACCTTCCTGCGCCAGGCCGACACCGCGATCGGCAAGGTCCTGGCCGCCGACCCCCGCCCGCTGTACGTGGTCGGCGACGCCCCCGCCCTGGCCCTGCTGGACGCGGCCGGCCCGATCGCCAAGGAGGCCACCGCCCAGATCCCGCACGGCGGCCTCGCCCAGGCCGACGTCGAGACCGTCCGCAAGGTCGTCGACCCCGCCGTGCGCGCCCACGCCGAGCAGGAGGTCGCCGACGCCCTCGCCCGGCTCGACAAGGCCCGCGGCCGCTCCGCGTTCGCGGCCGGCCTCGACGAGGTCTGGCAGGTCGCGGCCGAGGGCCGGATCACCTGGCTGGTGGTCGAGGAGAACTACCGCGCCACCGTCCGCGACGACGGCGACCACCTCGTCCCCGCCGAGGCCGGTGAGCCCGACGCCCGCGAGGACATCGTCGACGAGGTCATCGAGCGGGCCCTGGACACCGGCGCCCGGGTCACCTTCGTCCCCGACGGCACCCTCTCCGACGCCGGCCGGATCGCCGCCGACCTGCGCTACTGACCCGCCCCGCCGTCCCGCGCCACCCGCCCGCCCGGGCCGCCGCACCTCACCGCCCGGGCGCGGCGGCCTCCAGCTCCGCGACGCCGCCGGACATCACGGTGCGCAGATGGCGGGTCAGGTGCTCCACCGGCCAGTCCCACCAGGCGACCGCCAGCAGCCGCGCCACCTCCTCCTCCGGGTAGCGCAGCCGGATCACCCGGGCGGGGTTGCCGCCGACGACCGCGTAGTCCGGGACGTCGGCGGCGACGACCGACCCGGCGGCGACGATCGCACCGTGGCCGATCCGCACCCCCGGCAGCACCGTCGTCCGGTACCCGAGCCACACGTCGTGGCCCACCACCGTGTCCCCGCGCCCCGGCAGCCCGGTCAGCAGGTCGACGTGCTCCGCCCACGCCCCGCCCATGATCGGGAACGGGAAGGTCGACGGCCCGTCCATCCGGTGGTTGGCGCCGTTCATCACGAACCGCACCCCCGCGGCGAACGCGCAGAACCTCCCGATCACCAGCCGCTCCGGCCCGTAGTGGTACAGCACGTTGCGGGTCTCGAACGCCGTCGGGTCGTCCGGGTCGTCGTAGTACGAGTACTCGCCCACCTCGATCAGCGGCGAGGTCACCAACGGCTTCAGCAGCACCACCCGCGGCTGCTCGGGGAACGGGTGCAGCACCCCCGGGTCCGGCACGACGGGAACCATCAGGCCACCTCTTCCACAGTCTCCGCAGCTTCCGCGTCGTGCGCGGCTCGCGCGTCTTGCACACCGACGGGGCGCCGCAGCGCCCGCGACCCATGATCCACCACACCCCGCCGCCGCTCCTGACCACCCCTCAAGATCGCCCGCCCGTAGGCCGTGCGAGGCTTCGGGCATGCCAGTCGACCCGCACCCCCGCCGCCGCAGCGCCACCCTGGGCGCGGCCGCGCTCGCCGCCGTGCTCCTCGCCGGGTGCTCCGGCACCGGGGACGGCGCGGCCTTCGTCACCGAGAAGGGCACCAGCATCGGGCGGGCCGCCGCCGACCGGCGCCGGAACGCCCCCGAGGTGTCCGGGCGGACCCTGGCGGACGGCCCGGCGAAGCTCTCCGACTACCGGGGCAAGGTCGTCGTCCTCACCATCTGGGGCTCCTGGTGCGGCCCCTGCCGCACCGAGGCCCCCTCCCTGGAACAGCTCTGGCAGACCTACCGCGACCAGGACGTGCAGTTCCTCGGCGTCAACACCCGCGACCAGGACGTCCGCAACGCCCAACGCTTCGAACAGGAACGGGGCCTGACCTTCCCCAGCATCTTCGACCCGGACGGCACCCAGCTGCTGAAGTTCCCCCAGGGCACCCTCGACTCGCAGTTCCTCCCGACCACCCTGGTGGTCGACCGCCGGGGCCGCCTCGCCGCCCGCGCCCTCGGCGGCCAGACCTACGACGCCCTGGAGTCCATGCTCCGGCCCGTCCTCGCCGAACCACGGGGCTGACCCTGCCCGGGGAAACCGGTTGGGCCGGTGGGGGGTCGGCTGCTACGGTCTGCGCAGCCGTGCCACGAACGCGAGGAGGTGAGACCCATGAAGGCTGTATCCGGGTGGGTGCTCCCCCTTGTCGTCACGGTGGGCGATTGACGTTGGTGTCGCCCGGGAGCGCCTCAGACAAGGCACTTCCGAAAGGCAACACCGTGAATCCTGCGCAGTCCCCCCAGCACGACCCCGCGCCCGCCCCCGCCGTCACGCGCGTCTCGGACACCGAGTGGCAGGCCGTCGCGGACGGCCTGGTGGTCGGCCGCGGCGACGCGTCGCGCCGGCCCGACGGGCGGCTGTTCGTCAGCATCGACGCCTGGCACGACGCGGCCTTCGACCGGCTCGCCGCCGCGCTGCGGGCCGACCTGCCCGGCCCCCTGCACACCCTGGCCGACGAGGCCGACCACGAGGCGGTGTCCGCCTGGCGGCGGGCCGGTTTCACGGCCGGGCGCCGCGAGTGGGTCCATCTGGTGCCCACCGACCCGGAGACCACCGGGCTGGGCGCGGTGCGGCCCCCGGCCGGGGTGGTGATCGTGCCCGCCGGGCAGGCCGAGGAGGGCCCGCTGCGGGAGCTGGAGCGCGTCGTCCACGCGCAGATCGAGGCCGGCGCCGGGTGGTCGGCGGTGCCGGCCCAGGTGCTGCCCCGCCCGGCGGGGACCCTGGTCGTGGACCCCTCGAAGTACGCGGTGGCCCGTCTGGGTGACCGCTACGTGGGGCTGATCCGGGTGACCCCGCCGGGCCGGCCGCGGATCGGCCTGCTCGCGGTGCGCGCCGAGCTGCACCGGCGCGGCATCGCCCGGGCGCTGCTGGCCCACGCCCTGGACGCGCTGCACCGC
The DNA here is from genome assembly GCF_040684795.1 of Kitasatospora sp. NPDC089797. Lineage (NCBI taxonomy): Bacteria > Bacillati > Actinomycetota > Actinomycetes > Kitasatosporales > Streptomycetaceae > Kitasatospora > Kitasatospora sp. NPDC089797. The sequence continues at coordinate 31,079 of NZ_JBFBGS010000018.1, read as the reverse complement.
GGTGGCACCGGGACCGTCCAGGCCGAGGCGGCGGAGTCCGACGGAGCGGCCCTCGCGCTCCTCGAAGGCGTCGGAGCCCGGCGTACGGGCAGCATCCTGGAACTCGTCCGCCGTTGACACCCCGCCCGCCCCTGAACGCCCACCCGAACCGCAATCGAACGAAGAAGAGGTGAAGACCATGACCAAGACAGCGAACGGCATCGAAGTAGAGGGCACCGTCATCGAGTGCCTGCGCAACGCCAACTTCAAGGTGGAACTCCCCAACGGGCACATCGTGCTGGCCCACATCAGCGGGAAGGTCCGGAAGAACCACATCAAGATCCTCCCGCACGACCGGGTGCTCGTGGAGCTCAGCCCCTACGACCTCAGCCGCGGCCGGATCCGCTACCGCTACCGCAACTAGTACCTCTCCTGCCCGGAACCGAACAGCCGGCGGCCCGGCACGCTCCCCCGTGGCGTGCCGGGCCGCCGGCTGTTCCGCGGTGCGTCCGGGCGGGTCGGCCCGGGCGCACCGCGGTGTTCCTCGTGGAGGATGCCAGGACGGCGCCCGGCCGGGTTGGCACTGCGTCGCCGCTTCCTTGGCAATGCGTCTACGCCCCGTCCGGGCCCGTTTCCGTGGCGGTGGTGAGGGCCTGTCGGCGGTGGTCGCGGGGGGAGAGGCCGTAGGCGGTGCGGAAGGCGCGGCTGAAGTCGTCGGCGCGGGGGAAGCCGCAGCGGGTGGCGACGGTGTGGACGGGGGTGGTGCGGTGGGCGGGGTCGGCGAGGGTGCGGTGGGCCTGGGCGAGGCGTTGTTCGCGGATCCAGGCGGCGAGGGTGCGGCCCTGGGACTGGTGGGTGAAGACCCGGTGGAGGTGGCTGACGGAGACGTGGTGGGCGGCGGCGATGACGGCGGGGGTCAGGTCGGGGTCGTGGAGGTGGCGGCGGACGAAGGAGCGGACGCCCTGGGCGAGGGCGCGGTGGCGGGCCTCGTCGGGCAGGGCGGTCTCGGCGTCCAGTTCGCGGGCGGCCCAGGCGGCGACGAGGTCGACCACGACGGCGCCCATCCGGGCGGCCTCGGCCGGTCCCAGGGCGGCGGCCTGCCGGTCCAGGCCGAGCAGGAAGTCCGAGAGCAGCGCGGCCGAACCCGACCGCACCGAGAACCCCCGGCCCAGCACCTCGCGCAGCCGCTCCGGCGGCAGCGGCAGCAGGGCGACCGGGACGTCGATCCCCACCGCCTCGGTCCGGCGCTCCGGGCGGCCGCGGGCGTGCACGCCCAGGGCCCGCACGTCGTACGGGGTGGAGCTGTCGACCAGGTACAGGTCGCCCCGTCCGAAGGTGCGGGTCCGGTCCCCGGGGCCGCGGGTCAGCGCCAGCCCGCCGTCCAGCGGCATCGTCAGGTGGTACACCTCCGGGTCCGTGCGCCGCACCATCCGCTCGGTGCGCCGGAACCGCGTCGGTGGGAACGACGACCGCAGCAGGGTGACCGGCCCCAGCTCCAGACGCCGCATCTCCGCCCGGAAGTCGTCGGCGTGCGCGCTGGTCATCTCGCTGGCCCGGGTCCGCGCGAGCAGCTCCCGCCAGCAGTCGAACCGGTCCTTCGCGGGCACGCCCTCGCCCCGGAAGACGCTCCCCGCCCCTGCGGCCACCATCCGTCCCTCCCTCGTGTCCGGCTCCCCGCCCGGCCCGGCCCGGCCGGACCGACGACCGTAACCGATGCCCCCCGGTCAGGGGGCCAGCAGGGCGCAGACGAAATCCTCCTCGACCGCCCGCAGGTGCTCCAGCAGGTCCGGGTTGCCGCTCCGGTTGACCTGCGCGGTGACGGAGACGGTCAGGCCGCGCCGCCCGTCCGGGGTGCCCACGCCGAGCTGGGTGTAGCCGGGGGTGTTGCCGGTGTGCCCGTAGACCACGCCGCACCGGGTGGTGTACTCGAAGAGCGCCAGCCCGGCGCGGTTGGCGCCCGGCCCGGCCGGCTCGGAGTCGCCCGGGACGAAGGCCCGCTGCTGTTCGCGGGTGGCGTCGCCGATCAGCGGGCCGCCCGCGTAGCCGGCCGCGAAGGCGCTGAAGTCGTCGGGGGTGGAGACCACGCCGCCGGAGGCCCAGGAGCCGGAGGCGCCGTACAGGGTGGTGACGTCCTGGGGCGGGGCGGGCGGCTCGACGGCGTAGCCGTGCAGCTGGGGCCGGGGCAGCCGGTAGCCGGAGGGCAGGCTGGTGCGGGTGAGGCCGAGCGGGCGGTAGACCTGGGAGGCGAGCAGGTCCTCGTAGCGCTGCCCGGTGACGGCCTCGGCCATCAGGGCGACGGCGATGTTGTCGGAGTTGGAGTACCGGTAGCGGGTGCCGGGGGTGAACTCCAGGCCCTGGTCGGCGACGAAGTCCAGCAGGTGCCGGGAGTCGAAGACGTGGTGCGGGTCGGCGTCGAGCAGCGCGCCGAAATCCGGTGCCCGGCTGTAGTCCGGCAGCCCGCTGGTGTGCTGGAGCAGCTGGCGCAGGGTCACCGCGCCCCAGGCGGCGGGCAGGTCGGGCAGCCGTGCGGCGAGGGTGTCGTCCAGGCCGAGCAGTCCGCAGTCCACCAGCCGCAGGGCGACCGCGCCGCTGAACGCCTTGGCGGCGCTGGCCAGGCGCATGTGGTCCTCGGGCCGGGGCTCGCGGCCGGTGCCGAGCTCGGCCGTCCCGGCCCGGAACACCCGCACCCGCCCGTCCTCGCGCAGCACGGCGATGGCGCCGGGCGGGCCGTCCGGGCGCTCGACCAGCTCCCGGAGGCGGGCCTGCAGCGCCCGCCCGCCGTCGTCCGAAGGGCCGCCGTCCGGGCCGTGGGCCGCCGCGGCGGCGCCGACGGGGGCCAGCGCCAGTGCGGCGGCGAGCAGGACGACGGCGGCGGGCCGCGGTGAACGGCGGGGGCGCGGTGACATGACGGATCCTCCGGAGGGGCGGTGCGGTGACGGGGACGGCTCGGCGGCAAGGGATCACCGCCCGGCGGCCCCGGGAAACGGCCGGACCCCCCGCCGTGACCCACCTGGTCCAGCCCGCCGGCCCGCCGGCCCGTCGGCCCGCCAGCGCCGACGGTCCGACCGTCAGGGCCGTTCGCCGGTGCCCTCGGTGTCGATGTGCGGGAGGATCCGGTCGAGCGGGCGCGGGGTCCACCAGGCGGCCGGGCCGAGCAGGGTCATCACGGCGGGGACGAGCAGCAGCCGTACGACCGTGGCGTCCACGAGCACGCTGACGGCCAGGCCCAGGCCCATCATCTTGATCACCACGTTGTCGCTGACGATGAACGCGGCGAACACGCTGACCATGATCAGCGCGGCGCAGGTGATCACCCGGGCGGTGATCTCCAGGGCGTGCGCCACGGAGTCGTGGCTGCGGCCGGTGCGCAGCCAGGACTCGTGGACGCGCGAGAGCAGGAAGATCTCGTAGTCCATGCTCAGCCCGAAGACGATCGCGAACATCATCATGGGCACGTAGCTCTCGATCGGGACCTTGCCCGCGACGCCGAGCGCGGGCCCGCCCCAGCCCCACTGGAAGACCGCCACCACGACCCCGTACGAGGCCGCGATCGAGAGCAGGTTGAGCACCGCGGCCTTGACGGCGACGAGCAGGCCGCGGAAGACCACCAGGATGATCAGGAAGGCGAGCGCGACCACCACCGCGATGATCAGGGGCAGCCGGCTGGAGACGATGTCGAGGAAGTCGACCTGGGCCGCGGTGGTGCCGGTGACGTACGTCCTGGCGCCGGTGCCGGCCACCGCGTCCGGCAGCACGGTGTCCGACAGGTGGTTGACCAGGTCGGTGGTGGCCCGGTCCTGCGGGGCGCCGGCCGGCAGGACGGTGGCGAACAGCACCGCGCCGTCCGGGCTGGTCTGCAGCGGGGTGGTGCTCGCGGCGCCGGGCAACTGGGCCAGGGCCTGCTGGACGGCGTTCTGCACGCCCGCCCGGGAGTCGGCGGGCACCGCGCTCCGGTCGACGACCACGGTCAGCGGCGCGTTCGCGCCCGGGCCGAAGGCCTGGGAGACCAGGTCGTAGGCGCGCCGGTCGGTGAAGCCCGTCGGGTCGGCGCCGTCGCCGATGTGGCCCAGCTGGATCGAGAACAGCGGGATCGACAGCACCCCGAGCACGACCACCCCGGCGACCAGGTAGCGCCACGGGCGCGCCTCCACCCGCCGGGCGTAGCGGTGCCAACTGCCGCCGCCCTCGCCGCCGCCCCCGGCCTCGGCGATCGGCCGGCGCACGGCGAAGCGGTCCATCCGCGGGCCGATCAGCCCCATCAGCGCGGGCAGCAGGGTCAGCGCGCCGAGCACCGCCGACACCACGGTGACGGCCGCCGCCGCGCCGAGCTTGGCGATGAAGGAGACGCCCGACACCGACAGCCCGGACAGCGCGATGATCACGGTGCAGCCGGAGACCAGCACCGCGCGCCCGCTGGTGGCCACCGCCTGCCCGGCGGAGGCGACCGGGTCCACGCCGTCCATCAGGTTCTGCCGGTGACGGGTGAGCAGGAACAGCGCGTAGTCGATGCCGACCCCGATGCCGATCATGGTCGCCAGGGTCGGCGCGACGGTGGCGAAGGTGGACAGCGCCGCGACCAGCCCCAGCGCCCCGAGCCCGACCACCGCCGCGATCAGCGCCGTCAGCAGCGGCAGCCCGGCCGCGATCGCGCTGCCGAAGCCCACCAGCAGCACCACCACCGCCACCGCGAAGCCGATCACCTCGCTGGAGCGGTCGTCCGCCGCCGGCCGGGCCAGCTCGCCCAGCGGCCCGCCGTACTCCACCTGCACCCCGGCCCGGCGCAGCGGGTCGACGGCGGCGTCCACCCCGCCCAGGTAGTCGTGGCCCAGCAGGGCGGGCATGGTGTCGAAGCGCACGGTGATGTACCCGGTCAGCCCGTCGGGGGCCAGCGGCCCGCCCGGCGGGGCGCTCTGCCCGGGCGGCGGCAGCGGGCTCTGCACGGACAGCACGTGCGGCAACTGCTGGAGCGAGGCGACGGCCTGGGCGATCTGCGGCTGGAAGCCGGTCAGCTGCGCGGGGTCGTGCAGCACCACCTGCGAGCTGGTGCCCGCGGCGGCCGGCTCGTGCGCCTGGAGCACGTCCCGGCCCTGCTGGGCCTGGGTGCCGGGCAGCGAGAAGTCGTCCGAGTAGGTGCCGCCGAACGCCCGGTTGGCGGCCTGGACGCCGGCCAGGGCGACGAGCCACAGCACGATCACCACCACGCAGTGGCGCGCGCACCACTCGCCCAGGCGGCGCAGGCCCGAACGCCGGGCGGGCGGCGGCGCGGCGGCCGGGGGGACGCGGCGGGCGGACGGCGGCATGGACGGCTCCCGGGGGTCTCCTGCGCGGTGGTGCGCCGAATCGGCGCAGTGTTCCCGCGCGCGCGGGGCCGGCCATCCGTACCGGCGGGTAGTCGCCCCGACGGCCCCGGAACACCCCGGTCCGGGACGGCCGGCCCCGGGACGCCCCGGTCCGGGACGGCTCAGCCCCCGCCGAGCAGGGGAGCGGCCACCGGTGCCGCCGCCCCGACCAGGACGACCAGCTCGTGCCCGCCCGGATTGGCCGGCACGGCGACGGTGCGCCAGTTGTTGGCCAGCCAGACGTTGCCCGAAGGGTCGATCTGCACACCGGTGTTGCGCTCCAGGGCGTCGCTCGTGTACCCGGTGCCGGGCGGCGAGATCGGCTCGCCGGTGCGCACCCCGGGCGGACAGGCGGCCGGGTCGGCGCCGCACAGCCGGGCGATCCGGTGACCGCCGAAGTTGGCCACCCACACGGTGTCGTCGCCGTCGACGGCCACGCCCCAGGGCAGGAACAGCCCGCCGTCGGTGAAGGGTTCGGCCGGCGTGCTCCCGTCCGGCCCGATCATCGTCACCGAGGCGCCCGGGCGCGGGCCGTCCTCACCGGCCAGGGCGGCCGCGAGGTCCTCCGCGGTGGTGTCGCCGCAGGGCACCGGGAGGATGCCGCTGTTGCTCACCCAGGCGTTGCCCCGGCTGTCGGTGGCCACCGCCAGCGGGCGGCGCAGGCCCGCGCCGGTGACGGTCCGCTCCAAGGCCCCGTCGGGGGCGAGGACCTGGACGCTGTCGCTGCCGTTGCCGGTGACCCACAGCCGCCCGGCCGGGTCGACGGCGGCGCCGAAGGGCTTGTGCAGGGCGGGAGTCGCGATCTCCCGGGCCCGGGCGGCGTCGCCGTCCGGGATCCGGGCCACGCTGTCCGTCCCGCAGTTGGCGACCCACACGGTGCCGGAGCGGTCGGCGGCCATCCCCTGGGGCTGGCGGATCCCGGCGCCGCGCCAGCCCCCGGGCGGGGACAGCGGGGTGCCGTCCGGGGCGAACTGCGCGACGCTGCGCTCCAGCGGCGCCGGGTCGACCGGGCAACCCCGGCCCTGGAAGCCGAAGTTGGCGACCCAGGCGGAGCCGCGCGGGTCGACGGTGACGCCGAACCCGGCGCCGTACAGGCCGCCGCCCCGGTAGGGGGCGCCGGGGGCGTCCCGCCCGGTGGGGGTGAACCTGAGCACGGTGTCGCCGCCGCAGACCGGGACGGTCGGGTCCGGGCCGTAGCGGTAGTTGTTGCTCACCCAGGCGTTGCCCTGCGCGTCGAAGGCCAGGTTGCCGGGGCCGTCCAGCTCGTGGCCGTTGCCGTCGTAGCGCAGCGCCACCGTCCAGGCGTCGGGGGCGGCGGGCAGCGCGGGCCGGTAGCGGACGGCGGTGTCGGCCAGGGCGAACAGCGCGGCGGCGTTGTGGCCCGGGTCGTGGGCGATGTCCACGGCGGCCCGCAGGGTGTCGCGCGGCCGCTCGTGGCCGGGGCGGCGGGCCAGGTCCAGCAGGCGCCCGCAGGCCTCGCCGTCGGGGCTGTCCACGCAGGCGGCCAGCAGATTGGCCAGGGTGTTGAACTCGGCCAGGGTGGAGGTGAGCGCGCCGTTGGGCGGGGCGGCCAGCAGCGGGGCGACGCCGCCGGTGCCGGTGTCGGCCAGGTTGTGCGCGACGGCCGCCGCGTTCGGCAGCCCGGGGGAGGGGCCGGACACCCCGGCCGGGCCGGTGAACCGGGCCAGGGCGTAGGCCGTGGCCACCGTGGTCCGCTCGTTGACGACGAGCTCGGGCGGGGCCTCGGCGCCGCTGAGCACCGCCGCGAGCACCACCGGCCCGCCCGTCCCGCCTGCTCCGTCCGGTTCGCCCCGGACCACCGCCGACCGCCCGCCGCCCGCCGGACCGCCGACATCGGCCAGCACGTACAGCACGGCCCGCGGGTCGCGCGGGCGCCGGTAGTCCAGGGCGAACCGCCCGTCCGCCCCGCTGCGCGCCCGGGCCAGCACCCGCGGCCGACCGCCCCCGCCCCGCCCGGCCTGGTAGAGCGTCACCTCCGCCCCGCCGAGCGGGACCTCACCGCTGCGCACCACCCCGCACTGCCCCTCCTGCTCCCACCCGGGGTCGGCCGGCGCGGCGTGCGAGGGCCCGGCGGCGAGCTGGGCCAGCAGGGCGGTGGTCAGCAGAACTCCGCGGCGTCGGCGCACGGGGACTCCGTTCGGTCGGGGGAGGGGGAGGCGAAGGCGGTGGGGAACCGGGCGGGGCGGCGGCCCCGCCGCCCTCCTGCCTGCCACATCCCCGCGCCGCCCGCACGCGACCGGCCGCCCGACGCGGCGGAAGTTGCCCGGTACGGCCGAGCCCCGTGGCCCGGCGGTCGGCAGCCGTCGGCCCCGGAGGGCGGACCTCCACCGACTTCCCGCGCACCATCGGCGAGTTGGCTAGACTGCCCCGGTCCGATGATCTGATCACGAAGGGACACGGATACGCATGGGAGGAACCTGGATGACCGCGACCGAGCCCGACCCCGACGAGCCGGTCGGACTGCGGATACGCCAGGACATCCCGCACAGCGCCCGGATGTACGACTACTTCCTCGGCGGCAAGGACAACTTCGCCGTCGACCGCGAAGCCGCCGACCGCGTCCTGACCGTCTTCCCCACCATGCGCACCGCCGTGCGGGCCAACCGCACCTTCATGCACCGCGCCACCCGCGCCCTGGCCCGGCGCGGCCTGCGCCAGTGGCTGGACATCGGCACCGGCATCCCCACCTCGCCCAACCTCCACGAGGTCGCCCAGGCCGTCGAACCCCGCGCCCGCGTCGTCTACGCCGACAACGACCCGGTCGTGCTCGCCCACTCCCGCGCCCTGATGACCAGCACCCCCCAGGGCCGCACCGCCTACGTCCACGGCGATGTCCGCGACCCCGCCACGATCCTGGCCACCCCCCAGGTCGCGCAGACCCTGGACCTGACCCGGCCGGTGGTCCTGTCGATGGTCGCCCTGCTGCACTTCGTCCCGGACCTCGACGAGGCCCACGCCGTCGTCAAGCAGCTCCTGGACCCCCTGCCGGCCGGCTCCGCCCTGGTCCTCTCCCACGCCACCGCCGAGCTCGACCCGCTCGGCGCCAGCCAGGTCCAGGAGATCTACAACCGGGCCGGCACCTCGCTGAAGCTGCGCCACAAGGACGAGTTCGCCACCCTCTTCGACGGTCTCGACCTCCTGGACCCGGGCATCGTCCCCGCCCACCGCTGGCACCCGGACGGCACCGGCGACGACCCGGCCGGCCTGCTGCCGGACACCGTCACCGACGCCCAGGTCTCCTTCTACGCCGGGGTCGCCCGCAAGCCCTGACCGGGGCGGCGCGCCCGGGCCGGCGTCAACGCCCCGGCCGGCGCGGGGTTCCCGTCCGGGTGACGCGGAGGCGGTTCCCGCCCCGGGCCCGGCCGCCGTCCGCTCTCCTGGAGGCACCGGCGGAGCCCGCCGTCGCCGCGCCCCGGAGAAGGAGTCCCGTGTCCTCGCCCTGCGACCCCCAGTACGCTCCCGCCGGCGACGTGAGCGCAGCGCTCATGGTGATCGACTCCCGGCTCAAGGCCCTCTACGACGGCCGGACCGAGACCGACCCCGAACACCGCAGGATGGTCGACCAACTCGCCGCGTCCATGGGCCCGGAGGAGTTTGCGGCCCTGCTGGAGGGCGCCTGCACCCTGGTCTACCTGTACATGAACTGGCTGCGGACGGCCTGCGAGGAGCAGGGCAAGGACGTCATCGAGTACGTGGTCCCCACCCTGGTGGCCACCATGCGGATGATGCCCAGGACCTTCCGCCCCGAGGTCGTCCCCACCATGGCCGGCCTGCTCGTCGCCGCCGGCAGCGGCCTGAGCCCCAGCCTGTGGCGCGCCCAGTACGGGCCCTGGACCGAGGAGGAGATGAACCCCCTGGAAGCCACCGCCACCCTGCTCGCGGAGTACGTCAACCGCGTCCGCGGCGACGACCAGGAGTTCGCCACCCGCCTGATCACCGACGCCCTCTCCCGGGCCGACGGGCAGTGACCCCGCGGCGAGGGGCAGTGACCCCGCGCGGAGGGGCCGGCCGCCCCGGTCACGCCGCGGCGTCGACCAGGGCCCGCAGCAGCCGCTGCGGGTCCTCGGCGAGGCGGTTGCAGACGTAGAGCCACCACTCGGTGCCGAAGACGACGTACTCGCGGGTGGGGTGGCCGCGCTCGGCCAGGGTGTCGAGCAGGCCGGGGCCGAGCCCCAGGAGGGTCTCGAACTCCCAAGGGGCGTCGGCGGGTTCCCGCCCCTCCAGGTGCCGGACGATCCGTTCGACCAGCTCCCGGTCGTGGGTGGCGAAGGAGCAGCGGTGGCCGGAGTCGGCCAGCAGGCGCGCGTACTCCAGGTAGGCGTCGGCCAGCGCCGGCGACTCCCGCCGGTGGGCGATCCGCTCCGGTTCGAGGAAGGCCCCCTTGACCAGGCGGATCCGCCCGGGCCGGGTGAGCAGCTCCGGCAGGTCCTCGACGGTGCGGTGCAGGCGCGCCTGCACGGTGATGCCCACGTGGTCGAAGTCCTCGCACAGGGTGCGGTGCACGGCCAGGACGGCGTCGGTGCGCCCGGAGCCCTCGGCGGAGATCATCAGCTCCCGCCCGGTGGCGGCGGTGGCGCGGGCCAGGCGGGCGGCATTGGCCAGCGCGAGCCCCGGGTCGACGGCCAGGCCGATGTGGGAGAGGTCCAGGGAGACCGAGCAGCCGGGCGGCAGCGCCCGGGCGGCCGCCAGGAAGACCTCGGTCTCGGCAGTGGCCCGCTGCGGGTCGCGGCAGCTCTCGCCCAGGTACTCGACGTTCACCCGGTGCCCGGCGGCCAGGATCCCCCGCGCCCGCTCCAGCGCGTCGGGCAGGGTCTCGCCGGCCACGTAGCGCCGGGCGATCCGGCGGGCCGGCGGGCCCAGCACCGGGTCGGCGGGGACGCGCCACTTCAGGTCCTCGTCGAGCGCGAGGGCGCGCAGCACCTGGGCGGCCTGCGCGGGGACGGCGGACGGGTCGGCGAGGGCGGCGAGGGCGGACAGGTCGGAGAGGGAGGGGGCAGGAGCGGGGGAGGGGGCGGGAGCGGGGTGCGGGGTCATGGCGGTGCCTGGCCGTTCGTACGGGGAAGAGGGGTACGGCGGCGAGCCTGCCAAAGGAGGGCCCCCGCGGGCAGTGGCAGAAACGACGGATAAGCTGAAATTCCTGCCACCGCTGTCCACCACCCGTCCCGCCCCGTTGCCCCGCCCCCGAGGAGACCGGCCCGATGCTGCGCAACGTCGCCGTGCTGGCCCTGGACGGCGCCCACGCCTTCGAACTGGGCGTGTTCTGCGAGGTCTTCGGCATCGACCGCAGCCAGGACGCACTGCCCGGCTACGACTTCGCCCTCGTCTCCGCCACCGGTGACAGCGTCCCCACCCGTCACGGCTTCGAGGTCCGCGCCCAGCACGGCCCCGAACGGCTGGCCGCGGCCGACCTGGTCTGCGTCCCCGCCTACGACCTGACGGTTCGCCAGCCCCCTTTCCTGGTCGAGCAGTTGCGCGCGGCGGCGGACCGCGGCGCGCAGGTCGTGAGCATCTGCACCGGGGCGTTCCTGCTCGGCGAGGCCGGGCTGCTCGACGGCCGGCGCTGCACCACCCACTGGCGCTACGCCGACGAGCTCGCCCGCCGCCACCCGCTGGCCCGGGTCGAGTCGGACGTCCTGTACGTCGACGAGGGCCGGGTCATCACCGGCGCGGGCACCGCCGCCGGCGTCGACACCTGCCTGCACCTGGTCCGCCGGGAACACGGCAGTGCCGTCGCCAACGCCGTGGCCCGCCGCATGGTCGCGCCCCCGCACCGCGACGGCGGCCAGCGCCAGTACCGCGAACGCCCCCTGCCCCAGGGCCGCACCGGCTCCCTGGCCCCGGTCCTGGCCTGGATCGAGGCCAACCTCGACCGCGAACTGACCGTCCCCGCGATGGCCCACCGGGCCCACCTGTCCCCGCGCACCTTCGCCCGGCGCTTCCGCCAGGAGACCGGCACCACCCCGCTGCAGTGGCTCACCGGCCAGCGCGTCCTGGCCGCCCAGCACCACCTGGAGAGCACCGGCGACCCCGTCGCCGCGATCGCCCACCGCACCGGCTTCGGCACCGTCGACAACCTGCGCCACCACTTCGCCCGCCGCCTCGGCACCACCCCCCAGGCCTACCGCCGCACCTTCGCCGCCCCGCCCGACGGCACCCCCTGACCGCCCGCCCCGCACCCCCTGACACGACGGAGCGCGGGCACGACGGAATGCGGCCACGACGGATTGTCAGTGCCCGCCCCTAGAGTGGAAACACGCTGAAGGGAACGCCGAAAGGCGCCGCGAATTACCCGCGAACCCCCTCGCGAACCGCGCTGGAAGCGCGCGGAAAACCACCGCGAAAAGACGCCGGAACCAGGGGAGAGCCATGTCCGCGAACAGGATCAAGCACAAGGTCAACCACGTCTCCCTCGTGGTCGACAAGTCCGGCTCGATGCGCCCGCACCAGTCCCAACTCATCCGCGTCGTCGACGAATTCGTCAAGGGCCTGCAGGAGGAGTCCGACCGCCTCGGCCACGAGACCCGGATCAGCCTCTACGCCTTCGACCACGAAGTGCAGAACCTGGTCTGGGACATGGACGTCAAGCACCTGCCCTCCCTGCGCGGGCTCTACGAGGTCGCCAACGGCGCCACCGCCCTCATCGAGGCCGCCGTGAAGTCCGTCGACGACCTCAAGAACATCTGGGAGGGCTACGGCGAGCACTCCTTCCTCCAGGTCGTCGTCACCGACGGCGAGGAGAACGCCTCCGGCTGCTCCCAGAGCGGCCAGATGCACACCCGGATGAACAGCGGCCAGGGCAGCGCCGTCCTGCGCGGCTGGATCGAGCGCATCCACGGCGCCATGGACGCCCTCCCCGACCACTGGACCTCCGCCATCCTGGTCCCCAACTCCCTGGCCAAGCGCACCGCCCAGGAGTACGGCTTCCCGGCCGGCAACATCGCGATCTGGGACGCCGACTCCAGCAAGGGCGTCGAGGAGGCCATCGGCACCGTCAAGTCCGCCGCCACCAGCTTCCTGCGCGGCCGCGAACAGGGCGTGCGCGGCACCAGGAACCTCTTCGCCATGGGCCAGGACCTCAACACCGCCGACGTCAAGGCCAACCTCGACGCCCTCGACACCGGCAAGTACATCCTGGTCCCGGTCGACGAGGCGAGCCCGATCCGCGACTTCGTCACCAGCGCCGGCCACCCCTACAAGACCGGCTGCGCCTTCTACGAGCTGTCCAAGCGCGAGAAGATCCAGGGCAACAAGCAGCTCGCCGTCGCCGAGAAGGACCCGGCCACCGGCCGGATGACCGGCCGGGTCTTCTCCGGCCCGGCCGCCCGCCGGCTCCTCGGCCTGCCCGCGGCGGAGGCGGTCGTCAAGCCCGGCGACAACGCCGCCTACACCGTCTTCGTCCAGTCCACCTCGGTCAACCGCAAGCTGGTCCCCGGCACCAAGCTCCTCGTCCTGCTCTGACCCGGCGCGGGGGAGAGGGTGCGGGGGAGACGGTGCCGCGGCCCGCTCGGGGGTCGGGCCGCGGCACCGCCCGGGACGGCCCTAGCGGGGCCCGCTCACAGGAACTCGACGAAGAACGGGCCGCCGTTGGTGGGGTAGCTCTTCGTGGTGTGGGGCTCCATCGAGTCGAAGAGGATGTGGCACCCGAAGGACCGGTACAGGAACGCGGGGGTGTCCGTTTCGTTGTCGATGAACGAGGCGCCGTTGGAGATCGGCAGGCAGCGGCCGTTGGGCGGGTCGAAGATCTCGCCGTTGGTGCCGTCCTGCGACACGAAGGTGAACGCTCCGGTGGCGGCCTGGGCGCCGGTCGCCGTCCCGGCGAACAGCAGGAAGGCCGTACCGAGGACCACCGCCGCCCGGCCCGCGTGGGTGAGTGCGCGCATCGGACTCTCTCCTCTCCTGGAGCCGCCGCGGCGCCCCCGGCTCCCGGGGGCGAAGGACCGCTGCGGCCACCCCATGCTGGCGGCGGCCGGGGAGCGGGGGGCTCCACGACCGGTGGGGGCGGCGGAGAACCGCCCGAACAGCCGCCTGCCGGCGAACGCCTGCCGCACCCACCGGCGAACGCCCGACGGCCCGTCCGCGACTGCGGACGGGCCGTCGAGGGCCGCGAGGACCGGGGTCAGCGCACGGTCACGGTGAACACCGGCGAGGCCGCGCTGCCGCTGACGATGCGCAGCTCGTTGAGGCCCTTGATGCCGAGCTCCACGCGCAGCGCGTACGAGCCGTTGCGGGCGGTGCGCACGGAGGCGGGCAGCGTGACCCACTTGCCGTGCTGCTTCTGCTGCAGGGTCACCGTGCTCCCGGCCTTGAGGCCGGTGGTGGTGCCGGTGACGTGGAAGTCCTGCCAGGCCCGGACGGAGGTGACCGAGGGCTTGGCGGTGATGGAGACACGCGCGGCGGCCTGCTGCCCGGAGGCCGCGGCGGACGTGGCGGAGGCGGTGAGGGTGAGGGCGGGCGCGGGGGCCGGGGCGGCCGCCATGGCGGTGCCCGCCAGCCCGAGGGAGAGCGCGCCGAGGGTGGCCACGGCGGCCAGACGCAGGGAGTTCCGCTTGGAGATGACCACAGGAGTACCCCTTCCAAGGGGAGGTGTTCGCCCGCCCGTCCGACCCGGCCGGTGCCGTACGGGCGCTGTCCCCCGGTAGGACGCTCTCATCCCGCTCTCAGGTTGTGGACGGATCGTCACCATCCTGTAACAGCAGGCGATCATCGTACGGTCACCCGTCCGTCGACCGGATTGTCATCCACGTCGACTAGCCTGCCCCCGGCACCGCACCGCGCGGTGCGAGAGGGGGAACCGATGTCCCAGCACGCTCCTGTGGCGGCCGCCCGTCCGGCCGTCCGAACGGCCTTCCGTCGCACCGCCGTTGCGGCCGCCGTCCTGCTCGCCCTGACCGGCACCGCCGCCACCGCCACGGCCGCCGCGGCCGACGCCCCGCTGTCCGGCAGCGAGGCGACCATCGCCGTCGGCGCCCGCAACGCCGTACCGGTCGTCAGCCCCGACGGCGCCACCGCCTACGTCGCGGTGACCGAGGCCGACAACACCTCCACCGTCAAGGCGGTCGACACCCAGTCCGGGGCCGTCACCGCACGGCTGGCCCTCGGCACCCTCCAGTGGGGCGCCCACATCGTGCTCAGCGCGGACGGCTCCCGCCTCTACGTGCTCGACGGCCAGCGCCTGAGCGTGGTGGACACCGCCACGCTGACCCTGCGCGCCACCGTCGCCCTGCCCGACCAGCCCCGCCCGGCCGGCTGGACCCAGGGCTCGACCTCCGGACTGGCCTTCAGCCCCGACGGATCCACCCTGTACGTCTCCCAGAGCGGGCCGACCGCCTACCGGCAGAACGGCCAGAGCCGGATCCTGGCCTTCGCCACCGCGCAGCAGGCGTTCACCGCCTCGGTGCAGATCCCGGCCCCCTACGTCGGCGCCCCCGCGGCCCGCCCGGGCACCGGCGACCTGTACGTCGGCACCAGCCAGGGCGTGGTGCACCTGACCACGGCCGGCGCCGCGCCCGCCGTGGCCGCCACCGTCCAGGGCACCGCCACCGCCCTGGACTACAACCTGGCCTTCACCCCCGACGGCAAGCGCCTGTTCGGCCTCGCCGAGATCGGCAGCGGCACCAGCACCTTCATCGACCCGGCCACCGACACCGTCACCGGCACCTTCCACGCCGGCGCCGGCGCCGAGGCCCTGGAGAGCCCGCAGGTCAGCGCCGACGGCACCCGGATCTACCTCACCGACAGCACCTACACCAGCTCCGCCTCGGTGCTCGCCCTCGACACCGCCACCGGCGCCCCGGTCCCCGCGGACGGCGCCGGCGACCTCGACGAGGACAACCTCACCGGCCTGGCCCTCGGCCCCGACGGCCACACCTTCTACGTCACCGGCACCGTCGGGCAGACCGCCAACCTCCAGATCGTCGCCCACTGACCACCCGCCCGCCGGGCCCCCGCTGACCGCCCGCCGGCCCCCGCCCACCCCTCCCGGGGCGCGCGGGGGCCGGCGGCCCCGGCCGCCCCGGTGGCGCACCGACCGGCGCCCGGGTGCTAGAAAGCCCTGGTGAACGACCACCCCCAGCCCGCGACCCGGCGCCTCTTCGTGGCGCTGGCCCCGCCCGACGACGCCAAGGACGAACTGGACCGGGCCCTGCGGCCCGCCCGCACCGGCTACCCGCTGCTGCGCTGGAACCGCATCGAGGACTGGCACATCACCCTGGCCTTCCTCGGCGAACTGCCCACCACCACCGTGCCGTTGCTGCAGTCCGAACTGCCCGCCCTGGCCGCCTCGCACCCCGCCCCGCGACTGGGCCTGCGCGGCGGCGGCCACTTCGACGACCGGCTGCTGTGGAGCGGCGTCGACGGCGACCTCACCGGGCTGCACCGACTCGCCGACGACGTCCGCGACCTCGTCCGCTCCCACGGCATCGCGTTCACCGACCGCCCGCTGCGCCCCCACCTCACCCTGGCCCGCGCCCGCCGCGGGGACCCCACCAGCGTCCCGCGGGCCGCGGCCGGCCTGGTCGGCTTCCGGGGCCGCCACTGGCCGGCCGAACGCCTCCACCTGGTCGGCAGCAACACCGGCCGCGGCCCGGGACCGATCCACTACCGCGACATCGAGGCCTGGCCCTTCGGTGCCGCTCCCCGCCCCGACGCCGGCCCCGCCCCCACCGGCCCGTAGGCCCGCCCCCGCCGGAACACGCCCGCCGACGTCCTCGCCCTGTCCAGGGGTCAACTCGCCGAGCCAGCAGGGGATCCGGGATTCCGGCGGGCCGTCCCCGGCCCCGACGGGCGCTTCCTGCCGTCCCTCCTGCGGCTGGATCCGGGCCGGCTGCACGAGGCCCCGCCGACCCGGTAGCCGGGCAACCCCGCGGCCCGGCTGACGGTGCGTGCCGACGGTGTTACGCTCGGAGGAAAAGAGAGTCAGCTCTCACTTGTCGGCCCGGGACGCCCTTCGCCGTCCCGGCCCGCACACCCAGGGGAGAGCGGCTCCGCCAAGCGTTCACGCTCTTGTGGCCCCCGGGCCGATGAGGAGAGACCATGACCGCCCCCGCCCCACGGTTACCCTTCGAGCGCCCCAACGCCCTGGACCTCGCACCGCTGTTCGCGCGGCTGCGTGAACAGGGCCCGATGGCCCGGGTCACCACCCCCGCCGGCGACCCGGCCTGGCTGGTGACCCGCTACGAGGAAGCCCGGGAGGTCCTCAGCGACACCCGCTTCTCCCGGCAGCGCCCCGACACCGAGGACGCGCCGAGGATCTCGGTGTCGCCGCTGCACACCCGCCCCGCCGGCACCCCCGAGGAGGAGGACCGCGAGCACACGCGGATGCGGCGGATGCTGGCGCCCGCGTTCAGCGCGCCCCGGATGCGCCGCCTCGGCGAGCGGATCGGCGAACTCGCCGAATCCTGCCTGGACTCGATGGAGGCCGAGCACGCGCGGCACCCGGACCGCCCCGTCAACCTGCACGACCACCTGTCCTTCCCGCTGCCGGTGATGGTGATCTGCGAACTGCTGGGCGTGCCGATCGCCGACCGCGACCTGCTGCGCGGCTGGTCGGAGCGGATCGCCGCGCTCTACGGCGGGGAGGACGGCGCCGCGGCGATGGCCGAGTTCGAGGCGTACGTGGCCGCCGTCGCCGAGGAGAAGCGCAAGCAGCCCGGCGAGGACGTGTTCAGCGACATCCTGGCCGTGCGGGCGCAGGACCCCTCCTTCACCGAGCAGGAGATGACCCGGCTGGCGGTGGGCCTGCTGTTCGCGGGCCACGAGACCACCTCGGGCCGGATCGACCTGGGCGTGCTGTTCCTGCTGAGCGACACCGCGCGGCGGGACCGCTTCGCCGCCGACCCGCAGGGATCGGCCCGCGCGACCGTGGAGGAGGTCCTGCGGCTGGCCGCGCCCGGCGGCCTGGGCCTGACCCGCTTCGCCCGCGAGGACCTCACCGTCGCGGGGACGGACATCGCGCGGGGCGAGGCGGTGCTGGTGGCGATCAACGCCGCGAACCGGGACGCCCGGGCCTTCGAGGAGCCGGACGCCTTCGACCCGTCGCGTTCCCCCAACGCCCACCTGGCCTTCGGCTACGGCGGCCACTACTGCATCGGCAACGCGCTGGCCCGCACCGAGCTGCAGACCGCGCTGACCGCGCTGTTCCGCCGCTTCCCCGGCCTGCGCCTGGCGGTGGACCCGCACAGCCTGCGCGACCGGACCGAACGGCTGGCGGGCGGCCTCGGCGAGGTCCCGGTGCAGTGGTGAACGGGACGGAGCGGGTGGAGGCCGACGCCGCGCGCTGCGTGGCCTCGGGGCAGTGCGCGGTGACCGCGCCGCTGGTCTTCGACCAGGACGAGGACGGACAGGTCGTGGTGCTCACCGCCGAGCCCGTCGGAGCGGCGGCGCACCAGGCCCGCGAGGCCGCCGCCCGGTGCCCGGTCTCGGCGCTGCGGCTGCGCCCGGCGGGCTGACGGGGACTCCGCACGGGAACGGCGAAGGCCGGACCCCCGTCGGGCAGACGGGGGTCCGGCCGTCATCGTGGTGCTGTCAGGACGCCCCGGGGGGCGTCCGGGTCAGCGGGTCAGTGCTTGCCGTGCCGCCGGGAGAGCCAGAACAGCCCGCCACCGGCGCCCAGCAGGAGCGTCACCAGGGCGATCTCGGCGATGGTGCCGGCACCGGTGTGCGGCAGCACGCCGCCGGGCGGGACGCCGTGCCCCGGGTGTCCGCCGGACGGGGTCTGGGTGCTGCCGGGCGAGGGCGAGCCGCCGGGCGACGGGGAGCCGCTGGGGCCGCCGCTGGGCGAACCGCTCGGGGAGCCGCTCGGGGAGGGCGAGCCGCTCGGCGACGGGGAGCCGCTGGGCGAGGGCGAACCGCTGGGGCCGCTGCCCGGCACGACGATGACGACGTGCGCGCGGCACCGCGTGTCGGTGGAACCCGCCTGGCAGTCGGTGGACTTGGCCGAGACGATCGGGTTGTCCAGGAACTGGTCACCCGAGTACGGGTTGTTGACCTTCACCTGGTAGGTGAAGCTGCCGTACTGCCCCGAGGTCAGCTGCCCGGTCCAGGTGATCGTCTTCGCCGCCGGGTCGAAGGTCGCCGTGGGGACCGTCGAGCTCAGCGAGCCGGCCACGAAGGTGCTGTGCTGCAGCACCTGGCTCAGGTCGTCGGTGACCGAGGGGAGTTCGCCGTCCGGGAACTGGTCGGTGCCGGTGTTGGCGTAGGTGACGGTGTAGGTGACGACGTCGCCCGGGTTCGCGGTGGTGTGGTCCACCGTCTTGGCGACCACGAAGTTGGGCTCGTCGGCGTCGACGAAGCAGGCGTCGGTCGCCGGGTCGATGGTGCAGGCGGTGATCTGACCGTTGCCGGCCCGGTGCCGCGCCACGTCGGGGCGGGGCAGGTCGCGCAGGTACGACTCCGGGATCAGCCCGGAGCGGTTCGCCGGGGGCAGCGGGTTGCTCAGGTCGGTGCCGCCGTGGTGCGGGTAGAGCGCCCGGACGATGTTCACCAGCTCGGTGTTGCCGGGCTTGAGGCCCTCGGCGGTGATCGACAGGTGGATGGTCACCGTCGCGCCGGCCGGCAGGTCGCCGCGCCAGACCACGAAGGAGGGCGCCTTGTACTCGATGGTGCCGGTGCTCGCCTGGGCGTCCGCGTCGTACTTGGACTCGCCGACGATCTGGGACATGTCGTCCTCGAGGCCCGCCTGGCGGGCGCCGACGAAGTCGACCGTGCCGTCGTTGGTCGCGGTGATCGTGTAGTGGATGGTGTCGCCGGCCTCGACGTCACTGCGGTCCTCGACCTTGCCCACCGTCCAGTGCGGCGAGCCGAGTTCGACGTGGCAGCCCGGCTCGGTGCCGGTCGGGCAGTTGCTGAACTTCGGTCCGGTGACCGCGTCGCGCAGCATCTTCGGGCCGTTGTCGGGGTTGTTCGCCGTCAGGGTGTAGACGATCTTCGTGCTGTCGCCCGGGTTCAGGTCGCCGACCCAGGTCAGCACGGGCTGGACGTAGGACAGCTTGCCGGTGCCGACCGTCGCGTCGTTGTCGTAGACCGCGTCGGCGAGGTCGCCGCCGATGTCGTCGGTCACCACCGCGCCGGTGATCGGCACGTTGCCGTCGTTGGTGAGGCTGATCGTGTAGGTGATCTTCTGGCCCGGGAGGTAGTAGTCCCGGTCCGCGGTCTTGACGATCTGCAGGTGACAGTACTGCGGGTCGCTGTTGTCACGCTTGGCGGCGGCGAGGGCCTTCGTGGCCGGGCGCGCCGGTTCGGGCGCCGGGGCCTTCGCGGCGGGGGCGGCGTCCGGGGCGGCCGGGGCCACGGCGGCGGGCGGGTTCGCGGACGTCGCCCGGGCGGGCGCGTCCACCTCCGCGCTGGACGGCAGCGCGGCGGCCAGCAGGCCGCCGCCCGACAGGCAGAGTGCGATGAGCGGGCCGACCCAGCGGCGAGCGCCTCTCATCGGCGTACCTCGCCGGACGGGGTGGGCACTCCCAAGGTTCTGGTCACTGCATCTCCTTCGTGGATGCCGGGTGGTTAGGCCGAGGGTAAATAAGGGAATGCCGAAAGAATTGGACCAACGCGTAGTCGATAGCCATTCTGATTAAAACTCAGTTTTTATACAGATCGGCTTTCCGGGGCAGGTTCTTTCGCCGTGAAATCGAACCGGTCGCCATGAAGGGAAAACCCGTTCGCATTCGCTCCGGGCGACGGCCGGCGGCGGGTCAGGACGCGTGGCGGGTCAGGACGTGTGGCGGCGCAGCACGGGGGCGGGGCAGGGCAGCGGGCGGGCCCCGGCGGGGGAGAGGCCGTCGAGGACCAGGCCCAGGTAGCGGCGCCAGCCGTCCTCGCGGGGGTCCATCGTCCACAGCACCGACATCAGCATGACGACGACGCGGTGCAGGTCGTCGGGGACGAGGTCGGCGCGCAGCACGCCCGCCCGCTGACCGCGGGCCAGCAGGACGTCGAGGGCGGCGAAGAACTCCTCGCCGGTCGCCGGGGTCAGCACGCCCGCGGCGCGGGCGGCGGTCAGCACGTTGAAGTCGCCGGCCACCGACTCCAGCGCCGTCTCCAGCACCCGGGCCAGCGCGCGGGCGGGGTCCGGGTCCCCGGCGGCCGCCCGGATGACGGGCCGCACGTGCTCGGCGAAGCGCGCGTCCAGGACCGCCCGCAGCAGCGCGGCCTTGTCGGGGAAGCGGCGGAACAGCGTGGCGGCCCCGACGCCGGCCCGGCGCGCCACCTCGTCGAGGTGGGCGTCGGGGCCCTGCTCGGTGAAGACCTCCCGGGCAGCCCGGATGATCTTCTCCGCATTGCGGGCGGCATCGGCGCGCAGCAGCCGGGGGGAGTCGGAGGCCATTGCGGCAGCCTATCCAAGGGCCGGTGCGGGGGCTTGCGGACCGTCAGCCCGGGGGCGGGTCAGAGGCCCGGGCTATGACCCCATAGGGAGCCGCGTACTACCCGGGATCGGTGGGTGCACGGAGGATTCCTTCCGTACCCACCCAGCAACGGACGAGGGAAGCACGTGCAGTTGAGAAGAATGGCCGCCGCCACCGCCGTCACCGCCGGGGTCAGCGGAATCGTCGCCGTGGCCGCCGTCCCGGTCGCGACGGCGCAGCCGTCCCCGAGCGCCTCCGCGACCGCTTCCGCGTCCCCGAGCGCTTCCCCGACGCGGGCCGCGGTGGAGCCGGCGCTGGAACTGCGCGGCCTGCCCGGCGAGTTCGTGCCCGGCGGGGACTGGCGGGAGTTCACCGCCGTGCTGCACCACGGGGACCCGGCGAGGCAGTTCGACGAACTGTTCTTCCAGGTCCACGACATCCTGCCGGCGGGGCTGAAGGTCGACCAGATCGAGGTCCAGTACTTCCAGGACGGGCGGTGGCGGTCCACCGCGTCCGACAACGACCCGGAGGACCACTTCCAGGACTATCCGGTCCCGGCCGAGGGGGGACCGGTCCCGGCGGACGTCACCGAGATACCGGTCCGGCTGAAGTTCCGTGCGGACGCCCCGCTCACCGACCGGATCGACATCGGCCTCATCGCCGGCCTCGGCCCCACCGAGGCCGTGAGGATCCAGCCGTTGAAGGTCATCCGCCTCGTAGCCGGCACCCCCACCCCCACCGGCAGTCCCACCGCCACGCCCACCGGCAACCCCACGCCGACCGGCACCCCCAGCCCCGACCCCACCGCCACCGGCGGTCCGGAACCGTCCCCCACGGCCACGGCCACGGCCACGGCCACCGGCGACCCGGGGAGCCCCGGCCCCTCCGGGTCCCCGAGCCCGTCCGCGACACCGGCCCCCGGCGGGGGAGCGGGGACCGGGCCCGGGGCGGAGGGCTCCGACCCGGCCGCCCCGGCACCGGGCGGCGAACTGGCCCGCACCGGCGCGGACTCCGTCGGCACGCCGCTGGTCGCCGGCCTCGTCGCGCTCGGCGCGGGCTCGGCCGTCGTCCTCGCCGCCCGGGTCGCCCGCGCCCGACGCCGGCGGCACTGACGCCCGACCCCACCCGAACCCCCGGCGGGGCAGGTGCGGTCCGCCTCCCCACCTTCCCACCTCCCCGCCGGGACCGCCCCGACGTCTGTGAACCCGCGATGCCGCTCTCCCCCCGCGTGCCCGACCTGCCCAGCCTGGAACTGCTGCTCGGGGTCGCCCGGCTGGGCAGCCTCGGCAAGGCCGCCCAGGAGGCCGGCATCAGCCAGCCGGCCGCCTCCGCCCGGATCCGGACGATGGAGACGCGGATCGGGACGGGCCTGCTCGAACGCTCCCCCAACGGCTCCCGCCTCACCCCGGCCGGAGCCCTGGTCACCGGCTGGGCCGCCCGGGTGCTGGAGGCGGCCGAGGCGATGGACGCGGGGATCGAGGCGCTGCGCGGCGAGCGCGACGACCGGCTGCGGGTCGCCGCGAGCCAGACGCCGGCCGAGCACCTGCTGCCCGGCTGGCTGGTCGCCCTGCGGGCCGAACGGCCGGACACCGCCGTCTCGTTGAGCGCCGGCAACTCCCGGGCGGTGGCCGAGCAGGTGATCCGCGGCGAGGCCGACCTCGGGTTCGTCGAGAGCGCCACCGTCCCGCCGGGGCTGGACGCCGCCGTGGTGGCCCGGGACGAACTGGTGGTGGTGGCCGCCCCGCAGCACGCCTGGGCGCGCCGCCGCCGGGTCCGCCCCGCGGAACTGGCCGCCGCCCGGCTGGTCCTGCGGGAGCCGGGGTCGGGCGCCCGCCAGGTCCTGGCGGCGGTCCTGGCGTCGTACGGCGGCCTGGCCGGCCCCGCGCTGGAGCTGCCCTCCTCGACGGCCGTGAAGGCCGCCGCCGTCTGCGGGGGCGGGCCGGCCGTGCTCAGCCGGCTCGTGGTCGAGGAGGAGCTGCGGGCCCGGCGGCTGGTGGTCGTCGACGTCGCCGGGGTCGACCTGCGCCGGGCCCTGCGGGCGGTCTGGCCCACCGGCCACCGCCCCCAGGGCCCGGCCCGCGACCTGCTGTCGCTGGCCCGCCGCGCCGCCCGCGCCGACCCCGGCCGCACGGCGACCTCCCGCCCCGCCCCCGGCCGTACCGCGCCCGACCCGGAGCGGGACCGGGCCGGTGTCCGCCCAGACGCAACTCCTTAGCATTAAGCTGGCCCCATGACGTCCCGACCGACCACACGCCCCGGCGGGCGCAGCGCCCGCGTCCAGCAGTCCGTGCACCAGGCCGTCCGCGAGCTGGAGGCGGAGGTGGGGCGGGAGGCGCTCACCGTGCCGCTGATCGCCGCCCGCGCCGGGGTGACGCCGTCCACCGTCTACCGGCGCTGGGGGGACCTGCGGGAACTGCTCTCCGACGTGGCCGTGGAGCGGCTGCGCCCCGACGTCCCGCCGGCCGACCACGGCAACCTGCGGGCGGACCTGGAGGCCTGGGCCGTGCAGTTCGCCGAGGAGATGGACTCCACCGCCGGGCGCACGTACATCCGCGACGCCCTGCTGGGCGACCCCGAGCAGGGCAACGCGGTCCGCTGCTCCGACTACGCCGCCGAGCAGCTGAAGGCCGTCGCCGTGCGCGCGGCCGGGCGGGGGGAGGCGGTACCGGGCGTGGAGACCCTGCTGGACGTGGTGGTCGCCCCGCTGATGTACCGGATCCTGTTCCGCCCCTCCGACCTGTCCGCGGCCTACACCGACCGCCTGGTGGCGGCGGCGCTCGGCGGCGCCGCGACCCCGCCGGAGGCCTAAAAGCTAAATATTTGCGTCTTGGGAGCCCGCGGGCCTAGAGTGCTTAACGCAAAGCGTTTGCCTTAATGGTTCGAGGTGCTCCCATGACCAGCGTCACCGCCCTGCCCGCCCGCCCCCGCGTCCGTCGTCCGTCCCCGCTGGGCCGCCGCGGCGCCTTCCGGCTGCACGCCTCGGTCCTGGTCACCCTGCTGGCCGCCTCCAGCGCGCCGACCCCGCTCTACGCGCTCTACCAGGGCGAATGGCACTTCTCGGCCCTGACGCTCACCGTCGTGTTCAGTGCCTACGCGCTCGCCCTGCTGCTGGCCCTGCTGACCGCGGGCACCCTCTCGGACCACCTGGGCCGGCGCCCCGTCCTCGCCGGGGCGCTGCTGGCCGAGGCCGTCGCGATGGCCGCCTTCGCCACCGCCGAAGGGGTGCCCGCGCTGATCGCCGCCCGGATCCTGCAGGGCCTGGCCACCGGGGTCGCCACCAGCGCCGCCGGAGCGGCCCTGCTCGACTTCGAGGACCCGGCCCGCCCGGGCCGGGCCACGGCCACCAACGGCATCACCCCGGTGGCCGGCATGGCGATCGGCGTGCTCGCCGCCACCGCCCTCACGCAGTACGCCCCCGCCCCCACCCGCACCGTCTACCTGCCGCTGCTCCTGCTCTTCGCCCTCCAGGCCGCCGCGGTCCTGCGCACCCCCGAGACCGCCCGCCCCCACCCCGGCGCCCTGCGCTCCCTGCGCCCCGCGGTCGCCGTCGCCCCCGCCTCCCGCCCGGCCATGGTGCTCGCCGCCCCCGGCATCGTCGCCGCCTGGGCGCTGGGCGGCTTCTACTCCTCCCTGGGCCCCTCGCTCGCCCGGCTCATCGACCCGCACGCCGCCCGCGCCACCGGCGGCCTGGTCTTCCTCACCCTGACGGCCGCGGCCGCCCTGGCCGGCCACGCCACCCGGACCCTGCCCGCCCGCACCGCGAGCCTGGCCGGCACCGCGCTCCTCCTCCCGGGGACCCTGCTGACCCTGAGCGCCCCCCACCTGCACAGCCTGGCCGCGCTGTTCGCCGGCACCGCCGCGGCGGGCGCGGGCTTCGGCGCCGTCACCCAGGGCGCCCTGCGCCTGCTGCTGCCCCCGGCCGCCCCGGCCGAACGCGCCGGCACGCTCGCCGCCTACTACGTCCTCAGCTACCTGGCCATGAGCGTCCCCGCCGTCCTCGCCGGCCTGCTGACCGACCGGTACGGCCTGCAGGCCGCCCTGACCCCGTACGCCGCGACCGTCCTGCTGCTGGCCCTGGCCGGTTTCGCCCGCACCCTGCGGCTGCCGCGCACCGCCTGACCGCACCGCACCGCCCTTCTCCCGCTCCGCAGCACCCCGCACCGCAGCACCCCGCAGCACCCCGCACCGACCTGCACCGCACCGCCGAAAGGACCCACCGATGAGCACCGCCTCGTCCCACCCGGCCGCCCCCCGCACCAGCACGGGCTGGAGCCTCGGCGACATCACCGTCCACCGCGTCGACGAGATCGAACTGCCCCGGCAGACCGGCCCCTGGCTGCTCCCGGCCGCCACCCCGGAGGTGCTCGACCAGGCGCCGTGGCTGCGCCCCGACTTCGCCGACGCCGAGGTCCCCCGCCTGGCCAGCCACGCCTTCGCGGTGCAGGCCGGCGGCCTGCGGATCGTCGTGGACACCGGCATCGGCAACGCCAAGCCCCGCGCCAACCCGGCCTGGAACGGCCTGGACACCGACTTCCTGGAGCGCCTGACGGCGGCCGGCTTCCCGCCCGAGTCCGTGGACCTGGTGATCACCACCCACCTGCACACCGACCACGTCGGCTGGAACACCCGCCTCGTCGACGGGGAGTGGGTCCCCACCTTCCCCAACGCCCGCTACCTCGCCAGCCGCACCGAATGGGACCACTGGGCCGCCACCGACCTCGACGAGGCCCGCGCCCAGATGTTCCGCGACTCCGTCCACCCCGTCCGCGACGCCGGACTGTACGCCCGGGTGCCGGTGCCCGCCGACGGGCCCGGGTACGAGGTCGCCCCCGGCGTCCTGCTGGTCCCCGCCCCCGGCCACACCCCGGGCCAGGTCGCGGTGGAACTGCGCGGCGCCGACCGCCGGGCGCTGATCACCGGCGACAGCATCCACCACCCCGTCCAGCTCTCCCACCCCCACGTGCACAGCTGCGTCGACGTCGACCCCGCCGCGGCGATCCGCACCCGGGCCCGGCTGCTCGGCGGCCTGGCCGACACCGACGCCCTGCTCCTGGGCACCCACTTCCCGCGGCCCACGGCCGGCACCGTCCGCCGGGAGGACGGCCGGGAGGACGGCCGCTACCGGCTGCACGCCGAGCCGGCCGGGGAACTCCCGGCCGCCGTCTGAAGAGAATCCGACCGAGAAGGAGCACCCCCGTGCCCGCCACCGAACTGACCCCGCCGGAGGCCGCCCGCTGGGCCGCCCGCGCCGGACTCGTCCTGCCCGCCGAGCGCCACGCCGCGGTCGCCGCGGTCGCCGACCACATCCACGGCGTCGTCTCGCTCCTGCGCGAGCTGGACTTCGCCGACGTCACACCCGCCGCCGCCTACCGCGCCGCCGACCACCGCAGCACCGACCACCGCACCACCGAGGAGCAGCACGATGCGACCGTATGAGCTCTCACTCACCGCCGCCGCAGAGGCGATCCGCACCCGGCAGCTGTCCCCCGTGGAACTGGTCGACTCCGTCCTGGACCGCGTCGAGCAGGTCGAACCGCAGCTCGGCGCCTACGTCGCGGTCACCGCGGAGCAGGCGCGCCGGGCGGCCGGCGAGGCCGAACACGAGCTGGCGCACGGCCGCCACCGCGGCCCGCTGCACGGCATCCCGATGGCCCTCAAGGACCTGATCGACGTCGCCGGGATGGCCACCACGGCCAGCTCCCGGGTCCGCGCCGACCACCGCGCGACGGCGGACAGCGAGGTCGCCGCGCGGCTGGGCGCGGCCGGCGCCGTCCTGCTCGGCAAGACCCACACCCACGAGTTCGCGTTCGGCCTGACCACCCCGCAGACCCGCAACGCCTGGGACCACGGCCGGGTCGCCGGCGGCTCCAGCGGCGGCTCCGCGGTCGCCGTCGCGGCGGGCACCGCGACCTTCGCCCTGGGCACCGACACCGGCGGGTCGATCCGGGTGCCCGCCGCGCTGAACGGGGTCGTCGGCCTCAAGCCGACCTACGGCCTGGTCTCCCGGCACGGCGTCACCCCGCTGTCCTGGTCGCTGGACCACGTCGGCCCGCTCACCCGCACCGTCGAGGACGCGGCCCTGGTCCTGACCGCGCTGGCCGGGCACGACCCCCGCGACCCCGCCTCGCTGTCCGCGCCCGCCACGGACTACCGCCCCGGCCCCGGAACCGATCTGACGGGCCTGCGGGTCGGCGTGCCGGCCGGCTACTACTTCGACCAGGTCCACCCGCAGGTGGAGGCCGCCGTCCGCCGCGCCGTCGGACAGCTGGAGGCCCTGGGCGCGCGGCTCGTCGAGGTCGACATCCCGATGACCCGCTACATCCAGGCCACCCAGTGGGGCCTGATGGTGCCGGAGGCCGCCGCCTACCACGAGAGCACCCTGCGCGCCGCGCCCGAGCTGTACCAGGAGGACGTGCGCATCCTCCTGGAGGCCGGCGGGCTGATGGGCGCCGGCGACTACGTGCGCGCCCAGCGCGCCCGCACGCTGATGCGCGCCGCGTGGGCCCGGATGCTGGAGGACGTCGACGTGATCGCCGCCCCGAGCGTGCCGATGACCGCGGTCGGGGCCGAGGAGACGACGGTCACCTGGCCCGACGGCACGGTCGAGGGCGTCTCCGACGCCTACGTGCGGCTGTGCGCGCCCGCCAACATCACCGGGCTGCCCGCCCTGACCGTCCCGGTCGGCCACGACACGGCGGGCCTGCCGATCGGCATGCAACTGCTCGGCCACCCCTTCGGCGAGCCCACCCTGCTGCGCGTCGGCCACGCCTACGAGCAGACCCGGCCCGTCCGGACCCTGGCCACGGCGGCCTGAACTCCGGTGCGCCCGGCTCCCGGCGGGAGTTGCACCATCCAACTCCCGCCAGGGGATAGCCTGTTCCGCATGCCGACCACCAGCGCCGCCCGGCCGGGCCGCCCCGCCCGCGACCGCCTGCTCGCGCTCGGCTCGCTGCCCGCCGCAGCGGCCGTGCTCACCGGGACGAACGCGCTCTACCTGCTGCTCGTGGTGTTCGGGAACGTCACCGACTTCGCCACCAACCAGCAGTTCGTCCAGCACGTGCTGGCGATGGACACCACCTTCCACGACCGGCAGCTGA
Source organism: Kitasatospora sp. NPDC089797 (assembly GCF_040684795.1). Taxonomy (NCBI): domain Bacteria; kingdom Bacillati; phylum Actinomycetota; class Actinomycetes; order Kitasatosporales; family Streptomycetaceae; genus Kitasatospora; species Kitasatospora sp. NPDC089797. The sequence continues at coordinate 3,305 of NZ_JBFBGS010000018.1, read as the reverse complement.
TGTGGCGCTCCGTCACCTCCCCGGCCCTGCAGAACGCGGCGTACGTCACGATCATCGCCTGGGAGGCGCTGAGCGCCCTGGTGCTGACGGCGGGAACGCTCGCCTGGTGGCTGCGGCCGCACCTGGCCCGCCGGCTCAGCAGCCTCGGCCTGCTGCTGATGCTGCTGCTCTTCGGCGTCGGGTTCATCGGGATCGGCGGCGAGTGGTTCGCCATGTGGCAGTCGAAGGCGTGGAACGGCCTGGACGCGGCGATCCGCAACGTCACCCTGGCGGGGCTGGCGCTGGTGCTGGTGCACCTGCCGCACCCCGCGCCGCTCCCGACGACGACGGCGCGGCCGGGCGCCGGAGGCCCGCCCGACGACGGCGCCTGACCGCGCCTGACAACGACTCACCGCTGACCGCGCCGCCCCGGGCCCCCGCCGTTCGGACGCCGCTCAGACGCTGTCGAGCGCCGCGCCGATCTTGTCCGCCATGGCGATCATGGCCGGGCTCGCGCTGTCGCGGGTGTGCACGGCGGCGTCGACGGCGACCTGGATGACGGAGCGGAAGTTGTCGGCCTCCGCCGGGTCGATCTCCCCGAGCAGGGTGAGGGCGGCGGCGAGGGCGGGGAAGACCTGGTCGGCGAGGGCGGCGGTCGACTTGCCGTTGAGCTTCATGCCCTTGGGCTTCTCGGCGAGGACGCGGCCGGTCAGCCCGGTGGCCGAGGTGAGGGCCTTCCCGGCGGCCATGCCGGCGCGGGCGGAGGAGAACGCCCCGGGGTCGGCGGCGGCCATCAGGGTGACGACGCCGTGGGCGGCGGTCTGGACGGTCAGCTTCTGGCTCCGGTTGAGCACCGTCGCGCCGCCGCCACCGCCGCGCGGCCAGGAGCCCGGCAGCGTCGCGGTCAGCCGTGCGGTCGCCTCGTGCTGGACGGCGGCGCCGGCGGTGAGGAAGTCCGTGATCGTGGAGAGCTCGGCGTCGCCGTAGCGCGCGTACAGCCGCTCCATGCCCTCCATGAAGTGCGCGAAGTACGGGGCGAGGGCCTCGGAGCTGCCCTCGGCGGCCTCGATGAGCACGCTGCGCCGGTCGGCGGGATTGGGGATCCGGCGGGCGAAGCCCTTGCGCTGGAGCCGGTCGACGAGCCCGGTGACGGAGGCGGGGGCGAGCCCGGAGTGCTCGCCCAGCTCGCGCGCGGTCAGCGGGCCGAACCGCTGGAGCAGATCGACGGCCTTCTCCTCCGTGCCGCTCAGGCCGTGCAGCTGGGCGAGCGCGGTGTGGAACATGACCGCGGCCGTGCTGAGCTCCCGCCCGGCCGTGTTGAGGCGGGTGATGAGCTCGCCGCGCGAGGGCTTGTCGGTGGTCGTCATGCCCCCAGGCTAGCAAAAAGCTTCGCTTCGCCGAAGTACTTGTTTCGTCGGGCCGAACTACTTGCTATGGTTCTTTCGTCCGAACGAAACAAGTTGGGCCGGTGCGGCCGACGACCACGCACCCCACGGCACCCGCACGCCCCGACGGCCCGGGATCCCTCCATTCCTCCGAAGCGATCGAAGAAGGCCATGCCCAAGACGTCCAAGCACCGCGCTCCCGCGCCCGACGGGGCCCAGGCGCCCGCCGCCGCCTCCCCGGGCACCCCGCCCGCCCACCGCCACCGCGCCCTGGCGATGCTCGTCCTGATCGTCGCGTCCTTCATGGACCTGCTGGACGCCACCATCGTCAACGTCGGCCTGCCCGCCATCCAGCAGGACATCCACGCCACCCCCGGCCACCTCGAATGGGTCGTCGGCGGCTACACCCTCGCCTTCGCCGTCGTCCTGATCACCGGCGGACGCCTCGGCGACATCGTCGGGCGCCGGACCATCTTCCTCACCGGCGTCGCCGGCTTCACCAGCTCCTCCCTGGCCGCCGCACTGGCGCACAGCGGCGACGTGCTGGTCGCCGCCCGGGTGGCCCAGGGCGCCTTCGCCGCGCTGATGATCCCCCAGGTCCTCGCCTCCGTTCAGGCCCTCTACAAGCCCAAGGAGCGCACCGCGATCCTCGGCGTCATCGGCGCCGTCTCCGGCCTGGCCGCCGTCGCCGGACCCCTGCTCGGCGGCTGGCTCGTCTCCGCCGACGCCTTCGGCATCGGCTGGCGCAGCATCTTCGTCATCAACCTCCCGGTCGGCCTCGCCCTGATCGTCGCCGCCTGGCGCCTGGTGCCCGACACCCGCTCCGCGCGGCCGCTGCGCCTGGACCTCCCCGGCCTGCTGCTCGTCTCCACCGGGCTGTTCCTGCTGGTCTTCCCCCTGGTCGAGGGCCGCGACGCCGGGTGGCCCGGGTGGATCCTGGGCATGCTCGCCGCCTCCCCGCTGGTCCTGGGCGCCTTCGTGGTCAACCAGCGGCGCCGGATGCGCCGGGACGGCTCGCCGCTGGCGCCGATGCACCTGTTCGCCGACCGGGGCTTCACCGCCGGCAGCATCGTCCAGCTGTGCTTCTCCGGCGCCATGGCCGGCTTCTTCCTGATCCTCGCCCTCTACCTGCAACTCGGCCTGCACTTCTCCGCGATGGCCTCCGGACTCGCCCTGCTGCCGTTCACCGTCGGCGCCTTCCTCGGCTCGGGCGTCTCCGCACCGCTCGCCCCCAAGATCGGCAAGCCGCTCGTCATCACCGGCGCGCTGATGCAGACCGGCGGCATCCTCTGGCTGCGCCACGTCGTCGACGTCCACGGCACGGGCCTGTCGGGCTGGGACCTGCTGTGGCCGCTGGCCCTGGCGGGCCTGGGGCTCGGCTTCCTCGTGGTACCGCTCGTCGACCTCGCCCTGGCGACCGTGGACGTGCACGACGCCGGCGCCGCCTCCGGCGTCTACGGCACCTTCCAGCAGTTCGGCGGCGCCCTCGGGGTCGCGGTCACCGGCGTCGTCTTCTTCGGCCGCAGCCACGACGGCTACGACCCGAGCGTCCTGAAGTCCGCGCTGCTGGCCGGAGCGCTGGTCTGCGCCGCCGGCTACCTGCTCGCCGCCCTGGCCGCCCTGCTGCTGCCCGCCAGCCGCCTCGTCCGCCACGACGACGAGACCGCCGACGGGGAGCAGGAACGGCAGGCCGTCCCCGCCTGACCGGGGCCCGCCCCGGCGCCGTGACGGCGGGACACGGCGCCGGGGCGGCACCGTAACGGGGGGACGTGCGCCGTGGGGTCGACGCTCCCCGGGGGTCGACGGTGACCCCCGACCTCCGCGCCGTCCGGCAGTGGCACCCCCACCGCCGGACCGCCCGGGCGCGGTACCCGCGGCCCCGGGCCCCGACCCCCGCCCCCCAGAGCGAGCATCGCCCCGCCGACCTCCGAGACCCCCGGG